>JBCBYZ010000109.1:0-11596 GCA_039815595.1 Pseudomonadota bacterium | reverse complement strand
GGACCTGACCCATTTTGACGGCATTGTGCCCTGCGGCGTCCAAGGCCACGGGGTCACCAGTCTGATAGATTTGGGACTGCCAGTCATGATGGACGATCTGGATTTAGCGCTGCGACAACAATTTGAGATCCGTTTCGGGCCGACACGTCCGATGTCCGGGGCATTCGAAGTCAGTTGAACGCATCCGGCGTATCAAAGTCCCGATGTGCCGCCTCACCAATGTCTACAAGAACTGCACTGGACTTATGCGCCTCGATCACTGGCTTCGCGCCCCGGTCCCCGTCGAGTTGTATCAAGGCATCAAAATAACGCCGTGCAAAAACAACCGGGTTTCCAAGGCGCGATCCATCAGCCGCCACAACTATCGATCCATCACCATCTGTTCGAAAACGGTTTAGCAGAGCGTTGATGTGTTCGCTCGTCACCAAGGGCATATCGCCCAACAAAACCATCGCACCGTGGAACTCTTGGTCCGCGATAGATTGGACGCCAGCCACCAAAGACGACGCCATGCCCGTGGCAAAGGCAGGATTATGAACACGTCTCATGGGAGACGGCACCAATGCCGCAACTGCCGTCTTTTCATGCCCGGTTACGACAACCAGATCGCAAAGCGCACTCCGCTGGGCCTGTTCCAAACAGTGGGAGAGCAGAGGCCTGCCCTGATACGGGGTCGTCAGTTTGTTGCGCACGCCCATGCGGGAGGACGTGCCGGCGGCGAGCACAAGCCCGACGATGCGTGGCTTATCTTTCATCCTCGTCTCCGGCTGACGCTCGTGCAGTCTCTCTAGGTTGCGGGCGTGATGTAATCTCCATCAACAGGCCGCCCACGCCCAGGCCGGTTACGTATTGGGAATCGACGGGCACTCCGCAGGCCAGACGATGCAACACCCAGTCAAAACCGTTTTCCGCGGGCGAGCGTGCACATCCCGGTGCTCCGATGACGGGCCGTCCGTCCAAGGTCCCAACCAGCAGCAGATTGCCTGGATCAACCGGCATACCCAATTGATGAACGGTTCCACCTGCAGCCTCCAAGGAAGCGGGCAGAACATCCGCTCGATCGGTGATGGCAGATGCACCGAAGATTATGATGAGATCAGACGTCGGTTGCACCGCCTTCAAAGCGGATGATAACGCCTCGACCGTGTGCGGTACGCGTTGTTCAGGGTCTAAGCGACAGCCCAAACGGTCTAACCGGGCCTGCAGAGTGCCCCGCGTCTTATCCATCACACTGGGTTTGAGGGTCGGCAATGCGGTGGAAATGTGCGCGATGCTTGATATGGCAACGCTGTGCAGAACGACCAAACTGTCAGCACGGCTCAAGGCCTCAGCAGCCTCCAACGCAGAGCGGGGAACAGCAAACGGGATGATCTTGACAGTGGCCACCATGCGCCCGGTCTCGACAAACGTGTCATCGGCCAGCGTGGCGAGCGTGATCGACGGGTCGATGCGGTTCAACCGATCCACAAGGGCTGCATCCGCCTTAAACAGTCCGGCCTGTTTGGCGTAAATGTTCACCCGCCCGGTAAACGGTTCCGCAGCAAACAGCGTATCTTGAGCATCGTGCAAAAGCGCTTGCGCAATCCGGTCAGCAGCCAAGTCTTCCACGACATCATCGGGGTCCAAACGGGCCACCGTGATCGTGGAAATACCATCCGTTGAGATCGCAGCCACATCGTGGCGGGTCAGCAAGCGGCCCTTTTTGAACCGTCTTCCCTTCACAGTCAGCGCGTGAGCCAGCAAAGCCCCTTCCGCCTGTTCTGTCGCAACGGGTCCAAACTTCACGCAGCAGCCGTCTCAGTTATCACTACAGGTTTTTTGGTGTCAGGACGCCGCCGCGCTTCGATGGCTTGCGCCAGCACCGCAACCGCAATTTCAGAGGGCGTGGCCGCGCCGATATCCAACCCTATCGGCGCTGCGATCCGGTCCGTCTGCTCAACGGACAGACCATTGCCGTGGAGACGGTCCAAGCGTTTGGCATGGGTTTTGCGGCTGCCCAACGCGCCGACATAGAAACACTCCGCCTCCAGCGCAGCCTGCAACGGCAAGTCATCAATCTTGGGATCGTGGGTCACAGCCACCAGCGCCGTATATGCATCCAGCGGCTGGTCTTTCAAAATCTGTTCAGGCCATTCCGCATGGAGCACGGTGCCGTCAAAACGGTCTTCAGTGGCAAATGCTGTACGAGGATCAATTATAGTAACATCAAAATCACAAGCCCGCGCCATGGGGGCCAAAGCTTGCGAGATGTGCACGGCGCCGATGATCACAAATCGCGCGGGCGGAACATAGACTTGCACAAAGTGTTCGGCATCGTTGTGCGTCACAACACCGGATTTGCCGGATAAAAACCGCGCACCAATGGCGTCGGCTAACGGATCGGACATTGCATCCACGCGCGTTAGAAGCCGTTTCTCACCCATAGCCAGATCGGTCACAACAGCCACAGCATCACGCTTGGCACGTGCCGCATTGAGGGCGTTTAGGAGTGCCCCATACATCAAGCAGCGCCCATCAGTTCAACACCGGTTCAACATAGACGCGTATACGTCCGCCGCAGGACAAGCCAACCTCCCACGCCGTTTCATCCGCGACGCCGAATTCCAGCATTTTGGGTTTACCCGTTTCGATGGCCTCAACCGCATCAAACACGACGGCCCCTTCCACGCAGCCACCGGAGACGGAACCTTCGAAATTGCCGTCGGCATCAATCACCAAGTGGCTGCCGACTGGGCGCGGCGCACTGCCCCAGGTCTCGACAACGGTGGCCAGTGCGACGGACCGGCCTTCGGTCCGCCATGCCTGCGCGACCGTCAATGCGTCATCAGCCAATCCGGCATCAACCGCCGCCTTAACATCACTCATGGTCAACCCTCTCGTCGTCGTTGCTTGCTCAAAAGCCTCTACGATTAATTTAGGATGTTCGCACCGCTGTGCAATGATTTCACATTGCCAGCGATGGGCGCTGAGCCAAGCGCGGCGCACAATTGCTCTATGGTATCGAGGGAATGCACCGAACGGAACTCATCCACATGGGGCAACATGGTGCGAACACCGGCAGCCTTAGGTTCAAACCCGTCAAAACGCAGCAACGGGTTCAACCATATCAATCGGCGGCACGACCGGTGAAGCCGGTCCATCTCATGGCCGAGCAGGGCCAGATCATGTTCGTCAGCAGCCCGCTCCAACCCATCGGTGATCATCAACACCACCGCCCCTTGCCCAAGAACGCGGCGGGACCACAACCGGTTAAACTCCGCCAGCGTATCGCCAATGCGCGTGCCACCTTCCCAATCCGGAACGAGGGCAGACACATCGGCAATCGCCTCATCCGGATCCTTCATCCGCAACGCGCGGGTGACGTTGGATAAGCGCGTACCGAACAAAAATGTGTGCACCCGCCGTCGCTTTTCCGTAAGCGCATGCAAAAAATGTAGGAAGATACGCGAGTACTGGCTCATGGAGCCGGATATATCGGCCAAAACCACAAGCGGTGGCTGCACTTCGCGCACAGTCTTATAGCGGGGTAGGATAAGATCACCACCCGTCGCCATGGACTTGCGCAAGATCGCACGGGGATCAAGCAACCGACCGCCATTGGCCGCGCGGTAGCGTCGGGTCTTGACGGTGTCCACGGGCAGGCGCAGCCGCTCCAATGCCAGTTGCGCTTGCGCAAACTCACTGGCCGTCATTTGCGCAAAATCCTTTGTGCGCAACACTTCATTGGCGCTCATCGAAAACGACGCATCAATTTCGATTTCAGGTCGTTCCTGCGTTTCCCGTTCACGCCCATCCTTAAACAAGGCTTCGGAGACACGTGATTGTCCAGCTTTTGGTTTTTCCTGCGGCGTGCGCGGGTCAGCCATGGGAGAAAACATGGCAATCATCTTTTCCACCAGATCACGGGACCGCCAATAGAGGTTGAAAGCCTCGTGAAAAACCGGATGGTCTTCCTTTCGGGTCACAAAAATACAGTGCAGCGTCCAATAGAGATCATCCCGGTCGCCTAAGCCAGCAGCCTCCGCCGCACGAACAGCATCCACCACGCTGGCCGGACCGACACGCAACCCTGCATCGCGCAGCGTTCTGGCAAAATAGACAATGTTTTCCGGCAAGCGTCCGCCTTCTGCTCGCGCGGGGGTAGCGTCTATTCCGCTAGCTTCCAATGCTGTTTCGAGGCCATCCATCGCCGAATTAGATGGCCGGTGCCGCATTGGCGGACGCTCCGCCAGAACGAATTTCCTTCAAGATCGCAGCGCTGTCGCTGCCTTGAATCTTGGAAATGTCGTCTTGGTATTTCAACAACACCCCAAGCGTGTCGGATATGCCTTGCGGGTCCAGCGCCACGCGGTCGAGTTCCAGCAAGGCGGTGGCCCAGTCCAATGTTTCAGCAATGCCCGGGTTTTTAAACAACTCCTCCTGGCGCAACCGCTGCACATAGGCCACGACTTCCTCAGACAGCGTTTCCCCCGCTTGGGGCATCTTGGCGCGCACGATGGACAGTTCCCGCTCAGCGTCGGGATAGTCCACCCAGTGATAGAGGCAGCGGCGCTTGAGAGCGTCGTGAATCTCGCGGGTGCGGTTGGTTGTGATGATGACGATGGGTGGTTCCTTCGCCTTGATCGTACCCAGCTCCGGCACCGTGACTTGGAAGTCCGAAAGCACTTCCAACAGAAACGCTTCGAAGGCCTCGTCGGTGCGGTCCAACTCGTCAATCAACAAAATTGGCGCGCGTCCATCCGGCTGGTCCAGCGCTTGTAAGATGGGACGGCGGATCAGGAACCGCTCGGAAAAAACACCATCCTCCATAGCCGACTTATCGGTCGCGCCGGACGCTTCCCGCATGCGGATTTCCACCATCTGTGCAGCGTAGTTCCATTCATAGACAGCGGAGGAAACGTCGAGACCTTCATAGCATTGCAAGCGGATCAAAGGGCGATCCAACTGATCGGCCAACACCTTTGCGATCTCAGTTTTGCCGACCCCGGCTTCCCCCTCCAAAAACAAAGGACGCCCCATTTTGAGAGACAAGAACAGCACCGTCGCCAGGGAACGGTCCGCCACATAATTGCCTTTGGTGAGCAGCTCCAAAGTGCCATCAATGCTGGTGGGAAGTCCCCCCGCCAGGGTTTTAGGCGGGGCTGTATCGGCGGTCTGGGTCATGCTGGGCTCAAAATGCTGTAAAATACTGGCCAGCCAATCTGCTGGCACCTTCCCGGTATCTATACAGCACGCCAGCCTGCTCGCAAAACAACGGTCAAAATCGGTGCGGGACAAGCTGAAGCAGGCGGTGCAAATCAAAGGCGCACCCGCAACCGTAGCAGAGCAAAAAAAACGCTGCACAGGATGCAGCGTCTAAAGGCAAAAGCAATCATGGAGGCTGCTGATGAGATCAGCGGGTGCCGTAAACGGTGGTCCACCTCCCCCGGACGGAGGGAGGCGGACCTAAGCAACCGTTCAGGGGCGATCGACGGTTGCTACCATTTGGGGGTCAGAAATCTAAGGCTTCCTGAAGGGAAGCTCCCATCCCCGACACGAATGTGGATACGAAAACCTGATCCAAAGTGCTGTGAGAAAACTCACTCGATTGTCGGCATCGGGAACTTTTTTCATCCGTCGGACAACATGGGCCAAAGAGACAGCAACAATGAGAGGGCCATCACCGTATTGAACGCGCGCAATATCGCCGGCTTTTGCAACAGTCGCCGCATGGACATGCCAAAGATCGCCCAGATGGAGACGCTGGGAAAATTCACAACCACGAAAGCAAATACGACGATGGCAACCGAAACGGCATAACTGCCCTCGGATGTGTAGACCGCCATGGCGTAGGTGGCCATCATCCAGGCTTTTGGGTTCACCCATTGAAACAGCGCCGCTTCCATAAAGGTCATCGGTCGGGCCGTGCCCTCCGCAACCTCCGCTGGTCCTGAATTGAAAATCCGCCATGCGAGCCAGATCATGTAGGCAGCCCCGATGAACTTGATGGCGGTGAACACCGGCGGGTAAAGCGCAAAAACGGCACCCAGCCCTGCCCCCACGCAGGCAAGCAAAACGCCAAACCCAATGGCGATACCAAACATGTGTGGTACTGTGCGCCTCAGGCCAAAGTTTACGCCCGAAGCAAACAACATCAGATTGTTCGGCCCTGGCGTCACCGACGACACGAATGAAAACAGCAGCAAGGCTGCAAAAGTGGATAAAGACATTATGGCACCGCAGAAACGCCAAAGGAAAATAGGTAAGGATTATTGACCTAAATTGCCGTCCGCACAACTGTTTTTCGCTCCCAAGAGCCATGCCTTTCAAACGGAATAGTTTGAGCGAAACGAATTTCGAAGAAACAGTAAGCTAGAACCGATCAGTGCTTCAAAGGAGCCATGATCACCACTGACAAAAAAGCCCGCCCACCCTCGCGGGCAAGCGGGCTCTCCCATTGTCTTGGACTGAAACTAGTTCACCGTTTCCAGTTTGATCGCGTCTACGTTTACGACTGTGTCTCCCGGACCATTGCCGTATTTCCAAGCGCCCATCGTCACCGTGGAAGGAGCGCGCAACAGCGTCATGGTTTGGGTCTCGTACACTTCTCCGAAGGGGCCGCTGTCCACTTTGCCGAAATACTTACGACCCCGTTTGGAAAATGTCAGCGTGACCGGCTTGGACCCTTGGGAGGCCGCGACTTTAGCATAGTCGCCATACCGCCCGCCGCACTTCGCAGCGAATTTGCCGCCGCCCTTAGCCACTTCTTTAAAGGCGGTATACCGGCGCAGATACAGGTAAGGCGTGTAACCGCACGAGTTTCTGTAACTCAAGAACTCGGTAAAGATCGCATTGCCCTCTTCGTCCGACAATCCAAGGTAAAATCCATCGCGCCCGGTGGAATACTCAAAGACCCCTGTCACAGTGAGATCCCAATCCCCCGATGGCAAATCGATACCGGCCTTAAATCGGTTGGGCGCATCAACAGCCTTGGGCCCGTTGTGTTTATTGGCGTTGATCGTGAGCAAATTGCCACCGTCCACGATATAGGCATCCAAGTTCGGGTTCTCGACTGTCCATTCCTCGCCCAGTTTGTTGCCGTCAAAATCATCGAACCAAACCGTGCGCGAAGAGGCCACTTTGATGGGTTCGGGCGCTGGCTCCCTCACGACGGTTTTCACCAGGGCACCGGCCAACTCGTCTGAATTGTTGGCAGCGATAAACTGGCCACCCGTGTTGTCAGCCAAGCACTTAACGGCCTTGCTTTGCTCCTCATTAAGGCCAAATCCGATGACATGGGCGGTAAAGTCCACGCCGGACTTTTCAAGCTCGGTAGCGGCGGCGCATGGGTCTGCATTGCAGGCTTCTTCACCATCGGTCACCAACACCACCGTGGCGGTTTTGGTTTGGCTGTTCATGTAATCGGCAGCCGCCCGCAGGCTTTCGGCAATCGGTGTTTCGCCCTTGGGCGCCATGGCCCAGACACTGTCTTCAATTTGTTTGGCGGCACCTGCCGCTGGCGGGATCATCACCTGAATGTCCGTGCAATCCTTCGCGCGGCGATGGCCATAAGCCATCAGGCCCACCGGCAGATCGGTCGGCACCGATGCAACGAAATCGGTCACTGCCTGTTTGGCAATTTCCATTTTCGTTCGTGCGCCTATCTTGCGCTTCATCGAGCCCGAGGAATCCATGATGACCATGACTTGCGGTTGTTCGCTGGTCGCCGCTGACAGGGTGTTGATTGACGCGGCGTTGAGTGCGCCAGCAGCTAAACCGGCGATCACTGAGGAGGTTAAGACAGAACGTTTCATTGCACTTCCTTCAATGGGTGACGACATCCAAATGATGCATCATCCCTAAATCGGACAGCAACAAAACTTCCGTGACATAATGCACCTTGGTGAAGTGGAGAAGCGGACCGGGCTCAATTCAACAACACGCTTCTCAAACGCAAACATACTCTACATGGCCTCTTTACATACCCTCTGGCCCACGGCTCAGGGCCGCTATGCCGGTGCGGCACACTTCCACCAGCCCCAGCGGGGCCATGATGGAGATAAACTGCTCCACCTTGGACGTGCGACCGGTGATTTCAAATGTGAAGTGATCCACCGATGCGTCGATGACTTGCGCACGAAAGGCGTCGGCAAGCCGCATAGCTTCTACCCGATGTTCCCCTTTGCCAGCCACCTTAACCAGAGCCAGTTCCCGCTCCATGGGCTTATCGTGCCCCTTGTCACGAGCCAGCAAGGTAAGATCGACCACGCGGTGTACGGGTACCATGCGCTCCAGCTGCCGCTTGATCTGTTCCAGCACTTTCGGTGTGCCCTTGGAAATGATCGTTATGCGTGACCAGTGTTTCTCGTGCTCGGTCTCAGATACGGTCAGGCTCTCGATATTGTAGCCGCGCCCGGAGAACAGCCCAATCACACGGGCCAGTGCACCGGCCTCATTGTCCACAATGATCGACAGTGTGTGTTGCACAATGATCTGCGTGTCCGGCGCAATGAAGTAGGCCGATGCGGGCGGTTGGGTTACTGGGCCCTGGTTTTTGAGAGTGTCACTCATGAAATAGAAAAGTCCTGAAAGAGTGTTATTGTGAGACTGCTGGGAGTTGCTGTGAGCGCTAGACCAAGCGCTTGCCTTCCTCGTCAATGGCGGACCCAACGGCTTCGTCCGTCGCCTCGTCGGGCAACAGCATCTCATTGTGCGCCTTGCCCGATGGGATCATCGGGAAACAATTGGCCAAGGCGACGACGCAGCAATCGAATATCACCGGTCCAGGTGTCTCAATCATTTCGCGAATTGCATCGTCCAACTGGTCCGGCTTTGTGCAGCGAATGCCCTTGGCACCGTAGGCCTCTGCCAGTTTGACGAAGTCCGGCATGGCCTCCGTGTAGGAGTGAGACAAACGGTTGCCGTGCAACAATTGCTGCCATTGGCGCACCATGCCCATATATTCGTTGTTCAGGATCATGATCTTGATCGGCGCATTGTGTTGCACCGCGCAGGACATTTCCTGAATGCACATCTGGATCGATGCGTCGCCCGCAATGTCCACCACCAACGCATCGGGGTGCGCGATCTGCACACCCAGCGCGGCTGGGAGGCCATAGCCCATCGTGCCCAAACCACCTGACGTCATCCAGCGGTTAGGCTCATCGAAGCCATAGAACTGCGCAGCCCACATCTGGTGTTGGCCCACCTCCGTGGTGATGTACGTCTCGCGATCTTTGCTCAGCGCGTGTAATCGTTCGATGGCGTATTGCGGCATGATCACGTCGTCATTGGGCGTATAGGCCAGCGAGTTGCGCCCACGCCAGGTGTCGATCTGCGACCACCAGTCGGAGAGGTCGGGCAGTTGTGCACCCGATGACATCTCGCGCCACATGCGCACCATGTCCTCCAAGACCAAGCCAACATCGCCGATTATCGGCACGTCCGCATGGACGACCTTGCCGATGGAGGACGGATCAACGTCCACGTGAATTTTGGTGGAACCGGGCGAAAACGCGTCCAGACGACCGGTGATACGATCATCAAACCGCGCACCGATGCATACCATCACATCGCAATCATGCATGGTCATGTTGGCTTCGTAGGTGCCGTGCATGCCCAACATGCCCAGCCACTTGTCACCGCTGGCGGGATAGCAGCCAAGGCCCATCAAAGTGGACGTGATGGGAAAACCCGTTAGTTCCACCAACTCGCGCAGAAGACGAGTGGCCTCGGGACCGGAATTGATCACGCCACCGCCAGTGTAAAGGATCGGTTTTTTGGCACGCATCATCGCGGCCACCGCGAGACGGATTTGATCAGGATCACCCTTCACCCGCGGCTCATAGGTCTTCTTGTCCAGCATAGATGGCGGATAATATGTACCGGTGGCGAACTGGACGTCCTTTGGAATGTCCACGACAACCGGACCCGGACGGCCCGCGGTGGCCACATGAAACGCTTCGTGCAGGATCAGCGCGAGATCGTTGACATCACTCACCAGCCAATTGTGCTTGGTGCAGGGGCGCGTGATGCCAACGGTATCGCATTCCTGAAACGCATCGGAACCGATCAACGGCGTGGGAACTTGGCCCGTCAGGCACACCAGCGGCACAGAATCCATCAACGCGTCCTGCAACGGCGTCACCATATTGGTGGCACCGGGGCCGGACGTGACCAAAACAACACCCGCTTTTCCCGTCGAACGGGCGTAGCCCTCCGCCGCATGTCCGGCACCCTGTTCGTGGCGTACGAGGATGTGACGAATATCTTCCTGCTGGTGCAACTCATCATAGATGGGAAGCACAGCACCGCCTGGATAGCCGAACAGATCGGTCACACCATTATCGCGCAAAGCGTGGATCACCATTTCCGCGCCGGTCATTTCGATGCCAGCGTTTGCATCCGGCGCGCCGGACGGGCGTTCAAGGGTCTGTGTTTGTGTCATCGTTCTTCTTTCCAGTCTCACCCTTGCCGGGTGTTCCTCCGTTTCGCTGGCCTCAAACTGTGCCGATGGTCTTATCAGCAAACTGAACCAGGCAATCCAATTCACGCCAATTCAGGCAATAAAAAAGGCCCCCGAAGGAGCCTGACGCGCGTTAGCAGTGCCGGTAAGCCTTAGCCCACCGCGCCAACGCGCTTACCTACTACTACAATGCAAATGGCAGACATCGTGTCGCTCCCGTTTCCTGAGCCCAACAATAAAGCCGACACCGATGGCGTCAACCGTCCAAAAGCTGATGATCGTTCAAAAACCGCGGTTGGACCTGAAAATGTGACCCCGGCAACACGGTTGCGCCCCTTGCCACTGAGAAAACCACCAAAACCTTAGGCACAAACCTTGTTCCTACCGGTCTCCTTCGCCTGATAGAGCCGTTCATCGGAGAGTTTGATGAGCTCCCTTTTGGTGGACACGCCGTCAAGCGTGCTTGCAACACCGATTGACACCGTGGGCCGAAGAACCACTGCCCCGATATCGATGCGCATTTCAGCCACCATCCGACACACCCGCTCCGCGAAGGGACGGATCTGCTCGGATTGTGGGAATGGCGCTACGATACAAAATTCCTCACCGCCCGTCCGCGCCACGATATCGTGCTCGCGTGTGAGTTTTTGCAATCGCAGCGCCAACTGTTTGAGCACGACGTCGCCCGCGTCGTGCCCGTACGTGTCATTAACGCTCTTAAAGTGATCCAGATCGAGGGTCAGCAGCGCCAGAGGCGCATTTATCTTGCTGAATTCCTTGAGATATTCGTCAAAAGCATCTTCAAAATATCGGCGGTTGTAGAGGCCCGTAAGCGGGTCGGTGACAACCGCAACCTCCAGCTTCGCCGCACGATCGGTCAGTTCTTGCTGCACAGTTTGGCTGCGTCTGAGAGAGGGAAGCGTGAAAAGCAGCCCGAACAGCAGCGTTGCGCTCATCAAAATCAACGCCAGCTCGCTTTGTGGGACACCAAACAACAGTGGCTCGACAGATGAACCATCGCCAGACCGGTCGCGCATCAAAACCACAACGGCCAGCGCGAGGCTGCCGACAGTGGCGGCGCTATAAATCCAGTACGCTGAACCAGCTAGACGTTTCATAGTGCTCCCGCCCGGGGGCGACCGGGCATTTGCG
>JBCBYZ010000086.1:0-14489 GCA_039815595.1 Pseudomonadota bacterium | reverse complement strand
GTCGGGCGGTTGGCTTTGGCGTGTGCACTTTTGGGACCTGCGGCCTGTTTTTCTTTCCATTTTCGGGTTTGGTGGTAAATCTGTTGGCCCCGGCTGGGGGTGGTGGCCACCACCCGACCGTCCTCACCACCCGACAAAAGAACGTCACCCTTAAGGGTCGGAACCGCGCTCAAAAGCCCATCATGGATGCTAAAAACATCGGCCTTACGGGTCGGGAAATGGACAGCGCCCTCCACCGTCGCAAACACCGGTTCATCCGCAATGAAACCGGCCCATTCCACGTGGGAATCAAAATCGTAAGGCGCAACGGTGGGCATGAAATCAGGCGGCTATACATGCGTTGAACGTTCGTTCGATTTTCTCTTTGTCGAGATTGCGCCCAATGAACACCATGCGGGTCTCGCGGGTTTCATCCTCCCGCCAAGGGCGCTGGTGGTCGCCCTCAACAATCATATGAACCCCTTGGATCACGAAACGGTCTTCGTCCCCCTTAAAAGCAACAATGCCCTTCAGCCGCAAAATATCTGGACCATCCATCTGCGTGAGTTTGTTGATCCACGGGAAAAACTTCTCATGGTCCATATCGCCTGCCCGCAGTGATACCGAGGTAACGGACACATCGTGAGTGGCAGGATCAAGTTTGTGGCTCTCGTGGTCACAAGATGGTCCACATTCATGATCGTGCGCATGTTCTGCAGCGTCAGCATGGGCATGGCTGTGGTGATCACAAGCTGGACCACACTCGTGGTCGGGGTGATCATGGTCATCGGCATGGAGAAAATGCGGATCATTTTCCAATATCCGGTCGAGATCAAACGCCCCGCGGTCCAAGACCACATCCATCGCTACGTTGGACCGTTCGGACGTGTGGATAACCGCGTGGGGATTAATCTTGCGCACAGTGGTGCGCAACGCTTCCAACTCGTCAGCGCTGACCAGATCGGTCTTGTTCAGCACCACCACGTCGGCAAATGCCACCTGATCTTCCGCCTCGGGTGCGTCTTTCAGGCGAAGGCCAAAATGCTTCGCGTCCACCATGGCGACCACAGCGTCCAGCTTGGCCTTTGCCCGCACGTCTTCATCCATGAAAAAGGTCTGCGCCACAGGTGCAGGGTCGGCGAGGCCGGTGGTCTCCACCAAGATGCCGTCAAACCGACCCTTGCGCTTCAACGACCTTGCACCACCCGCACCAAATCACCTCGCACAGTGCAGCAGACGCAGCCATTGTTCATCTCGTAGATTTCCTCGTCGGACTCCACGATGAGATCATTGTCGATCCCGATCTCACCAAACTCATTGACGATGACAGCAAACTTCTTGCCGTGATCGGCGGTTAGAATACGATTCAACAAAGTCGTCTTACCCGACCCAAGGTAGCCGGTGAGCACGGTAACAGGTGTCTGAAGGGTCATATCAAAAACTCACGATTTGGCATTACGGCGGGTTCGCAAGACATAAGGTTCAGGTCAGTTTCAACAAGGTCAAATCAAAGCGCTCCACATCATCCAACAGAGCTTTCAAACCATCTACAGCCCGTGTGAGCAGAGCCTCGCCTTTTTCTGCCGAGGCGTGTCCCGCGTGTCCGGTCACACCCAAACGGTTCAAATCCTGCATTTTCCATCCAAAGGCGTGGGGACCGTAAGCCCGCAAATGCGTGTGATCGAGCACCAGCGCTTCTTGCAAGTTGGGGAAATCCTTGGCGGCTGACATATCGACCGACTGGGGCGCAAGAGCCAGCATCGCACTGGTTTCAATGTCTCCGCCATGGATGCCAAACGCCTCCTCGCGTTCACTCACCAGACCAATGCCCTTCGCAAAACGATCCCACTTTGTGGCCACTGCCAGCATGGCCTGGCGCACGCGCAGTTCCTGACAAACGATCTGAACAATCGGCACATTGCCGCCATGGGCATTCATAAACACGATCCGCCGCACGCCATGCCTGGCGCAGGCCACCCCGATGCCGATCCAGCGTTCGATGGCCTCATCGAACACGAGCGTCTGACTACCGCGAAAATCCATGTGTTCCGGCGAGTAGCCAATCGGTTCCACAGGCAAAATACGAACGTCCAGACCAGCTTCATCCGCCTTAAAGGCTGCTATCAAACGATCACAAACGCCATCAGCGATCAGCGTATCCGTCTCAAAAGGGAGATGTGGCCCGTGCTGTTCCGTGGCACCCAATGGCACCATCACGATGGTCGTATCGCTGACGACTGAACCAGCCAGTGCATCGACATCGGGAATGCGAACCGGTGCCACTAGACGGTTTCCAAAAACGCCTTTGCAGCCGCTCCATGCTCGTGCCGCAGTTTCACCACGTCCATGTTGACCGGCTTGGCATCTTCGACGCGCCATTCTCCCGCGACCATCACCCGGTCAGCGCTATGCGCGCCGCACAGCACCAATGCTGCAAGCGGATCGCCGGCCCCGGAGAACCGCAATTCATCCAGCGTGTACATGGCTAAGTCGGCCTGCTTTCCCACCGCGATCTTACCGATATCGTCACGGCCTAAACACCGCGCAGACCCTTCGGTCGCCCAGCGAAACGCATCAAAATGTGTAACGTTGGCAGCATCATAGGTGAGGCGGTTGATCATCAGCGCGTGGCGCACGCTTTCCATCAAATTGGAATTGTCGTTGGAAGCTGACCCATCCACGCCCAAGCCTACCGGCGACCCCGCAGCTTCAAGCTCTTTCGTGCGGCAATGGCCCGAGGCCAGCACCATGTTGGACGTTGGGCAATGGCACACACCCACCCCGGCCTTGCCCAGGCGCTGCACTTCATCATCGTTGAAATGGATGCCGTGGGCGAGCCAAACGCGGTCATTCATCCAGCCCAACTCGTCCAGATAGTCCACCGGCCGGTAGCCGTAGTGCTCAACACAATAGGCATCTTCGTCTAAGGTTTCGCCCAGATGGGTGTGGCAAGTGCAATTGTGCTTATGGGCAAGATCCATTGTTTCGGTCATCAGGCGTTTGGTCACCGTAAATGGCGCACACGGTGCCAGCGCCACCTGCACCATCGCCCCGTCTGAGCGGTCATGGTAGCGGTTTAGAACACGCTCGCAGTCCGCCAGGATCGTATCATCGTCCTGCACAATAGAGTCCGGCGGCAAACCACCGTCCTTTTCAGACAGGCTCATGGAACCGCGCGTCACCGTAATGCGCATACCAAGCCGCGCTGCCTCCTCCACCTGTATGTCCATCGCGTTTTCCAGCCCGCGCGGGAACAGATATTGATGGTCGGACACTGTCGTGCAGCCGCTCATCAAAAGCTCGGTCAGCGCCAGTCGCGTCGCAAGACGAAACGCATCCGGTTTCACATTACGCGCCCAAATCGGGTAGAGCGCCTTCAACCAGGGAAACAACTCCTTGTTGATCGCTTCTGGATGCGCACGGGTCAGCGTCTGAAAAAAGTGGTGATGGGTGTTGATAAGGCCCGGCAAGACGACATGGCGGCTGGCGTCAAATCGCTTGTCCACGGGCGCGGACGGTGCTGCGCCAGCGGGCACCAATTCCACAATCCGGCTGCCGTCCACAACGATGCCGCCCTCCGATCCATCGGCCAAAATGGAAAGCGGGTTTTCAATCCAGGTGCGCATCGCTGTGCCAAATCTACAAAGTGCCCAAAGGCGGTACGGCAAAGCCTATAACCCAGCCCGTGCGCCTGACAAGAACAACCGAGCCGCACAGCAGCGCTCGAACACAACCCACAGGAAGCCACTTGCAAACAACCTTTGGCTGGTTTTCCATACCGGGTAGGTGTGATACCCGTTTTACTCAACGTTCCAAAAGGTTCTCCCGCGCTTGGTTGGAAAAATTACTCTTTCAACAATCGCCCACGATTTGGGGGTGTCCACCGCGACGGTATCGCTGGCGTTGCGGGATTCGCCTCTGGTAGCGGAGGCCACCCGCAACCGCATCAAAGATCGCGCGATCGAGATCGGATATGTCTACGACCGGCGTGCTGCCAGTCTGCGCACCCAGCGCTCCGACATTGTTGGCGTTTTGGTGCGTGACATCATCAACCCTTTTTTTGCGGAGATCTTGCGCGCCATCGAGGCGGAGCTTGGCAGCAACCGGCAGACCTTCTTGCTGTGCAACCACGCTGACGACATCAATCTGCAAAACGAGTTCATTTCCACACTGCAGCAGTTCGGCGCAGACGGTGTGATCATGTCACCATCGGTTGGTACGACCCTGGAAGATGTTGAACGGATTGAGGCGACAGGACTGGCCGTTACGTTGGTGGCCCGCACCGTGCAGGACGCCAATGTGCCAGCCTATTTGGGGGACGATGTTGCGGGCTTTGAGCTGGTCACCAGCCATTTGATCGAAGCGGGGCATCGCGATATCGCCCTCATCGGCGGCACACGCAAAACCTCCACCGGTCGCGCCCGGCGCACTGGGTTTGCTCAAGCGTTTGACAAAGCCGGACTGGAAGTGCCGGACCGCGACGATATCGAAACACCCTATGACCGTACCGCTGGCTACAACGCAGCCATGCAAATTCTGTCTTCCGGAACACCGCCAACCGCTTTCGCCTGTTGCAGCGATACGGTCGCAATCGGTGTGATGCACGCCCTGCGCCAAAAGGGTTTGGAACCCGGAGTGGACGTTGCCGTGACCGGTTATGACGACATCGAAGAAGCCTCAATCTGCTTCCCGCCCCTTACCACGGTGAGCGACGGCCATCACGATATGGGTGCCCAAGCCGCTCGCGCGCTTTTTGAAAAAATCAAAGGCGGCACACCTGTGACCGGTTCTATCCTCGTGGAGCCCACACTGATGGTACGCGACAGCGTCAACCGCATTTCTTAAAACGCCACGCACACCTTTGCCCGGCAGTCCAAGCGTGCGCTATCGCACTGTGCTGGCAAGCTTTTTTTGGCAAACAGGACCTACGAACGAATGAACGGGCACGACATGTCCGTCTGCTCAACCGCAGTATAAAAAAATCGGGGAATTCCAACTATGCAGACTCAAAAAACCAAAGCAGCGCGGCTCAAACGCGCCTTAACAGTCCCGGCGTTCGCCATCCTTGCGATGTCCGCCTTCACCGTCATTTCCGTTCCAGAAGCGGAAGCGAAGACTTGCGCAGCCGCAATCGGGAAATCCTGGGGCGTCAACCAATCAAGGGCCCGCAAAAACGCCAACCTTTCTGCAATGCGAAAACTCATCAGAACATGTAACAGACGCACAGGCGTTCCAGCCTTGTGCTATGTGATAGTCCCCAAATTCCGTGGGCTGCGGTGCAAGACGGAAGTGAGAAAGGTCAATAGCGTCCCCAGAAACGTAAGATCCTGCACAGTCAGAGCCGAAGCCTGTTTCTAACTCGACCCTTCCACTAAGTCTCTTCGAAAAAAGAACTGTCACTTTGGCAATCAGACGTCGTCATAACGACGCTGATCGAACGGACGGCCCCCTACTCGTCAGCAGACCTGAAAAACGGGATCAAAAACACCACACAGGCGAGCAAGAAGAACACGCTGCCCACCATTGCCCAAAAATTACCGATGCTCGCGATGATGAACCCAATAGCCGACAGGACGAAAAGTATCCAGCCAATGAAATCGATTTGCCGATTGCTGATGCGACGGTGTTTTTTATCCGGTCGCTTCAATCTCATGCCCACGTCTGCTTAATCGTCCCATTCTCCCGATTTGGTGCACCAAAACGTCCAAAGAACAAAGACCGGTTCAAAAATTCAGGCGTGGGAGCATTCTAAGAAACCCACCCTTGATATAGCAGTCCACTGGTCACTGAGCCGACCAGAGCCAACACGATATAGAGCGCGAACACAGGACGTTTGACCAAGGCAAACACGGCGATCGCAGCTGGTAGAGACGTAACGCCACCCGCCACCAGGAACGCCATACCGGCACCCGGAGCCATGCCCTGTTCCATCAAACCGGACACCAGAGGAAGCGCGGCGTAACCATTCAGATAGGCTGGAACACCTACGATCGTGGCTGTAAAGATAGGCGTGATGCCGGAGCCACCTAAAGCGCTGGATATCCATTCAGCGGGTACATAGGCGAGCATCAAGCTTTCCAACAAGAAAGCAAGCGTCAGCCATTTCAACAAGAAAAGGGTTGTCGACAAAGCGGTTTTTGCGAACTTTTCGCGGCGCGCGTCTTCCTGCCAAAACGCCCAGACGACCTCTTTTGGGTTGCGCACAGAAGACGCACCGCAGCCGCCATTGCCCACACCGGGGCGCACAGGATCGGCAAAATAACCAGCCTGCATCAAAGCGTGCGTGGTGTAGCCTCCGAACAAGCCAAGGGCGACCGCAGTCATGGTTTTCGCCACCGCAAACTCCACACCCAACACGCCCGATGTGAGCAGAAACATGGAGGGATCAATCACAGGTGACGCCAGCCAGAACGCCATCACCGCTGACAAAGGAACGCCCATTGCGAGCAGAGCAGCGATCAACGGAATGACACCACAAGAGCAAAACGGTGAAAGACCACCAAACGCGGCAGCCAAAAATATCATCGCATAGGGCGAACCCACAAAGGCCTTTGCGATCAGATTATCCGCGCCACTGGCCCCGGCATAGGCGGCCACCGCAATGGACAACAACAAATAAGGCGCGGTGCGCACCAACGCATCGAGTGTGAACGCCCCGCTGACAGCGCCCTGCGCAGGAGCCAGTAAGAACAACAGAGCGAACAAGCCAGCCGTGACCAGCCAGACACGATGGTCATTCCAAGCCAGCTTCATCCAGTGCCAACTGTTATGGCCCGCTTTGAGGACGAGATCGGTCATGATGAGTTATCCCTTTCCGGGCTAAGCCGCGCTGCGTTTAAGTTCGAGACCTGCGCAGCACTGGTCGGTTAAAAACCCCAGTGCGCCTTGCATGGTTTCATAATTGGGTCGGTTGACGATCTCACGCCCACGCCGTTCTTGGATCACAAGATTGGCCTGCACGAGCGCACGCAAATGGTGGGCCAGTGTGGAGGCCGGAATATCGAGATGATCGGTAATCTCACCCACGTTCAACCCACCTTCACCGTTGACCACGAGGAGGCGAAAGACGCTTAAACGTGCCTCATGCCCGAGCGCCGAAAGCGCCTGAGCAACATGTGAAAGGGTGGGCGATGAAGTCGCCAAGAAACTCTCATCATCGCTGATGACGGAGGACATTGGCATGATTGTTTTATCTGTCATGCCTTCAACATAACTATAAAACTAGTTATGTCAATACGAAGCTTGGACGACGCGCAACGGAACCGGAACTGGGCGTCGAAATCAGACCGTGCCACCCAACTCGTCTTCGATATGGGCGCGCACCACATCGTCAAAACTCTTTTCAGCAACGAAGCCCAGACCCTCAGCCCGTTGAGCATCAAACCGACGCGGCCAATTGGCAACAATACCCTCGATCGTCTCGTCGGAGATTTCTTTGATATGGGCAACAGCTTGCGGTCCAGCCACCCGTTCAAGACCTTCGATCATCTCACCAACGGTAATCGCCAATCCCGGTAGGGTCAGATTGCGTCGGGGACCAACAACATCCCCGTCAATTTCCGCTGCATGGATGGCAAACCCAATTGCAGAGCGGGGGCTAGCAAGCCAGTGCATTACGTCGCGCGAAACCGGCAAAACAGCATCTTGACCAACCAAAGGCTCACGAATGATGTTGGAAAAAAAGCCGGACGCTGCCGCATTGGGTTTGCCCGGACGCACAACGATGGTGGGGAAGCGCAAGCCGATTCCATCCATCATGCCGCGCCGCGTGTAGTCCGCCAGCAACATCTCGCCGATGGCCTTTTGCGTGCCGTAAGACGTCAAGGGCGTGAGATGAAACCCGTCATCAATCGTGTCAGGAAACGGCGCTCCAAAGACGGCGATGGACGAGGCATACACCACACGCGGTACATATCCATCGCGCTCAACAATGGCGTCAAACAGGTGCCGCGTTCCGTCAAAATTGATACGGTAACCCTTCTCAAAGTCCGCTTCTGCCTCACCGGACACAATCGCGGCGAAGTGAAACACGATGTCCGGCCGCGGTTCGATCAAGGCATCGACGGTGGCCTTGTCCGCAATGTCGCCAGCGGAGGTTGAAAACGCGATGGAACCGGTCGCATCTCTCGGCGCTTCCATAATATCAAAAGCATGGAGCGCGGTGATGGCTTCGCCGCGCAACGTCCCATCAACCAGCAAACGATCTATGAGCTTGCGCCCAATCATACCGGCCGCACCCAAAACAAGAATTTTCATGGTTTACCTTTTCGGAAATACAGCCAACGGCTCAAATTCAGACCGGTGGATTAAAGCGTCCAACCACCATCAATGGGCAACGCAACACCGGTGGTAAACGCGCTCTCATCGCTGGCAAAATAGGTCGCTAACGCAGCAATCTCCGAAGCTTCCCCAACACGTCCCATGGGCTGGCGTGAAACAAACATTTCCATCGCCTTGTCGGTACCTCCAACTTCCTTGCCCAGCTCGGCAACCCGCTCTTCCCACGAGGGAGACCGCACCGTGCCTGGGCAAATCGCATTGCAACGGATGCCCTGTTTGATGAAATCGACCGCCACAGATTTGGTCAGCCCGATAACGGCTGCCTTTGTCGTTCCATAAACATAACGGTTGGGAGCGCCTTTGATGGACGATGCGCCGGACGACAGATTGATGATCGAACCGCCGCCCCGCTCCAACATGCCGGGCAAGAACGCGCTGATCATGCGGTGCATGCTTTTAACGTTCAGATCGAACGAAAAGTCCCAGTCGTCTTCAGAGCACGCCAATACTGACCCGTGGTGCACGAAACCGGCCACATTGGCCAAAATATCGATACCACCCTCCTTGGCGGCAATGTCAGCCTGCAGCGCCTGCACGGCTTCTGTGCTGCGCACGTCCAGCACGGCGGAACGCATATTGGTTGCGCCTTCCAGTTTTGACACATCCAAATCGGTGGCGATCACCGTTGCGCCTTCGTGCGCAAATTGGTCAGCAATAGCGCGACCGATGCCTTGACCCGCCGCTGTCACCAGCGCCGTTTTTCCCTCTAATCGTCCCGTTGATTGGGCCATCGTCACATCTCCTCCCGAAAGGCTGACAAGCGTTTTTTCTGCTGTCCGCCCGTGTCAAAATTTTCTGGCGAAAGCCAAACCTCAAAAGCGCTGCGCAGCCGTGGCCATTCATGATCCAAAATCGAAAACCATGCTGTGTCCCGGTTTCGACCCTTCACCACCAGCGCCTGTCGGAAGACCCCCTCAAATGTCATACCATAGCGTTCCGCCGCCCGTTTGGATGGGCCATTGGCATTGTTGCATTTCCATTCAAACCGTCGGTAACCCAGCGTCTCAAAAACATACTCCGCAAACAGGTAGAACGCCTCGGTGGTGGCGGGTGTGCGGGCGATCTTTCCACCCCAATGAATATTGCCGATCTCAATGACGCCGTGTTCCGGATTGATCCGCATCAGCGTTTGTCGCCCTTCCACAGTGTTGCTCCGCTTGTCGATGACGGCAAAAAACAGCGGGTCCTCGCTGGAAACCGCACCCTCAAACCACTCGTCAAAAGCAACGCGGTCCCCGGGGCGTGCCTCAAACAGCCAGCGAAATCGCGCGTCCGCATCCGGCGCAGTGGCGACATCGTAAAGCCCGTCCGCATGATCGAAATTCAAAGGCTCAAGACGACACCAGTGACCCTCAAAGATCTTTGGTTCAGGGGGCGCACATCCAGCCCAGTGTGTAAGATCAGTGGTCTGGGCCATTAATTGCAAGTTCCTTCAAAAGAAGCGGACAGCGCCTTGTGTTGCTGTGTATATACCCATGCAACGCATCACCACACTGACATAGAGCCTGTTCTTTGACCCTTTCCCCAATTTCCGCCTTCAGCCGCATTGGCGAGGAAAACGCATTTGCCGTTCTGGCCCGCGCGACGCAATTGGCATCGCAAGGCATGGACATTATCAATCTGGGCATCGGCCAGCCGGATTTTCCCACGCCACCCCACATTGTCGAAGCTGCCATCAAGGCGCTGCAGGACGGCCACCACGGCTACACACCGGCCACCGGCATTCTGCCCCTGCGCGAGGCGGTCGCCAGACGCACCTTTGAGATGACCGGCGTCGAAGTCTCGCCGGAACGGGTGTGTGTTATGCCGGGCGGCAAGGTTACGATGTTTGCAGCAATTCTCATGCTAGGCGAACCAGGTAAGGACATTTTGTACCCCGACCCCGGTTTTCCGATCTACCGCTCAATGATCGAATTCACGGGCGCAAATCCGATCCCAATCCCTGTCCGGGAAGAAAACGGCTTCGCCTTTTCCGGCGAAGAAGCTCTGTCCTTGGTGACGGACAAGACCGCGCTTATCATCCTCAATTCGCCCGCCAACCCCACCGGCGGCGTCACCCCGCGCCATGAGATTGCCAAATTGGTGGCCGGTCTCGACCGCTATCCCAACGCCGCAATTCTGTCTGACGAAATCTATGACGTGATGACCTATGACGGTGAAGAGCACACTTCCTTGCTCACCTTCCCGGAAATCCGTGATCGGTTGATCGTGCTCAACGGCTGGTCAAAAACATGGGCAATGACCGGCTGGCGCATGGGCTGGTCGATCTGGCCCGATGCGCTTTACGACAGCGTGCGCAAACTGGCAGTCAACGCGTGGTCTTGCGTCAACGCTCCATCCCAGTTTGCGGGACTGGCCGCCATTGACGGGCCGCAGGATGCGGTAGCCGATATGATGGCCGCCTTCGACAAGCGCCGCCATCTGGTGGTGGAACGGGCCAACGCCCTGCCCGGCGTGTCTTGCGTCATGCCCAAAGGCGCGTTTTACGCCTTTCCAAACATTCAAGACACTGGCTGGAAAGCGAAGGAACTAGCATCAGCGCTGCTGGAACAAACTGGCGTTGCCGCCATCGGCGGACCGGATTTCGGAATCTTGGGAGAGGGTTATATGCGCCTCTCCTACGCCAACTCTGCGGAAAACATTGCCAAAGCCATGGACCGCATCGCGGCTTTCCTGATCGAGAACAAGCGCTAAGGCCCGGCATTGGCAGCGGAAAGTGCTTGCATAAGCGCCGCCTGTTCCGGTGCGTCAAACGCCTGCCACACCGGCTCAACCGCAGCGCGCCAAGCCCGCAAC
Source organism: Pseudomonadota bacterium (assembly GCA_039815595.1). Classification (GTDB taxonomy): domain Bacteria; phylum Pseudomonadota; class Alphaproteobacteria; order Rhizobiales; family Rhizobiaceae; genus Pseudahrensia. The sequence continues at coordinate 3,374 of JBCBYZ010000086.1, read as the reverse complement.
TGCCCCCTCGTCAGCAGACGCACCGGCACCCCCGTCTGCATGACAAGACGGCGGGCCGCGGAGATACGACGACCGGTTTCAAAATTGGTCTGCTGAACAACGCGCGCAAACGTGCCCTCAATGTCCTTCTGCAATTGCGGGGTTTGCGCATCCCACCAGCGTTTGGAAAGCACCAATGCGTACCCGTGATAAGCGTGGTTTGACACTGTCACCCCATCGTGCAGCTTGCCGTGGTCGCCGGAGCGGATCGCCGTCCAATCGTTGGATTGCGCTTCCACCCGACCATCCTTGATCGCCTCACTTAGGTCGGCCTCAAGCAAGTTTTGCGGCACCGCCCGCAAGGCAGGTCCCAACCCGGTTTTGTCAAAGCGGGATGGTCGAAAGCGCAGACCCAGCAGATCGATTGGGGACATCAGTGCGGTTTTACCGGTCAATTGCGAAAAGCCGCCATGAACAATCCCTTTGGTCACCAGACCGGACTGCGCCAAACCCTCACCCAGCGCTCGCACTGCAATGGAAGAGCTGAATTTTTGCGCCACGCGGTAGTCGCGAAATACGAAGGGCAATTGAAATACGCCGTAACCCGCTTGCAGCGTTGTCAGGCGGGACAGTTCGATTAAGGCGATGTCGACTTCGTTTCCGGTCAATGCGTTTACCACAAGAAGCCCATCAAATTTCTGCGCATCTTCCACCAATGTGAGGCAAGCCTTGCCTTGGAGTTCCACATTAATGGTGGATGCCGTAAGGCGCGCCAGCCGAGGCACGACAGGATGCGTCGCCTGGTCCTGTACCGCAAATCGCAAGGGCACCTCATCACCCTGACAACGGGCGAGCGCGTCGCCCACCACGCCGAAAAGAAGTGCAAAGCCAACCCAAAGACTGATGAAACCACGGTGCATAACTTCAAGCACCTTTTTCAACATGGGGCATTGCGCTTTCAGTTCTCACTCCCAAAGCAGCACGCTTTTGCAGTTCCGTGGGCGTCAGTTCTTCGCTTACAGTCCCGCTTTCCACCACGAAAACCAGATCGGCCAGCCGCACAATCTCCTCACGATGATGGCTCACATAGATGATCGGGACAGTGGATTCGTCCCGCAAGCGCTCCAAGAACGGCAAGAGGTGATTGCGCCTTCCCTCATCCAATCCGGTGAGCGGTTCATCCAACAACAACACTGACGGGTCGCTCACGAGTGCCCTTGCGAGCGAAACACGCTGCATTTCCCCACCGGAGAGATGACGCGGCATCCGACTAAGCAAAGCCTGCAAATCCAACACCGATACGATGTGATCCCAAAGCACCCGGTCGCCGCAAAACCCGTAAGCGAGGTTTTTCTCAACGCTCATATGCGGAAACAGAAGCGGGTCTTGAAACACCACGCCCATACGACGGCGAGCGACCGGCATGTCCACGCCTTGCCCGTGGTCAAACAGTACACGCTCCCCAATCCTGATCCAACCACCAGAGGGTCGCCACAATCCGGCAATCGCCCGCAGCACCGAGGACTTGCCCGCTCCGGACGGCCCAAAGAGTGCAGTCACGCCATTGCCCGCCTGAAATGCGATGTCGAGATCAAATGTCCCGAGCCGACCTTGAATGGACACGTCCAACATGACTATCCGTTTCGCCTCCGCTCCAACCGTCCGGTGACCCATTCCGACAAGAAAATCGCTCCGAATGAAATCGCAACAGAGATGCCAATCAGTGTGAGCGCAGCACGGTCCCCTGAGGGAGTTTGCAAGAGAGAGTAGATTGCCAAAGACAGAGTTTGGGTCTCACCCGGTATGTTGGAAACAAACGTGATGGTCGCTCCGAATTCTCCCAGCGCTTTTGCAAAAGCGAGAACAGACCCGGCCACAATGCCAGGCCAAGCCAAAGGCAAGGCAATCGTGGAAAATCGCTTCCAACGCGACGCGCCCAGTGTTTCCGCGATTTCATTCATGCGGTCGTCCTGCGCCTCGAAGGCCAGCCGGATTGGCCGCACAAACAACGGGAACGCCATCACCCCGGCGGCCAAAGCGGCCCCCACCCATGAAAAACTGATGCCAAGACCAAGGACGTCCAACCACGACCCGATGAACCCGTTGCGGCCAAACGCCAAGAGCAAAAAATATCCTGTGACCACGGGAGGCAGCACCAAAGGCAAGTGCACAACTGCGCTCAAAAACGCCTTGCCTGGCAAAGCAGGACGGGACAGCAACTTGGCCACTACGACGGCCAGAGGGAGAGAGATCAGTGTGGCAAGCAGCGCCACTTGAAGCGACAGGAAAACGATTGCGGTGACGGCAGCCCCGGTCATGGCTGTTGCTCAGACAAAGGCAAAAAACCAAACTCTTTAAACACGGCTTGCCCGTCTGCCCCGGTCAAAAAATCGATAAATGTGTCCATCGATGATTTGGGAGGAGATGTCATCACAGGGGCGATCACATAGCGAATATCGGCATGGGTGCTTGGATCAAACCTATACGCCACACGGGCCCCGGTTTCCAAAGTGAGGTCGCTTTCATAAACAACAGCCGCGCCGACCTCGCCCCGCACCAGACGAAACAGGGCCACACGCACATTTTCTCCGTACACGGCTTGGGATTTTGCCTTGGACCACATGCCCAAGTTCAACATGGCTTCGCGTGCATAGGTTCCGGCTGGAACACTGTCTGGTTCACCCATGGCAAAACGGTCTGACTGCAACAGTTTAAGTGGCTCAGACCAGTTTTCCACCTCGCGCCGCACAGCGATCACCAACCGGTTCCCAGCTATGATCCGCACCGATTTTGGGTCCACTGCCCGGTTTTCGATCAGGTAATTCATCCAGTCAGGGTGAGCGCTAATGATGATGTCAGCGGGTGCGCCAGCCGCAACTTGGCGGGCTAGCTGCGCCGAGCCTGCAAAGGATAGCACTACCGCACCGCCAGAATGCGCTTCATAGGCTTTTGTCACCGCAGACATCACATCAGTCAGACTGGACGGGGCAAAAACCGTCAATCGCTCTGCCGCCATGACTTGCAATGGCAAGAATGCGAGCAAAGCAATCAAACCAAAAAAACGCATCCGATCCATCACCACAGCCTTGCCAACCGGATCGGCCTCATCCTGCCTTAAGTTGCACCGCTTTGCTGGCGAGTTGTGAAATGCCATCCCAATCGCCAGCCGCAATCAGATCACCCGGAGCGACCCATGAGCCACCGACGCAGGCCACGTTTGGCAGGGCCAGATAGTTGGGCGCTTTCTCCGCACTCAACCCGCCCGTTGGGCAAAACGTGATGGTGGGCAAAACCGGAGCAATTGATTTCAAATAAGCCGAGCCTCCTGCCTGTTCGGCGGGAAAGAATTTGAGATGCTCATAGCCCTCCGCCAACATCCCCATCGCTTCGCTGGG
>JBCBYZ010000113.1:0-11018 GCA_039815595.1 Pseudomonadota bacterium | reverse complement strand
CATGTATTCAGCAAAAGGTGTGCACGCGCCCGGCGGCTTGTCCAACAACTTGGCAACTGCGGGCGGCAACCGTCGGCGCGGGGCGATTTGAAGTGTGCTGACATCGACCGCATGGCCTTGCGACCGCAAACCGCTGGCGAGCCGCGTTTTGTGCCCGATGCGATAGAGGACAGGCGGCGCAACAACAGTTGCCTCCCGCCCTTGCCCACACGACAGCACACCGTCCTCTTTCAATGCCGCCATCGCCCGCCGGACCGCATGGCGGGACGCCCTATAGCGGCGGCCGAGATCTGTCTGCGATGGCAGTTTCGCCCCACGCTCGAAGTGACCAAGCCGAATATCACGTTTCATGGCAAAATAGACGTCTCGCCAATTCGACATGCACGGCATAGTTAGCGCTCCTGACTTGCGCACAAACGGAACGAGCAGTCCCAAGTCGTCCCTAGGGATGTCGCTGCGCACACACCCTTGGCTGTCGCTCCAAAAGAACCCTGAACACTGGGGCACTATGAGCGTACAGTTCATTTTCAAACTTTATGCGACGTTTTCGCAGGACACTGGCTAGCCCATTTGGTCGGCACGACTTTGCCACCGTACGGGCCACGCAGGCGGCGGATTTTGGTTCCGCGAAATCGCCCAAAACCAGCTAAGTCATTGGTGTTGCAGTGGTGAACCGTGCAGGGTTCGAACCCGCGACCCTCTGATTAAATGCTGACTTCAAACGCGTGGAAATCCAAAATTACCAAAACGGTTTCAAAGTGTTATTGGTATTGGTGGCGAGTTTTGATGATAGCGCGTTGCCTAATGTCAGCACGATATTTCTAAGTGTGCCAAACTTAGTACAGAGTTGCCACCGGCCTTAACCGGACCTTCTTTTGATTGTTTTGATGCTGCGCCTGCAACCGCATTGCAGACATTCGGCACAAGTTCCGATCTCAGACGTCAGTCTCAAAAAGCGACCCAGCCTAGACGGAACGGCAAGGCATCAGATGACGGTCTAGTTCGCCTAAGCGGCCAAGCGAGACATCGCGCCATATAACCTATCCGACACATATTTGAGGCGTGCAGTATCTCTGGTATCGGCTTGCCTCAGCAACCAAAGGCTGTGTGTTTCTGTGACAGCTCCATCGGGAATGCGCTCCAGACGCGCGTCAAGGTCTGCACTTACGCAAGGCAAATAGCAAATGCCCAAACCGTGGATAACGGCTTCGTACTGAAGCAACACGGACTCAAAGGATCCGCGTCTTGGATATTCGGGGCGCATTGACGCCTTAATCCATGGATCGGTCGGCAGATTGTGTCCAAAACCGACCCATGCAGCTGGTTCGTCCATTCCACAAGGGCGGTAAGGCGCCATGTCCAGGGGCGCCAGCCTGCGTCCAATCAGGTCTTCCGGGGGAGTCGTGCCAAGCCAGATGGCAAGCTCGGCGTCCCGCCGGGTCAACTCTTCCAAGTGCATTGTGTGTACGACTTCAATGTCGATGCCGGGCTGTTCGGTAAAGATTTGGCGCAAAACCGGCATGAGAAACCTGCCAACCAGAAAGTCAGGAGCAAGAAGGCGGACCGTCCCTTCAAGACGCATGTCTTTGCCGACAAGCTTTCGTTCCATGTTTGCCAGTTGAAGTTCAACCTGCTCGGCAGTTTGAAGCAGTGTCTCTCCGACGGGTGTCAAACCCCAAGTCTCACCTTCAAAAATCCGCGTGCCCATAGCGGCTTCAAATGCGCGGATACGCCGGGACACCGTGGCGCGGCCAATACCCAAGGAGTCGTCAGCAGAGCGAACTGAACCACTTCTGACAAGTGCAAGGAACAGTCTCAGATCATTCCAATCGTATGCTAACGACACGGGCAACACGCTTCCATAAGTTGAGCCAACACGCTTTGGGTCAAGTCTAATTGCGTCCTATTTTCGGGACAAGATAGCGCTATTCTGGTCACTTCTAAATTTTATTGGGACGAGCGACTTTGAGCCGCGACGCTTGGCATCCCGCTTGGCGCAGAAAATTTGGAGACCAGGATGAAACCTCATCTTCCCCTACTTGCCGGCGCTCTGCTTGCGTTTGGCACGACACATGCAATGGCGGAAAGCGATCTTGAAGCCCGCATCACAGCGCTTGAAGACACCGCTGCGATTGAGGCTTTGGTCCATTGCTATTCCGCTTCCAACGACATCATTTTCGTCAACCGCCACCGTGTCAGCAACGAGGTTGCCGTGGCCCTTGGCGTCGAGCGGTTGCAAGACTGTTTTACCCCAGACGCAGAGTTCACGGTCACGTTCTTTGCAAACAGCGATGAGCCCTGGGCGGTCGTGAGCGGGCTCGAGGAATGGGCCAATGTCGTTGTCGCCTTTGGTGAGCAGAACAATATCACGTCTACACGGCATGCATCCGGCGGGATCGAGGTCGACATTAAAGGCGACACGGCGACAGTGCGCGCTCAATCGGTGACGCCGCACTTCCAGGCGACAGGCGGAGAAAACGCCGCTCCGAGCAACCTGCTTTTGATCGGGGATTACGTGGGCACAGCTGTCCGGTCTGATGGTGGCTGGGTCATGACAGACTGGTTGATCGACGTGGTCGAGAACCAGCAGGTTTCCGGCATTTATCCTTTTGGCTTCCATCCCGGGACCAATTGATGCGGCTGATCGGAGCGGCCTGTTGCCGCTCCGACCTTTGACCGGTTCTCAAATCAAAGCGGCTCTGAAAGGACCTGAGATGTACATCGAAAGACAGACTAACATTAGTCGCACCGCCGAAGAAGTTTGGGCATCGGTCGGACAGAACTACGGAAAAATCGCCGATTGAGCGGCGGGTGTGACCTCAAGCCATATGATGCAGCCATCTGGCGATTTGGAAGGCAACACACGGGTGTGCGAGGTCCCTGGTTGAGGCCTCTCAACCCAATCAGATCTGGGTGACCGACATCACCTACATCAAGACCCATGAAGGCTGGCTGTACCTGTGCGTCGTCATCGATCTGTTTTTGCGCCGGGTTGGCGGTTGGTCAGCCCAGTCCCGCATAAAGACGAACCTCACCTTACAGGCCTTGCTGATGTCTATCTGGCGACGAAGACACACTGGTCGGGTCACAGTCCATTCAGATCAGGGCTCCCAGTTCACCAGCCGGCAATGGCAGACTTTCCTCAGCCAGCACAACCTGGACCCTAGCATGAGCCGTCGCGGGAACTGCCACGACAACGCGGTGGCCGAGAGCTTCTTCCAGCTGTTGAAACGGGAACGGATCAGGCGGCCAACATATCCGACCAGAGAAGCAGCAAGTGAGCTTGCCCCATTTTGAGTGCCAGCCCCGTAGGTCAGCCTTTGTGATGGACCGTAGAGGCTTGCTGGCTTGGGGGCTTAGGCATAGCCGCCAACTCATCTCGTACTGCTTGAAGGTCCATGGCGAGGCGTTCTTTCGCTTTAGCAGTTCGATGTGTTTCAGGTGGGCCTCGCCCAAAGTCTTGGCCTGATCGGCTTCCAACTTGCGTTGCGCCATGAGGTCAGTGCCTTGGCGAGCGGCGAGTTTAATCCGGGCAGCGTCGTCGCAGGCGTCAGAGACGTTGATCTCGTTGACCCGGCCAATATTTTTTTTCTTTGTTGGCCGTTCACCCGGTAGTGGGCAAAGAAACTACCGGGGCGAGAAGAGGCGCGGTAGCACGTAAACCGGACAGCTCGGTGCCGTACACTACGGTCGGTCGTTTGGGGTCCGACGGCACGGTCAAATTCTTGGCCACCGATGCGGAGGCCAGCTTGAATTTGGGGTTGGATAGGGCCGTCAACTTAGCGGTCTCCCGAGACCATGTAGCAAATACTTACCAAACGGCTTCCAAGCTACGATAACTGGGTACAACGCAGCTACAGAAAAGCGAAGGTTTTGCAGTGGGTTAGTCAGCTGGGAAAGGCTCAATCAAGACCAATCCAAGCGAAATTCAATTAGAGCATCGTCAATCCTGATAACGTATTGATTTGCATGGACAATCCAAAGTCCACGCAATCGCTAACGCAGCGATCCAATCCCCCTGCGACCAATTGATATCTGCTAAGTCGTTGATGTTGCAGTGGTGAGCCGTGCAGGGTTCGAACCTGCGACCCACTGATTAAAAGTCAGTTGCTCTACCAACTGAGCTAACGGCCCACTAGGCGCCGTGTCTAGGAAAGAGTGCTGGTTGGGTCAAGCCGATTCACGGCGCTTTTCTTATGCGGCAGTGCGACATACTGGAACTGGTCCAGCAGCTTGCGTATATCCCGCGCATGACCAGCTTATCAGACACCTCTTGGCCGTTTATGAAAATGCACGGCGCGGGCAATGACTTTGTTGTTGTGGACGCGCGGGGCCGCAGTTTTGATCTGTCGGCGCCGCTTGTACGGGCGTTGGCGGACCGGCATCGCGGCGTGGGGTTTGATCAGATGGCCGTGATCTCGGACGGGGCAGATTTGACGCTCAGCTTCTTTAACGCGGATGGCTCTGCCGCGGCGGCCTGCGGAAATGCCACACGCTGCATTGCCACGCACGAGATGACACGCTCGGGCGCTGACGCGTTGCAAATTGCTGTCACCGGGCGGGGCGTGCTGCGGGCAGAACGGCGGGCGGGGCGCGTGGCTGTGAACATGGGCCTTCCTGGGACCGATTGGCGCGATGTGCCGCTGGCACGAGAGGTGGATACGCTGCGCCTGCCGATTGAGGGATCGCCGGTAGGCACGTCTATGGGCAATCCGCACTGCACCTTTTTTGTGGACGATGCGGATGGGGTGGACCTGGCGCATTGGGGTCCGCGGATCGAGACGGATCCGCTGTTTCCTGAGCGGACAAATGTCCAATTTGCCACTGTGCGGCCGGATGGCAGCATTCGCATGCGCGTGTGGGAACGCGGAACGGGCATCACACTCGCCTCCGGTTCATCGTCCTGTGCAACGCTTGTGGCGGCGGCGCGGCGGGGTCTGACGGGGCGGCAGGCAGATATCGTTTTGGACGGTGGCACGTTGCAGATCGACTGGCAAGAGAGCGGCGTTTGGATGACAGGGCCCACCGCGCATGTGTTTGACGGCGTTCTGACATCTGAGTTTCTGGACAGCATAACCCAATGACATCGCCTGTGTTTTCGAACCATGGCTGTCGCCTGAACGCCTATGAAACCGAAGCAATGAAAGAGCTTGTGGCGGGCGCGGCGTTGGATGACGTGGTGGTGGTCAACACCTGCGCGGTGACAGCAGAGGCTGTGCGCAAAGCCCGGCAGGACATCCGCAAGCTGCGGCGGGCGCATCCTGACAAACGGTTGGTGGTCACCGGATGTGCAGCTCAGACTGACCCAGACAGTTTTGCCGCGATGGCCGAAGTTGACCAAGTCATTGGCAATACAGAGAAAATGCAACCGAACACCTGGGCTGCGTTGGCCGGTGATTTTGGCACAGAGCCGGTTCAAGTGGATGACATCATGTCCGTGACCGAGACGGCGGGGCATTTGATTGACGGGTTTGGCACCCGATCGCGCGCCTATGTCCAAGTGCAAAACGGGTGCGATCACAGATGCACCTTCTGCATCATTCCTTATGGACGCGGCAACTCGCGCTCGGTTCCGGCGGGTGTGGTCGTGGACCAGATTAAGCGCTTGATCCAAAAAGGGTTTAACGAGGTTGTGTTGACGGGCGTGGACCTGACCTCGTGGGGGGCTGACCTGCCCGGCCTGCCCCGGCTGGGTGATTTGGTGATGCGGATTTTGACGCTGGTCCCCGATTTGCCGCGGCTTCGGATTAGCTCCATCGACTCGATTGAGGTTGATGATGCGCTGATGCAAGCGATCGCGACCGAGCCGCGCCTGATGCCGCACCTGCACTTGTCGCTGCAGCATGGGGATGACCTGATCCTCAAACGGATGAAGCGGCGGCATTTGCGGGATGACGCGATCCGTTTTGCGCAGGACGCTCGGGCGCTGCGGCCCGATATGACCTTTGGCGCTGATATCATCGCGGGGTTTCCGACGGAAAGCGAAGACGCCTTTGAAAACTCGTTAAAGTTGGTCGAAGACTGCGGACTGACTTGGCTGCATGTGTTCCCGTATTCACCGCGGCCTGGAACGCCCGCCGCACGGATGCCGCAGGTCGACGGCAGCACGATCAAAGCGCGCGCGGCGCGGCTGCGGGCGGCCGGTTCAGCTGCGGTTGAGCAACATCTATTGGGCCAGGTGGGACGCACCCATCGCGTGCTGATGGAAAGTCCGCGCATGGGACGGACCGCGCAGTTTGCGGAGGTTCGGTTTGACGTCGATCAACCCGAGGGGGCCATTGTGGACGCCGTGATATCGGGCCAGGCCGAACATCACCTGATTGGGCAAACCCCCTAAAGTGTAGCAATTTCAGAAAAACGATCTCCGCCAGTTCTACATTTTGGTTGAGACGTCGAACGCGCCCGTGTGGTCAGTTAACCACGTGTTACGCGCGTCAGGCTTTACACCTGACTGCTGGCATTCAGCTTTGCGCCAATGTCGATTTGAACTATCCAGTTCGGCAGTATGAAACGTCCTAACACGTTAAATGTCATGACCGCAGTTGCGGTTTTGCTGTCGCTGGTTGCGGGCCTCTTGTTTGTCATGCGGTCGAGCCTCCCGTCGGCTGATGTTATTGCGCGCCAAACAGCCAGTCGACCGATCATCAACGTCTCTGATTTCGCCCCTGGGGAAGTGAAATTTGTCACTTTGAACAGCCTTCGGGTGATTGTGTGGAGGCGGGATGAGGCTGATAAATCTCTGGCTGCCAGCCAAAACAGTCCAGCGGATTGGCGATATCAAAATTCACCGGTTTTGGGACAAACGCAGGCCGTATTTGCCGATGATGCCAATCTGACATTAAACGGCGAGTGGTTCTTTGCCGTGGCAGAGTTCTCCAACCCCTATAAATACCTGCTGCTAAGAGCTGGTGATTTTGGTGGCATCTTGGAGGGCCGGTATGCAGGCCACTTCGACTTGGCAGGCCGCATACGAAAGGGCGGCGGTCGCTCAAATCTTACTGTCATCAAAGCCGAGTATGTGGATGACGGGAAGCAGATACAGCTTGATCTTGATGGCACCCCGTGACCCAGCCATTGGTGCGGCTGCTGTGACACCCTGATGTGTCCCGCCTTTCACCTGCACCAGATGGCGGGGCCGCTTTTAAGTGTTGTGTGGAGGTGGCCGCGTTGACTTGAGGACGTGGGCGGTCGGATGAGTCTTCGAGTTTTCGCACCGTCTGGTTCTAGCCTCAAAAAAAAGCGCCCCGCGGGCGGTGCCGCGGGGTGCTATGTTAGTACCCGGTTGTGGGTTGGCTTACTTGGTTTTGTAGCGCGCTTTGACCGGTGCCCAGAGGCGTTTGTTGGTCAGGTACAGCAGGACAGACAGGACTGTCAGGAACAGAACGCCGACAAAACCAGCTTGCTTCCGGGCCATCATCTTAGGCTCTGCCGTCCACATCAGGAAAGCGGAGACATCTTTGGAGATGCTTTCGATGTCCGTCGGAGACCCGTCTGCATAGTCCACATCGTCGCCCCAAAGAGGGGGCGCCATGCTGATCCAGCCGCCGGGAAAGGCCTTGTTCTCGTAGAGGATCGTGCCCGCTTCTTCCTTTTCCTCGCCGGTGTAGCCAGCCAGGAGGGAAGCAATGTATTCGGCGCCGCCCATCCCTTGGAAGAATTGGTTGATGCCCAGGCCATAAGGGCCGTGGAAGCCCGCGCGCGCTTTGGCCATCAGGCTGAGGTCAGGCGCGTTTTCCAGGTTGGATTCTGGAAAGTGATCCTGCGGCGTGGCGGGGCGGAAATCGTCGATGGCGGCATCGTAGATCTCGTATTGCTCCGCGTAGGCGCGCACCTGGTTTTCCGGCAGGGCTGGACCGTCATCATCCGCAAGGGTGCGGATGGGGACGAATTTCAGCCCGTGGCATGCGGCGCAGACCTGGGTGTACACCTGGAGGCCGCGCTGCAGCTGGTTTTGATCGTATACGCCGAACGGACCTTCAAAGGAGAACTGGTAGTCCGTTATCTCCGTATCGTAGGCCCCGGCGGCCATAGCGCCGGTCCCAAGACCAAGCGCCAGACCAGCGGTGAGGATGAGTTTCTTGATCATGCTCAAGTCCTTTTATTCAGCCGGTTGCGCCGCAGGCGCGCCGCTGTCTTTGTCGCCGCCCATCTTTTTGGCAAAAGCCTCTTCGATGGTGGCGGGCTGTGGGTCCGGCTTTTCGATCACGCCGAGCAGCGGCAGGATCACCAGGAAGTAGGCGAACCAATAGACCGAGAAGATAAGCGATAGGGTCGCATATGGCTCCTCGGCGGGCATGGCGCCCAGCCACATCAGCACAATGAAGTCGATGACCAGCAGCCAGAACCACCATTTGAACATCGGGCGGTATTTGCCCGAGCGCACGGTGGAGGTGTCCAGCCAGGGGGCCAGCGCCATAACGGCGATGGCGCCGAACATTGCGATCACGCCAAAGAAGGCCGCGTCGATGATGCCACCGGAGATCCAGTTGAAGAACATCACAATCCACACGTCAGCCGTGAAGGCGCGCAAGATCGCGTAGAACGGCAGGAAGTACCATTCGGGCACGATGTGCGACGGCGTCACCAGCGGGTTGCCTTCGACATAGTTGTCGGGGTGGCCCAAGTAGTTCGGCATAAAGCCAACCACAGCAAAGAAGATCGCCATGATGACGGCCAGCGCGAACAGGTCCTTTATCACAAAGTAGGGCCAGAAGGGCAGCGTGTCTTTTTCAGCGTCTTCTTTGGACGTGCGGCGCACCTCAACCCCTGTTGGGTTGTTGTTGCCGGTCGTGTGGAACGCCCAGATGTGAACGATCACCAGCCCGGCAATGATGAAGGGCAGCAGGTAGTGCAACGAGAAGAAGCGGTTGAGCGCGGGCTGACCCACCGAGCTTGCGCCCAGCAGCCAAGTTTGCAGCGCCTCGCCCACAAAGGGAATGGTGCCAAACAGGCCCGTGATCACGGCCGTGCCGTGGAAGGACATCTGACCCCAAGGCAGAACGTAGCCCATAAACGCGGTGCCCATCATCAGCAGGTAGATCAGCATGCCGATGATCCACGTCACCTCGCGCGGGGCTTTGTACGAGCCGTAGTAGAGGCCGCGGAAGATGTGCAAATAGACCGCGAAGAAGAACAGCGAGGCGCCGTTCATGTGCAAGTAGCGGATAAAGTGCCCGCCTTCGACGTTGCGCATGATATGCTCAACCGAGGCAAAGGCCATGTCCACGTGGGGCACATAGTGCATGACCAGCACAACGCCGGTGATGATTTGCATCGCCAAACAGAAGGTCAGGACGATGCCCCAGATCCACATCCAGTTCAGGTTCTTGGGTGTGGGGATCATGATGGTGTCGTACAGCAGGCCGATGATCGGCAAGCGCTTGGCCATGCCTTTTTCGAACTGCGACTTTGGTTCGTAGTGGTCGTGTGGAATTCCAGCCATTTGGGTCTCCCTTAACCAAGCAGGATTGTTGAAGCGTCGACAAATTCAGCGGGCGGCACCGGCAAGTTTTGCGGTGCAGGGCCGCGGCGAATGCGGCCAGCGCTGTCGTAGTGCGAGCCGTGGCAGGGGCAGAACCAGCCGCCAAAGTCGCCTGCGCCATCGCCCAAAGGCACACAGCCCAAGTGCGTGCACACACCCATTTGGACCAGCCATTCGCCTTCGACGGAGCCTTCAGGCCCGGCGATGTGGCGGTTGGCGTCTGTCGCCTCGGCGTCGGCGCCGACATTTTCGTTGCGCGCCACCGGGTCGGGCAACGTGGTCACGTCCACATCCGCTGCGGCGGCAATCTCGTCGGCGGTGCGGCGGCGGATGAACACCGGCTTGCCCTGCCACAACACAGTCAGTTGCGAGCCTTCGGAGATGGAGGACACGTCAACCCGCAAGGTGGCTTGCGCCCGCACATCGGCGGAGGGGTTCATCTGGTTGACCAGCGGCCAAACAGCAGCACCGGTCACAACGGCACCTGCGCCAGCCGTGGCGTAGTAAAGAAAGTCGCGGCGTTCGCCGTCGTGGTCGTCAGCTGTCGACACTGGCATCCTCCAATGGTTCCTGGCCCACGCTGGGGACCATACAATAGCCGGGCCATGCGCGGACGCATTGCCAATTGGATCGGTATCTAGCGGTGCCCCCCTGGTCCGTCCAGCGTAGGAATGTCGCAGTGGAGACGGTTTTTGCGATTCTTTTCAGGTGGGTGGTAGCACGGGGGTACCGCGCGCAGCCGTGCGTTGGCGCGTCACCATGTCGGTCTACGCGGCCATCGGATCATCCTTTCCGGCCGTCGTTGTATCGCGGTGGCGCGCGAAGGGCCCGCCTGCGGGCTTGAATGCCTACAGTGATCGGCTACTCAAGTGGCGCTGAGCGATTTGGGATCGCTTTGAAATTTCGGTTCGTTTTGCTGTGTCTGTACATGTATTGACCGTTGTTTCTGCGGAAAAACGTATAGTTTGTCGTGTTTCCAGCCAACGTCCCGTCCGGCAACATTTGGTAAGACCAGGTGCCCGCAGGCGTATTTTTGGAGAAGGCCTGGTAGGTATATGTCCCATCCTTCCGAAACAGAAATACACCCGACGGGCCATGCCAGGGCACGCCGATAAATATCTGGCGCACTTCTTGTGCTGTCAGTTTGGTTTTTGCGACGCCGTCATTAGGGGCAAACACCGCCAAAAAGACCGCCGCGAGGAAAACGAGAGTGCCGTGCCGAAGCTTGAGTGCGATTGATAATGTCATTTTACGTCCTTTGGCTCCGCCTGCTCGGGCGTGCGATATTGTTGTCTTCAATAATAAAAGTCACACCGATTAATTGACGCCTATCTTATCATAGGAAGGCGTACAGACCCAAGCCGCACAACACCAAGACATGCGAGGCGCGAGATATAGGGTGTCACCCTTGGGGCATTGTGGCCTGCATGGAGGGGCGGGCCTCGAACGTCGCATACCACTTGGCGAGGGCGTCGTGGCCTTGGCGCCAGTTTCGGTCTGGGTGGCGGAAGTCGAGATATCCCAGGGCGCAACCGAT
>JBCBYZ010000041.1:0-23599 GCA_039815595.1 Pseudomonadota bacterium | reverse complement strand
GCGCACTTGCACGATGCGCTCAGTGCTGGCGATTAAGGCCACAACCAAGGGCGCATTCGAGGCCAGAATGGGTTCTGGCAAGGCCACACCGGGCACCAAAGGAACATTGACCGTTTTAATGCCCCGCTGTGCGAGATAAATTGAGGTAGGCGTTTTAGACGTCCGGCTAATACCGACCAAAATGACGTCTGCTTCTTCTATATCGTCGGGAAGATTGCCGTCATCGTGGGCCATGGTGAACTGAATGGCGTCGAGGCGATTAAAGTAAAACTCATCCATCTGATGTTGCGCGCCGGAACGACCGCTGACCGTATCGCCCAGGTAGGTATCAAAAACTTGTGTGACGGGCGAAAGCACGTCCTGCGCGGGAACACCTAATTGCTGGCATCGCTCCTGAATGAGGGCAACAGATAAAGGATCCACTAAAGTGTAAAGAACGATGCCTGGAGCCTCGTCTACGGCGTCTAGCGCCGCCAAGAGTTGTTCGCGTGTTTGTACCATTGGCGTTGTGTGTTCGATCGCGCGCCAATTTGAATATTGCGCCGCGACCGCTCGACCGATGGTGATTAAAGTTTCACCGGTGGAATCCGATATCAAATGGAGATGGAAATAGGACTTGCTGCTGACCTTGCTTTTGGCGCGTTCCAACCACGTGCGCATGTTATGTTTTACGGCCATTTAAGACGGCTCCTGGGACTGCGCAGGTTGCGTGCTAATTTGTGGATCACTGTGGACAAGAACCAAGACTGAAGTTCTGACGGTATTTTGTGCCCACGGAGAAGAAATCCATGCCCAAAAAAACCAGACTGAACAAGATTGTGCTTTGTGGACAGACACTGTGGATTGAGGGAGATCCCCAAATCCATCAACATGGCAATCTGTCAGGCAGTGCCCGTCAGATAGGTTGTTAACGTTTTGTTAAGGCTTGGAAATTGGAAAGTTTTCAGAGATGCTATCCACAATGCCTAATTTGATTTACACACCGCAGCATAAACGTGGCTTGTCAGTGATGCCTGTGAAAAATGCACAATCACCGTTGTTCACAGACTCAAATAAGAATCAAAACCCAAGCGAAGCGAATTTCTTTTCTATGAAAGCGTGTGAACAATGACAGCATCCTTAAATCGGCTGGTAATGCGGGTGATTGATGGTGAGAGTTTTGAAAAACCTCCCATCTGGATGATGCGGCAAGCAGGACGCTATTTGCCAGAATATAAAGCCACGCGTGCAGAAGCCGGCAGGTTTCTCGATCTATGTTATAATCCAAGATTAGCTGAAGAAGTGACGTTGCAGCCCATCCGGCGATTTGGATTTGATGCCGCTATTTTATTTTCAGACATTTTGGTCATTCCGGACGCATTGGGACTCGACGTTCGCTTTGAGGAAGGGCGAGGACCCATCGTCGAAACGGTAAATGCTGAGAAGATTGCTGCTTTGAATGTTGAAAGAACACTCGAGCACTTGGAACCAGTTCTGGAAACTGTCGATCGCTTGCGTGGTTCACTGCCGGCTGAGACGACATTGCTCGGGTTCTGCGGCGCGCCTTGGACTGTTGCGACTTACATGATTGCGGGTCACGGAACCCCTGACCAAGGACCGGCACGACAGTTTGCACTGAATCATCCGGACGCTTTTCAACGTTTGATGGACCGATTGGTAGAAGCTTCCGCTCAATATCTGGTTGCTCAATTAAAAGCCGGTGCCGACGCCGTGCAGATATTCGACTCTTGGGCATCGGTCTTGGATGAAGATCAGTTCGAGGCGTGGTGCTTGCGCCCCGTCGAAGCGTTGGTCAAAGCTGTGCGTGCCGAAGTTCCCGACGCGAAGATCATCGGTTTTCCAAAAGGCATCGGCGCGTTTTACAAGGGTTATGCAGAACGGACGGGGATCAACATGTTAGGCATGGATTGGACAGTGCCCATGTCGTTTGTGAGAGATTTACAGGAGACGGTACCCGTACAGGGAAATCTGGATCCCAATCGGTTGATCGCCGGTGGTACAGCGCTGGATACGGGTGTTGATAACATTTTGGAACACCTGTCTGGGGGACCACTTGTGTTTAACTTGGGTCATGGCATTACGCCGCTCACTCCCATCGCCCATGTGGAACAAATGATCGCGCGGGTGCGCGGTTAATCGCGATAAGCGCTGCTGGAGAGTGGGATGGATCTTTGGGTAAAATCGCTACACGTTATCAGCGTTATCGCCTGGATGGCGGGTTTGCTCTATTTGCCGCGTCTGTTCATCTACCACACTGATGCGGAAGCGGGCTCCGTTCAATCGGAGACGTTTAAAGTTATGGAGCGTCGTCTGATGAAGGCGATTATGACACCGGCCATGATCGCAACTTGGGTTTTTGGTCTCTGGATCGCCACGCTCTATGAGGTTTGGAACGAACCCTGGTTTTGGGTGAAGTTTATATGCGTCATCGTGATGTCTGGAATCCACATGTCCTACGCAAAAGATTTGAAAGCGTTCGCAATTGACGGCAATTCGAAGTCTCAGAAATATTTTCGTATTATGAACGAAGTGCCCGCCGTCTTGATGGTGGTGGCGGTGATTATGGTGATCGTAAAGCCAAGCTTTTTTTGACTCTGCACGTCCCAAGCTGGCTGGCCTATAATTATCAGAGCGTTCGATTGGCCCTTGTCGTTTAAGAACGTTCGCGCTATGGGCGCGTTATCAGAGAAGTAGCCCGCCCGCCGGGTCCCGCCTTACACTTCAATGTCTGATCTTCATCATCTGATCTGAACATTCCACCGCTGACAGTCTTCATTGAGATTACTGCAGCTCGTGGCCTGACAATTCCCAAAACGGACCCTGCGTGTTTCGTCGTAAGCGGTCCAACCAAACTGGATATCCTTATGGAACAAATGAAACTGCAGGATCTCAAGGCAAAAAAGCCAACTGATCTGATTAGCTTTGCTGAAGAGTTGGACGTGGAAAACGCCAGCACGCTGCGCAAGCAAGAACTGATGTTCGCTATTTTGAAACAACTCGCGGATGACGACGTTGAAATCATCGGTGAAGGCGTTGTGGAAGTGTTGCAGGATGGGTTCGCGTTTTTGCGGTCAGCTAGCGCTAACTATTTGCCAGGGCCTGATGATATTTACATTTCCCCTTCACAACTGCGCCGTTTTTCATTGCGTACGGGCGATACGGTTGAGGGGCCAATAAGGAGCCCTAAAGAAGGCGAGCGATATTTTGCGTTGCTGAAGGTTTCTGCGATCAACTTTGATGATCCTGAAAACATCAAACACAAGATTCACTTCGACAACCTGACGCCGCTTTATCCCGAGTCGCGCTTCAATATGGAGATCGAAGATCCAACCATCAAAGATCTTTCGGCCCGCGTTATTGATCTGGTGGCACCTTTGGGTAAAGGGCAGCGTGGATTGATCGTTGCCCCGCCACGAACTGGTAAAACAGTGCTTCTCCAAAATGTGGCTCACTCAATCACGTCCAATCATCCGGAAGCGTTTTTGATAGTGCTGCTGATTGATGAACGCCCGGAAGAAGTGACTGACATGCAGCGCTCTGTGAAAGGTGAGGTTATTTCGTCGACCTTTGATGAGCCACCTACACGCCACGTACAGGTGGCTGAAATGGTTATTGAGAAAGCGAAACGGCTGGTTGAGCATGGCCGTGATGTCGTCATTTTGTTGGATTCGATTACGCGTCTTGGGCGCGCCTACAACACGACGGTGCCGTCCTCCGGTAAAGTGTTGACCGGTGGTGTGGATGCGAACGCTTTGCAACGCCCAAAACGGTTTTTTGGTGCTGCTCGTAATATCGAGGAAGGCGGGTCGCTCACCATCATTGCAACGGCTCTGATCGATACCGGAAGCCGAATGGACGAAGTGATCTTTGAGGAATTCAAGGGGACCGGTAACTCCGAGATCATTCTGGATCGTAAAGTCGCGGATAAGCGTGTCTATCCTGCGATGGATATTTTGAAATCCGGAACGCGTAAGGAAGATCTCCTTGTGCCAAAGAGCGACTTGCAGAAAATTTTCGTCCTGCGTCGCATTCTGTCGTCCATGGGAAATACCGATGCGATCGAGTTCCTGATAGATAAATTGAAACAGACCAAAAATAACGCAGAGTTCTTTGACTCTATGAACACATAAGGCGTCCTGGTCGCATCCTTCAGGCCGATTCGGCTCCGTTTGCATTTGGATTCGAGGCATTCGTTGGAATGGAAACTACAATCGTTGCCCTTTCCAGCGGTTCCTTGCCCGCGGGTGTTGCAGTTATTCGCCTGTCCGGCCCGCAGTCACAGCCTATCTGCAGGTCATTGTGCGGATTGGTTCCGTCCCCTCGCAAAGCGCAATTGCGCAGTTTGGAACATCCGCAGTCCGGTCTGTTGCTGGACGAAGCTTTGGTGCTGAGTTTTCCTGCACCGAACAGTTTTACGGGCGAAGACGTTGTAGAGTTGCACTGCCACGGTGGCCGCGCCACGGTGGCGGCTGTGTTGGAAACAATCTTGCAATTCGATGACGTTCGTTTGGCGGAACCGGGAGAGTTCTCCCGTCGTGCATTTGAGAATGGTCGAATGGATTTGACCGAACTGGAAGGGCTTTCCGATCTTATTGCCGCTGAAACGGAGAATCAGCGCCGGGCGGCGTTGCGCCAAGCTGGCGGACACTTTCGAGAGCGCTTGGATGATTGGCGTGATCGTATCATTCGTGTCCGCGCGTTCTTGGAAGCACAGTTTGATTTTACGGATGAAGAAGACGTGCAGCGCGATGAAAATCGCGCGTTTTGGACTGATGTCCGTACGCTTCGGTCTGAGATAGAGGTGGAGCTGAGCGATGGAAATGCGGGTGAAATTGCTAGAGACGGCCTGCGGGTGGCCTTACTTGGTCCACCGAATTCCGGTAAATCCAGTCTGCTGAACGCTCTGGCTCAACGCGATGTTGCCATCGTTACTGACATCGCGGGTACGACCAGGGACGTACTGGAGGTGTCGCTAAACATCGATGGCCAACTGGTATTGGTTCAAGATACAGCCGGAATTCGGGATACGCCGGACGCAATCGAAGCGGAAGGAATCCGCCGGGCGTATTGTGCTGCTGAAGCTGCGGATGTTGTCTTTTGGTTGAAAGATAGTGATGGGCAGCCTGTGCACCTACCAAGCGAGAGAGTTAGGGTGGTGCAAACAAAAGCAGACCTGAGAGGCCTGCCAGTGGGGATAAATCCACTGACAATAAGCACCACTGTGCAGCACGGTTTGTCGCCAATCCTGAATGAGCTTTCCGTTTTGTGTCGAGCGCTGGGCGATGGGATGGAAAGTACGTTGATTACACGGGAGCGCCATCGAACAGAGCTGACCTTGTGTACCAAAGAGCTGGACGCCGCGCTGAATGGCTCTCTTGACGCGGAATTACGGACAGATCATTTGAGACGGGCAGGGGATGTTGTAGGTCGGTTGACGGGGCGGATAGATACGGAAGATCTGTTGGATGTGATCTTCTCTGAATTCTGTGTTGGCAAATGATTCACGTGAAACATTGGGTCTAGGATCCGGATCAATGAAACGGTGTTTCACGTGAAACATATCAATTTGAAGTAAAGGGCCAAGCCTATGGCTGACACGTTCGATGTCATTGTTATCGGTGGAGGTCATGCTGGAACAGAGGCTGCTGCAGCCTCTGCCCGTATGGGTGCTCGCACAGCACTGGTCACTCATTCCAGAGAGACTATTGGAACCCTGTCTTGCAACCCCGCCATTGGCGGTCTGGGAAAGGGTCATCTCGTTCGAGAAGTTGATGCTCTTGATGGATTAATGGGTCAGGTGGCGGATCAGTCTGGCATTCAGTTCCGCTTGCTCAATCGGCGCAAGGGGCCTGCGGTACAGGGACCGCGCAGCCAGGCTGATCGGAAACTGTACCTTACCGCTATGCAAGACGTTCTGTCCGCACAGGACAAGCTTACAATCGTAGAAGGTGAGGTCGCCGATCTTACCGAAAGCCACGGACACATTACAGGCGTGGTCACCGCTGATGGACGCGTTTTAACCTCGGGCGCTGTTGTGCTGACGACAGGAACCTTTCTCGGTGGTTTGATCCACATTGGCGATCAAAAAATACCTGCTGGCCGGATGGGTGAAAAACCCTCCAATGCTCTGTCCAAGCGTATGCGCGGAATGGATTTACCATTAGGGCGATTGAAAACAGGGACACCAGCACGCTTGAATGGCAAGACCATCGATTGGGCCCGGTTAGCAATGCAGCCAGCTGATGAAGAGCCTGTACCTTTTTCATTCCTTACGGAACGAATTGAAGTCCCTCAGATTGAGTGTGGCATCACCCGCACAAATGCTCAGACGCATCGCATCATCGCGGCAAACGTCCATCGGTCCGCCATGTATTCAGGCCAAATTGATGGAGTGGGTCCGCGCTACTGTCCGTCGATTGAAGATAAGATCGTAAAATTCGCAGATCGCGATAGCCATCAAATCTTTCTGGAACCGGAAGGCCTGGATGACGATACCGTTTATCCAAACGGTATATCGACATCGCTTCCAGAAAGTGTGCAGCGGGAATTTATCGCCACCATTGAAGGCTTGGAACGCGTTGAGATTTTACAGCCCGGTTACGCGATTGAATACGATTATGTTGATCCGCGTGCCTTGGACATCACTTTGCAAGCGCGCGCGCTCAAAGGGCTTTTTCTTGCCGGCCAAATCAATGGTACCACAGGCTATGAAGAGGCGGCTGCTCAAGGCCTGGTCGCTGGGTTGAACGCAGCCTTACAGATTTCTGATTCGGCCCCGATCCATTTCGATAGAACAACGTCTTATATCGGCGTCATGATCGATGATTTGGTTACAAAAGGCGTCACAGAACCCTATCGCATGTTCACATCGCGCGCTGAATTTCGTCTTTCTCTCCGTGCTGACAATGCCGATCAACGTTTGACGCCGTTGGGCGTTGATGTCGGATGCGTTGGTTCTGAGCGTGCGGCTCGTTTCTCGGCCAAGCAGCATGCGCTTGTTGATGCAGAAACGTTATTTCGATCTGTTTCGCTCACACCCAGCGAGGCGGCGCGGCATGGATTACCGCTTGCGCAGGATGGTGTTCGTAAAAGCGCTTATGATCTCTTGGCGCACTCGGCTGTCGCGTTGGAGGATGTGCTTGGCATCTGGCCTGATTTGACTGCTGTGCCCCAACCCATTGCAAGGCAAATTGCGACGGACGCCGGCTATAGTGTTTATCTGGAACGTCAGAAGGCGGATGTTGAAGCCCTGCGCAAAGATGAAGGTCTTAGGATCCCTGACAGATTTGACTATGGCCTGCTATCAGGTATGTCGAACGAGGTTCGTGCCCGTTTGGAGACTGTGCGGCCCAATACAATTGGGCAGGCAGGGCGCATCGAAGGGATGACCCCGGCTGCCCTGACCTTGGTTTTGGCCCATGTGCGCAAGAGTGAAAGTCGAGATTCGGATAAGCAGGGTGCTGATGCTGAGCAAAAGTCTGTGGCGTGACGCTTTTGAAGAGTGATCATGAGCCTCTGCTAGCTGCAATAGATGTTTCACGTGAAACGCTGGAGCGGCTGGACATATACGCCAAGCTTCTGCGTCAATGGCAAGCACGCATTAATTTGGTTTCCAGCAGCACGCTTGATGATCTATGGCGCCGTCATATGGTGGATAGTGCCCAAGCCTTCTTAGTCAAACCAGAGTTTAACTCATGGTTGGATATTGGATCAGGGGCTGGCTTTCCCGGCTTGGTGGTCGCGTTGCTGCGTGCGCAAACTGAGGTACCCGCAAAGATGATGCTGGTTGAGAGCGTGGGAAAGAAGTGCATGTTTATGCGGACGGTTATCCGGGAAACAGGATTGTCATCCACACCAGTGAATGTGCAGGTTCTCAACGGTCGAATTGAAGAGCATGTGCCTGCGATGTCTCACGTAGACGTGGTTTCCGCCCGTGCTTTAGCGTCTCTTCATGATCTGTTAACCATGGCGGAAGCCCCAATAACGAACGGTGCCACCGGTCTGTTTTTCAAGGGTGAACGATACGATGAGGAGATTGCTGAGGCGTCCAAGACTTGGAAGTTTTCCTGCACGCATCACGCAAGCGTGGTTCAGGCTGGTTCAACGCTTTTGGAGGTTTCCGATCTGGGGCGTCGTTAAGATCACGATCCTTACTAGGAATCTCTGTTTTTCACGGGTTCTCGGACTTCCAATTGTCCCACATCCTAGTATCTAACCCATCTGCACTTTTTGCATCGCAAACCTTCCCAGACGACGTCGGATGATCCCATGAGCATGAACACAGACATGAGACCTCGGGTCTTTGCGTTGGCAAACCAAACGGGGGGTGTGGGAAAAACAACGACCGCGATCAATCTAGCGACTGCCCTTGCGGCTGTCGGCGAAGATGTTCTGCTGCTGGATTTAGACCCTCAGGGCAATGCCAGCACCGGTTTGGGGGTTGAGGCTGATGATCGAACGATCTCTGCCTATGAGCTTCTATCAGGCGAAGTGAGCCTGTTGGACGCTGTACAAGCCACCGCTGTCCCGCGTTTGCACATCGTACCAGCCACGATGGACCTGTTGGGTTTGGAGATGGAAATATCGGATGATCGCGACAGGCCATACCGTCTGAAAAAAGCTATTGCTGCGCATTTGGGGCGTAAGCCAGATTTTACATATATTCTTATCGATTGTCCGCCTTCCTTAAACTTGCTCACTCTGAACGCTTTGGCAGCTGCAGATTCGGTGCTTGTTCCTTTGCAAACCGAGTTTTTTGCGCTCGAAGGTCTAAGCCAGCTTATGCGGACGGTTGAGCAGGTGAAATCGACCGTAAACAACAAGCTCGAACTGCAGGGCATCGTTTTGACGATGTTCGACAAACGCAACAATCTGGCTGTGCAAGTTGTAGAAGATACGCGCGCCACTTTGGGCTCTCTGGTTTACGACACGATCATCCCTCGCAACGTGCGCATCTCGGAAGCTCCCTCTTTCGGTAAACCGGTGTTGTTGTACGACATCAACTGCGCTGGATCGCAAAGCTATCTCAAACTGGCGTCCGAAATGATCCAGCGGGAAAAGAAAATTTTCGCCAGTCACGAAAAATCATGATGTGCAGGCGAATGAAAAGGAACATCCATGGCAGATGATGCATCGAAAAAACGGTTGGGCCGTGGGCTAGCCGCCCTGATCGGTGAAATGGATAAGCCAGTTGTGCCATTAGCGCCCGCCGCACCTGCGCAGACTGTTACAGTGCCTGATGATCAGCGGGTGCCAATCGAAGCCGTACGCCGGAACCCAAACAACCCAAGACGCACTTTTGCGGAAAATGAGCTTGATGAGCTCGCGGGTTCCATCCGCGAGCATGGCATCGTTCAGCCCATATTGGTGCGCCGCACTACCGATAGCAATGAGGCAGCTTGGGAGATCATAGCCGGTGAACGCCGCTGGCGCGCGGCGCAACAGGCAGGGTTACACGAAGTGCCTATCGTCATTCGCGATGTGGACGATCAACAGGCTTTGGAGCTGGCCATTATTGAGAATGTTCAACGTTCTGATCTGAACCCGGTTGAAGAAGCGCAGGGTTATCAGCAGTTGATGGATCAATACGACTACAAGCAGGCCGAGTTGGGTGATGTGATTGGTAAAAGCCGCAGCCACGTGGCTAACACTTTGCGCCTGTTGCGTTTGCCTGATCTGGTATTGTCCATGGTGTCATCCGGCTCTTTGTCCGCCGGACACGCACGGGCGCTCATTCCGTTGGGTGATCCGGCGCCGTTGGCACAGCGCATTGTCGATGAAGGTTTGTCCGCGCGCGAAGCAGAACGACTGGCGGCTGCAGCTTTGGCCACCCCAACCGATTTGGAAACCAAGTCAGCAGGCCTGCCTTCAGCCCAACCGGATAGTGATGTTTTGGCGCTTGAGAAAAAACTGTCCGACGCGCTGGGCATGAAAGTGTCTTTGAAGCACAAACCCAATGGCAAGGGCCGTCTTACGATTGATTACCGATCACTCGACCAATTGGACGCGTTGGAAAACAAGCTGACCAATTAGACGCAATCAAGTGCGCATCATTCGCCGGGCTTCCAGTGAAACTGCTAAAAACGCCATGGTAAGCAAGTCGGATGCAATCGCCTGTTGTGCCCGTATATCGAGCGCTATCTTGCCAAACCGATCAACGCACTTGGCTAGCCCTTCAGCGGACCAACCGCTTAGGATCCGTACAACGGTATCACGCCTTTGAAAGTTGACCGGTGGGCGACTTGCACCAACGACGCCAGCAGCGGCCGTTCGATTCGTCTCCATAACAATACGCATGGCATGCAATGTCTGCAGATGGCGATGCATCATCATGTGCAGTTGAACAGGCGTTGTTCCGCGCGATAGCAGTCTGTTTAATCTCTCTTCAACCTGGGCCGTCTGACCCAGCAAAGCCGCGTCAAAAGCAGCATCCATGTCCAGACCTGACGCATCACCCACGATGGTGGCAACATCGTCGGCTGACACTGCACCTTTTTTTGCGGCGTACAGACACAGTTTTTGCACTTCTCCGCGTGAAGCGATCCGGTCGCCCCCCAACAAGGATTTTAGCATCGACCGAGCATCTTGTGCGATTGTAAGATCGGCGGCTCCGCATTCCTCGTCGATGATCATATCAAGAGCGCGCCCTTGGTCTTGATAACAGGGAAGTGCGATGCCGGTGGCTGATTTTTCGATTCGCGTCCGCAACGGAGCGGATTTCTTCAAGTCTCCGGCTTCTATCAACACAGTCGTATCGGCTGGCGGTACGTCAAGCACGGGTTGGACCGCGATGGCCAAGTTCTTTTGCGTGCTTCCTTTTATCCAGATCAACCGATCGCCGCCAAACATGGCGACGGTATGGGCTTCATCGGCAATGCGGTTTTTGTCTGAGGCAGCAACGTCCGCGTCCAATCGGATCGTGCTGAAAGGATCGTCCAGATCAATTTTTAAGTTCGCTGCTAAAGCGGTGGCTCGCTCTAATACCAATCCGCGATCTGGGCCATAGATCAAAATAGTCTTGTGCTTGGGATCAGGCGATTTTAGGTATTGATCAACCTCATGGGCTTTCTTCATGGCCATGGGATTTCAACCGTCCGACTGGATTAAGTGGGCGTTGGGTTTGAAGCTCTTGAGCCCCGGGACGCGCATCTAAAGACTGGCGATATCCTGCGCCACGGCCAACCGCAATTGTTGAGCAACTTCTCGCGCCGCGCGGTCTTGTGCTTCGCGCTCCGCCCGTTGGTTGGCAAAACTCTGAGGTGTTCTATCAAATGACGCCACGGACTGACGACGACCCGCTGCCACCACTTTCTTGGTATTCACATCCACAAGATCGTAAGACACAAGCACAATTACGCGCGCTGCTGTGGCGGTAAGACTGTCGCCTTCCACCGCCAGGGTTTGGGAGCGCTGCGAAACGCTCAAGACTACTTCGTATTGTCCTCCGGGCTTCAACTCGCCACCGTTCATTGCAAACAAGAGACGGTTGCGCACTTGCTGAGCCACTCGGGTTTTCACGGGTGCCACGGAAATGCCGGACAAAACCTCTGCCGTTGCCTGACCAGCTAAGCCACTGCTCAGAGTCGAATCGGAGGATGATGTTGCCAAAGGCTCTACCGTGCAGGCAGCCAGCACAGCGCTGACACCGCCAACCATGCACAGCCGAAAGAGACTTTTAGACAACAACATTTACGATCCGACCCGGTACAATGACGACCTTCTTAGGCGTGTTACCAGAAAGTGCGCTTTGAACAAAGGGCAAGGCCAGGGCTTGTGCCTCCACATCGTCCTTGCTTGCATCGGCTGCGACTTCCAAGTCACCGCGTTTCTTGCCGTTGATCTGCACGGGAAGGGTGATTGTATCTTCGACAAGAAGGCTTTCATCTATCTGTGGCCAACTGGCCGCGCTGACCATGCCTTCCATCGAAAGGGAGGCCCAGCACTCCTCTGCCAAATGCGGCATCATCGGCGCAATCATTTGGAGTGCGATGGCAACTGAGCTTCGCAAAGTGTTAGTGGACACTTCGCCTGATCGCTGAGCCTGCTCAAGTGCGTTTACGAGGGTGTAAATCTGGGCAACGGCAGAATTGTAGCGCAAGGCGGGGATCATGGTATCCACCTTGCTCAGCACTTGATGGGTGGTTTTGGTCAAAGCCAAATCCGCATCGTCCGTCCCGGTAACTTGCTGGTCATTGGCAAGATTTTCTACGAGACGCCACAAACGCTGCACGAACCGATGGGCACCTTCGACACCGGCTTCAGTCCAGATGACATCGCGATCCGGCGGAGAATCGGAAAGCACAAACCAGCGGGCTGTGTCCGCGCCATAAGTCGAGATGATGTCGTCGGGATCCACCGTGTTGCGTTTGGATTTCGACATTTTTTCAATGCCGCCGATCTCAATCTCATCGCCCGTGTCAAGGCGGAACGCCCGACGACCGTTGTCAACGTCCTCAAATTTCAATTCTGACGGTTGCAACCAGCTGCCATCTTTGTCGCGGTAAGTCTCGTGGACCACCATGCCCTGGGTAAACAGTCCTTTGAACGGTTCTTTCACATCCAAGTGTCCGGCGATGGACATAGCTCGAGCAAAGAAGCGCGAATAAAGTAGGTGCAAAATGGCATGTTCGATGCCGCCGATATACTGGTCCACCGGCAGCCAACGGTTGGCGGCTGCCTTATTTGTTGGGGTGGAGGCTGTCGGGTCGGCAAAGCGCGCGAAATACCAGGAGGAATCCACGAACGTATCCATTGTGTCCGTTTCTCGGCGTGCATCGCGACCGCAGGAGGGGCAGGCGACATGCCGCCATGTGGGATGACGGTCCAGCGGATTTCCGGGTTGGTCAAAACTCACATCGTCCGGCAACTGCACCGGCAGGTCTTGTTTTGGTACGGGTACAACGCCACAGGTGTCGCAATGGATCACCGGGATGGGGCAACCCCAATAGCGTTGACGGGAAATGCCCCAATCGCGCAAGCGGTATTGAGTTTGCGCCTGACCAACGCCCTGTTTTTGTGCCCAATCTATCGTGGCGTCCACGGCTTCCTGCCCTGTTGCCTTCTCCAAACCTGCGGGCTGGTTGACCCAACGCACTACCTCGGTTTTTGCAGGCACGAAAGCCTCATCGGCCACGGGCGTATCATCGTCTAACGCGAAAAACGTATCGATAACGGGCAAAGCGTATTTGCGAGCAAAATCCAGATCGCGCTGATCATGGGCCGGACAACCGAAGATCGCACCCGTACCGTAGTCCATAAGCACGAAGTTTGCGACGTAAACAGGAAGCGTCTGACCTTCATAAAGTGGATGGTGAACCTTCAAGCCAGTATCGAAGCCTTGCTTGTCGGCTTTTTCCAGCTCTTCTTCCGATGTGCCGGATTTGCGCACCTCAATGGCGAACGCGGCAAGGGATGGATTGGCTTTACCCAACTCAACCGCCAACGGATGCTCCGGCGCAATGGCTATGAAGCTTGCACCGGCCAACGTGTCCGGCCGCGTTGTATAAATTGAAATTGCGTCGTGAGCTTCAAAGCCTTTTTTCAGATGGAAATTCATCTGCAGGCCGCGCGACTTGCCGATCCAGTTGGACTGCATCAGCTTGACCTTGTCAGGCCAACGGTCGAGACCGTCGAGGCT
The DNA here is from genome assembly GCA_039815595.1 of Pseudomonadota bacterium. GTDB lineage: Bacteria > Pseudomonadota > Alphaproteobacteria > Rhizobiales > Rhizobiaceae > Pseudahrensia. Next base: position 9,963 of record JBCBYZ010000041.1, on the reverse strand, counting down.
TTCCAGCAAGTCTTCGCTGAAGTCTGAAATTTTGAAGAACCATTGGGTGAGTTCGCGTTGAACAACCTCCGCGCCGGATCGCCAGCCTTTCCCGTCAATCACCTGCTCGTTGGCGAGAACGGTCATATCGACCGGATCCCAGTTCACTTTGGCGTTCTTACGGTAAACGAGGCCGTGTTCCAAAAAGTCCACAAACAGATGCTGCTGCTGCGCGTAATACTCCACGTCACAAGTGGCGAATTCCCGCGTCCAGTCCAGCGAAAGCCCCATGGACTTCAACTGTTTTTTCATGGCGTCGATGTTCTGATACGTCCAGGTGCCGGGATGGGTGTTGTTTTGCATGGCAGCGTTCTCAGCCGGCATGCCAAATGCGTCCCAGCCCATGGGATGTAGAACTTCAAATCCCTTGGCGCGTTTGTAGCGGGCTATCACGTCTCCCATGGCATAGTTTCGCACGTGGCCCATGTGGATCCGGCCCGAAGGATATGGGAACATCTCCAAGACATAGTAGGTCTCACGGTCTTCCGGCGGTTCTGATGCCGCCTCGAATAGCTTGGCTTCGTTCCAACGCTGTTGCCATTTGGTTTCAACGGCGGCCGGGTTGTAGCGCTCGCTTGCCATTTCCTGCATCTTCATCAAAAAGTCGGGGATCGCGGCGTAGTGACCAGAATTGGTGGGTCCCGTCAACACACCTTCCTCTTTAGCCGCACGGCGTTTGACCAAGAGAGCAATTCATGACGGAATTTCGTGGCGTAGAACAAGGTCTCGCGGATGTTACTTTAGCTGTCAGCAAGGCAGCATTGGATGCTGGTCGCGTTGCCGAAGCGGTGCAGTTGATCGCGGTGTCCAAAACGTTTGATGCGCCAGCCATCCGCCCTGCGTTGGTAGCTGGGCACCGGGTGTTTGGTGAAAACCGGGTTCAGGAAAGCCAAGGGAAGTGGCCAGACTTAAAGCAGGAGTTTCCCGACACCGAACTGCATTTGATCGGACCTCTGCAGTCCAACAAGGCCAAAGAGGCTGTGGCGCTGTTTGATGTTATTCACACGGTTGATCGGGAAAAGATCGCGGCTGCCTTGGCGCAAGAGATGCAACGGCAGGGTCAGGTGCTCAAATTGTTCGTTCAGGTCAATACCGGTGAAGAGGAGCAAAAAGCCGGCATTGGCCCGCGCGAGGCGGTTGCGTTCGTCAATCGATGTCGCGAGACGCATGGTTTAGAGATTGACGGTTTGATGTGCATTCCACCTTTCGATGACAATCCTGGACCGCATTTTGCGCTTTTGGCGAAACTGGCGGAACAAGCCCGTGTGCCCGGCCTATCCATGGGAATGTCCGGAGACTTTGAGATCGCGGTGGGGCAGGGGGCAACCCATGTGCGCGTGGGCAGCGCGATCTTTGGTGCCCGCGGTTAGGGCCTGACCGTTTTTACCCTTACTCTTACACACCCATTATGAGATTTGTTCCGTGACACAAGTCGAATCTTGGTCAGCAAACCATGCCCGGGCGGTCCATGCTTGTCCAAAACGGCGCTGGGTGAGGGGGACTGTCACGGCTTTATCCAAGTCAGCCCCGTAAAAATCAAAACAGTTTAGACTGCGTTTCCACACCTCAAAGCACCCGCCGGAATGTTCGGGTTGAGCGGGATAGGAAAAGCAAAGAAGGCCATTCTTGAAAGACATCGAACCGCGCACGGCGATACCATCTTCCACGTAGTCTGTTGATCCATCCGTGTTGAAACGTTCCGTCCAAGCTTGCCCGGTCTGATATTCGCCGTTGAGCGTTTTTCCAAACAGGGTGACGCGAATCTCATTCTCCCCCATGGCACTGAAAGCCCATGCCAGCGTTGGGTTAGCGACAAGTAGGACTGACATCAGCAAGGCAAAAACCAGGCTCATTGACTTTTGGCACGCTGCCTTTAAAACGCCGCGCATGTTCACGATTGCTGTCAAAACCAAGACCACAGTGTAACCGCTCCCTCCCCTGCCGCTCTGGCGCGCTCTCCCGGGGGGAGAGGCCGACACAACGTGTGTCCAGGGAGAGCAAGGAGCATAAAGATCATGGGTTATAGAATTGCAGTTGTTGGCGCCACGGGCAATGTGGGCCGCGAAGTGTTGGCGATCCTGGCAGAGCGCCAGTTCCCGGTTGATGAAGTTGTGGCGCTTGCGTCACGCCGCAGCCAAGGCACTGAAATCTCCTTTGGTGATAAAACGCTCAAGGTGAAATCGCTCGACAACCACGATTTTTCCATCACCGATATAGCCATTATGTCGGCTGGCGGTTCTCTGTCCTTGGAATGGTCGCCTAAGATCGCTGCAGCCGGTTGTGTCGTCATCGATAACTCGTCGGCTTGGCGCTATGATCCGGACGTTCCGTTGATCGTGCCGGAAGTGAACGCCGATGCGATTGTGAACTTCTCCAAAAAGAACATCATCGCTAATCCGAATTGCTCCACGGCTCAGTTGGTCGTCGCATTGAAACCCTTGCACGATCGCGCCCGGATCAAGCGTTTGGTGGTGAGCACGTACCAGTCCGTCTCCGGCGCGGGCAAAGAGGGTATGGACGAATTGTTTGAACAGTCCCGTGCCGTGTTTGTGGCCGACCCGTTGGAGAACAAGAAATTTACGAAGCGTATTGCGTTCAACTGCATTCCACACATCGACAGTTTTATGGATTCCGGCGACACCAAAGAAGAGTGGAAGGTGAACGCCGAAACCAAGAAAATGCTCGATCCAAAAATCAAAGTGACCTGTACGGCAGTGCGTGTACCGGTTTTCGTATCGCATTCTGAGGCCGTGAATATTGAGTTTGAAAGCGAGCTTACTGCTGACGAAGCCCGCTCGATCCTGCGTGAGGCACCTGGATGTCTGGTCGTGGATAAGCGCGAAGACGGTGGCTATGTAACGCCCTACGAGGCGGCCGGTGAGGATGCGACTTACATCTCGCGCATTCGCGAAGACCCAACGGTTGAGCACGGTCTCAACATCTGGGTTGTGAGCGATAACCTTCGCAAGGGCGCTGCGTTGAACACGGTGCAGATTGCAGAGCTGTTGGTCAATCGTGGCCTGCTCAACAAGCGGGTGGCTGCTGCTTAGGGTGGACTCTATCAGAATACGCCTGTTCAGGTGATAGCGCTTTAGCGTCTGTCAGCCGAGTGAGGCAAACCAAGACAAAAAAAGGGCGTCCGTGAGGACGCCCTTTTGAATTTGGGACTTGTTGTCCGTGTCTATTCGCGGTCACCCATGAAGGAGAGCAGGAACATGAACATGTTGACGAAGTTCAAGTACAGGCTCAGCGCGCCCATGATGGATGATTTTGCCATGGCTTCGGTGTTACCCACCACCATGTCGTAAGTCTCTTTCAGACGCTGGGTGTCATAGGCTGTCAAACCAGCGAAAATCAGCACGCCGATCACATTTACTGCAAAAGCCAGAGCCGAGGATTGCAGGAAAATGTTCACCACCATCGCGATGATCAAGCCGAATAAGCCCATCATCAGGAACGAACCCATGCCGGACAAGCTGCGCTTGGTTGTATAGCCGTAGAGGCTCAACGCACCAAAGGCTGCTGCCGTCACGAAAAATGTTTGTGCGATCGATGCGCCTGTGTAGAGCAGGAATATGGACGACAGGGACAGCCCCATCACGGCGGCATAAGCCCAAAAGACCATCTGCGCTGCACCGGCAGATAGTTTGTTGATGCCAAAAGACAGCACCAGAATGAAGGCCAATGGTGCCAGCATGACGACCCATTTCAGCGGGGAGCCATACAGAACCTGTGCCACGGCAGGATTGTTCATCGCCATATTGGCAACGAACATTGCCACACCACCGGTGATGACCATGGCGATTGCCATGTAATTATAGATGCCCAGCATGTAGCTGCGGAGACCCTCATCGATCTCGGCAGCCGTGCGGGTGCGCGTTTGCGCTCCGAACTGAGCCTGTTCACGATAGTCAGCCATTGCATTCCCTCTCGGTTGACTCCCGCCGGGGCGGGAAACGTTTGATGATCCGCTCGCACACACCATTCGTGCGGGTGTGTGGAATTATTCGTAATATGTGGACAGTCGCTCCTCGCTTCAAGAGAGGGCTTGCCCGTTCGATGCGAATTTCGGTTTCGAACCCTGCTATCCTTAACAGAGAACGCATGGGCGTAAATTCACAGAGTCGCCAGCAATTTCCCTATTCTCAGGGCCCGCTTCTTCGGTTCGGTTAAAGTGTTCGAAGAACAGGCGCGGCTTTTTGACCCAACACGCGCCAAGTGCCGATGAGGCCGAAGCCTACAGTGAGAACCAGCGCTCCCAGCATGGTCAGGCTCGCAACCGCCAGCGAGAAGGTGAAGTTGAAGCCCATTATCCGATCAATGACAAACCACGAGGCGGCAGTTCCGGCCACAAGGGCGAACAGAGCAGTCGCCAGACCAAGGATCGTGTATTCCAGCACGAAGGCGCCTATAAGCGTGCGGCGCGTGGCTCCCAAGGTTTTGAGCACTACGGCATCGTGGACACGGGCCTGATTGCCTGCGGCCAATGCGCCACCCAAAACCAGTATTGATGCGATCAAGGCCAAAAGAGCTGCTGCGCGGATTGCGGTTGCCAATTGTGCGATCAATCCATTCACCGCACTCAGTGCATCACGCACGCGAACCGTTGTGACCGTCGGAAAGGCGTTGGTGATTTCTTTCAACACCTGACCATCGCGGGCATCGACATCGATTTGGTCGCCATCCTCCCCGGTCGGTGCATCCGGCAGTTGAAGCGTCGCCAGTCTGGCGTAGGGGGCGCCTGCAAACGTGTTGGGGGAAAACACCATCACGAAGTTTATGGATAAAGATTGCCATTCCACTGCACGTAGGTTGGCGACGGTGACCGCAATGTTGCGGCCCAACACATTGATGGTGATTTTGTCGCCAACATTCACGCCCACTTCATCCGCTTCTTCTGCAGCAAACGAAACGAGGGGCGGACCGGAATAATTCGCGTCCCACCATTCGCCATCAGTAAGGGTAGCGCCTTCTGGCAAGGTCTCTTCAAAAGTGATCCCGCGGTCACCGCGCAAAACCCAGCGTCCGCTCTCCTTGGCCTGAATTTGGGTGGCCGGTACGTTGTTGATGGATACGATGCGTCCGCGCAGCATTGGGGATGTTTCAACCGTCCCTTCGGGCGCAATCTCGGCGACTTTCTTTTCAAAGGCCTCATATTCAGCGGATTGTATGTCCACGAAGAAAAAGTCCGGTGCTTTTTGTGGCAGATTGCCGGAGATCTGCTGGCGCAGGTTCGTGTCGATCAATGCAAGCGAGACCAGCAGTGCGAGGCCGAGGCCCAGCGACAAAACGACGGACGGTGTGAGTGCGCCGGGGCGGTGGATGTTCCCGATGGCCAGCCGAAGGGGCGTTGAGCGCACTTGCGGCGCTTTTTTGGCGATCCACTGAATCAGTCGCGCCACAAGCCGCAAAAGGATGAACGAAAATGCGATACCACCCACAAACGTGAACGCGATGCGCTGGTCTCCCGCTTGGTATATGGCAAGCGCCATGAGGGCTAACACGACAACTGCTGTCGCGATCTGGTAGCTGGCCCGGGGCCAACCGGCATCATCGCGCGATCCGTTGCGAAACAGTGCTGTGGCCGGCACGTCCCGGGCTTGTCCAAGCGGCCACAATGCAAATGCCAGGGCTGTCAGAACGCCATAGGCAATCGCGGAGAACATGGCGGAAGGTTGGAAGGCACTGGCAGACCCTACTGGTATGATACCTTGCAAAGCCCACTGGGCGACGATCGGCAACGTGCCCCCAATAATAAGACCTATGACGATGCCGAGGCTGGCCAGCAGCAGGATCTGCATAATGTAGACGGCAAAGACGAACCAAGCCGGTGCGCCGAGGCTTTTGAACGATGCGATGACATTGGTTTTGGTGGCCAAAAAGGCCCGTACCGCGTTTGCAACACCGACACCGCCAACGATAAGTGCTGTAAGGCCGACAAGCGTCAAAAACTGCGAAAAGCGGGTTACGTTGCTGGCCAAGGCCGGTGCAGCGCGATCTCGCGAGCGGATGCGCCAACCGGCGTCGGGAAACTCTGTTCGGGCTTCCGCAAGAAATTCGCGCAACACATCTTGTTCAGCACTGGGTAGGAGAGCTCTTACGGTCCAGTTGATCAAAGAGCCGGGCTGGATCAATCCAGATTCGTCTAGCGCGGCACGGCTGACGATCACCTTTGGTCCAACCGCAAAACCGTCGCTCACCCGGTCGGGTTCATCAACAATCGTTCCGACTATTTTTAATTGAGCGCGGCCAATGTTCACCGTATCGCCCACGTTGACATTGAGACGGCTGAGCAACACCGGATCCACGATGATCGTGTTTGGGTCGCTGAGTTGCCCGGAGGCAGTTTCGGGTTCTGCTTTTAATACGCCCAGCAGCGGCCAAGCCGTGTCCACAGCCTTGAGTTCGATCAGGGATTGGTCAGACCCGTCGGGCAAGCGCGCCATGGCGCGCATGGTTGCCGCTTCGGTGAGTGTTGCACGCTGGCTGAGGAATGCCCGCTCTTCGGTGGACAGTTGGCGTTGCACCGTGGTGAAGGCCGCATCGCCGCCCAAGAGCGTTCGACCCTCTTCGCTGATACCTTGGGTGATGCTGAGCGCCACGGCATTAACGCCGGAGATAGCTCCCACGCCGAGGGCGATGCAGGCAAGGAAGATGTAAAATCCCGATAGACCGCCGCGCAATTCCCGCAATGCAAACTTGAAGGCAAGACCGAGAGACACTCCCGACGACCGAGCTATCGGCGAGACGGGTGGGTTAGATGCCGTTGTAACACTCATGCGACTGCCTTTGGCGTTACCGGGTTCGAAGTCTCCGCTTCTTCCTGCTCAATCTCGCCGGCACGGACGCGCAAAGTGCGGTCGCACTGTTTGGCGAGCGATGGGTCGTGGGTCACCAAGACCAAGGTCATGCCCCTTTCGCGCTGTTTGACAAACAAAAGATCGGCCACTTGCTTTCCGGTGGTTTCGTCGAGATTGCCGGTTGGCTCGTCAGCCACCAGGATTTTTGGATCAGGTGCCAGAGCGCGTGCCATAGCAACGCGTTGCTGCTCCCCGCCGGACATTTGTGTTGGATAGTGGGACAAGCGTTCGCCCAAACCAACTGAACGCAGTTCTGCTTCTGCTTTTTCGAATGCGTGATCCATGCCGGCGAGTTCCAGCGGGACTGCTACGTTTTCCAGCGCGGTCATGTTTGGAATGAGATGGAAGCTTTGGAAGACGATGCCAATATTGCGGCCTCTGAACGACGCAAGCCCGTCTTCGTTGAGATTTGAGAAATCTTCGCCCGCAAGTGTCACACGACCGGAGTCGACGCGTTCCAAACCGGCCATGACCATGAGAAGTGTCGATTTACCGGACCCCGAGGGTCCCACAACCCCGACCGATTGGCCGCCCGCGACATCCAACGATATACCGCGCAGGACGTGCACTTTGGCGGCGCCTTCCCCCAATGTGAGATGAATATCGTCCAATTGGATAACGGGGGTCTGGTTAGATTGGTCCATCAGTTGAAGTCTCGCGGTTCAAGTATCATGTTTCGTAACAGTGGCGGCGTTCGGTATCAGTGTTCCAACTGAATTGGGGACAGGTGTTTTGAGCGTTCGGCGTCCCGTCAACACACGTCCAATCTGTCTGGTGTTGTTTTTCGTATTAGAGCCATATGGAGACGCGCAAAGGGATTTCCAAATGTTCGATGTTAACTTTACGCAATGGTGTACGCTTGGGTTTCGCAAAGCGCTTTTGGGGCTTGTTGCTACGGCCTTTCTGACGGGCCACAGCATCACTGCTCACGGCCAAACTGCGTCAAACACTTCCGATGGTTCTGATGCACCCAAAATCGTTGTGTTGGGTGACAGTTTGGTCGCTGGATATCAGTTGGCTGCGGAAGAGGCCTTTCCCGTGCGGCTGCAAAAGGCGCTTGATGAGCGTGGGGTGAGCGTCACAATTTTAGGTGCCGGTGTGTCAGGTGATACGACCAGTGGAGGTTTGGCGCGTCTCAATTGGTCTGTGCCCGAAGATGCGGACGGGGTTCTTCTGGAATTGGGTGCCAATGACGCGCTGCGCGGTCTGCCGCCGGAAACGACGCGCGCCAATCTGGAGGCGATGATCAGCCAATTGAAAGCGCGTAATGTCGACGTATTGCTGACCGGTATGATGGCGCCGCCCAATCTCGGTGAAGACTACGCGAAAGTGTTCAATCCGATTTATGGTGATTTGGCCGAGAAGCACGAGTTGCTGCTCTATCCGTTTTTTCTGGAAGGCGTTGCAGCCAATCCCAAACTTAATTTGGATGACGGTATTCACCCAACTGCAGAAGGGATCGACATCATCGTCGCTCGAATGTTGCCACTGGTGGAGCAGTTTGTAGAAAAGTTGAGACCCATTCCGTGACATATGCAGAGGTTGGCTTCTAGGCTGGCACTTCCTTGCCTGCCCAATCGAACACTTTTCCGGTGTCTTTTGCGATGACCGTATCGATCACGTTCAACATGGATTGGGCGGAAAACCCTGGCGTGAAAAGTTTGCCGTCCGCTACGTTTCGCTGAAATGGTTTTGAAAGCTCTGTATCCACAGTGCCGGGATGCAGGCCGATAATGGCTGTCTCGGGCCACCGACGGGCATGTTCAATGCTGGCTGTTTTGAGAATCTGATTGAGCCCTGCTTTTGCGGTGACCGTATCTATCACGTTCAACATGGATTGGGAGGAAAACTCCGGCGTGAAAAGTTTGCCGTCCGCCACGTTTCGCTGAAACGGTTTTGAAAGCTCTGTGTCTACAGTGCCGGGGTGCAGGCCGATAATGGCTGTCTCGGGCCACCGACGGGCATGTTCAATGCTGGCTGTTTTGAGCATCTGATTGAGCCCTGCTTTTGCGGCGCGGTAGCCGTACCATCCGCCAACACGATTGTCAGAAATCGATCCAACGCGGGCCGAGAGTGCGGCGAAGACGGTTTTGCTATCCCGCTTCAGGAGCGGCAGGAAGTGTTTTGCCATTAAGGCTGGTCCGATTGTGTTGATCAAATAGGCGCGGGCAAGCCTGTCGGAATCTAGATCGCGCAGGCTTTTTTCGGGTCCAAAACCATCATTTGCGTGCAAGAGGCCAGTGGCAATGATGACGAGATCGATTGGACCCTCCGCTGCGACAGTTTTTGCTGCCGCCTCCAATGTCTCGGGTCGCTGGTAGTTGGCGATCAGTCCTTTTGTGTTCGGGTCAGTTGGTGTGATGCCGGATCGGGACAGGCAGTAAACTTGGTTCATGCTCTGCATTGCCGACAGGTGCTGAACAAAGGCGGCACCTAGCCCACCAGTAGCACCCATGACAACGGCTCGCTTTGGTAACCAAGTCTGATGTTCAGTCATGACAAAGGACCAGACGGGGCGGGTCGAACGAAAACTTGTTCTGTTAGAGGACGCCCCCAAGTTGTGCCTGTCGTTTCATGCATCAATACGAAACCGAGTCTTTCGTAAGCACGCCTGGCTGCGTCTAGACCTGCAAATGTGGTGAGCCAGCACCGGCCTTCGCAGAGTTCGTCAACATGGGCCATCGCTTGATCCAACAGGATTGTGCCGAGGCCAGTGCCCCGAACGGTATCATCTACGATGAAATAGCGCAGATGCGCGCTCTGGTCGTCGTTAAACCATGTCGCACCAGCTGGATCATGCAAATCGAGAATGAGAGAAGTGCAGACGCGACCATCAATCAGTCCAAGAAGAACTAGGTCTGAACCTGTCTGGAACCGCGTTGCAAACTCCGACAGACCAGCCGCAACCGTCGTCTCAAATTCGTGTCCCAATTCCCATTTTCGGGCGTAGTAGGCCCCATGCATCTCAATGATGCGACCGAGTGACCCCGGTAAGAACCTTCGAACGATCTCCAAACTTAGGGTCCGCCCGTAATTACGCTTCCAACCGGATCAGCAGATCCTT
>JBCBYZ010000102.1:0-12265 GCA_039815595.1 Pseudomonadota bacterium | reverse complement strand
GGATGAGGCCGGTGACGAAGAGGTGGAAGCGCATGATGCGGGCGACGATACACGGGATGTGTTGGCCGATGACGACGAAAGCGAAACCGGCGAGGAAACGACCACCGGCGAACGCTTGTCGCAGCGCGAATTTTTGGTGCGGAACGACAGCGACGCACTGATCCATTTGAGCCGTCAGGCCCCGCGTGTGTTACCCCGTCGTCAAACGCCGCGTCGCCGGCCAGCCAAGCGCGGAGACGGCTATGATCTTCGCAAGAGCCTGCGCCAGGCCATCCGTCGCGACGGCGAAGTGTTCACACTGGCGCAAACCAAGAACAAGACGCGGCAACGGCCCATCGTGTTGCTGGTGGATGTATCAGGTTCCATGCAGGACCAATCGGAAGCGATGATGCGGCTGGCCCATCGGTTGGTGCAAGCTGCGGAACGGGCGGAAGTGTTCTCGCTCGGCACGCGGCTCACGCGCATCACACAGGCGCTTAAGCCCAAGAACGAAGCCCAAGCGCTGCAACAGGTTGCTGAAACCGTTGCGGATTTTGATGGTGGCACGCGCATTGGCGATGGGCTCAACGCACTGCTGGCCGTCCCTCGGTTTGCCGGGCGCATGCGCGGCGCGGTTGTTGTGGTGATTTCGGATGGTCTGGAGCGTGGCTCCCCCGATGGGATGGTTGATGCCGTCACCCGCATATCCAGACTTGCGTGGCGGTTGGACTGGCTGACACCGTTGGCGTCTGATCCATCCTTTGCGCCGCGCACCGAAGCGCTGTCTCTTTCGCTTCCATCAATCGATCAGCTTGGGTCTGCGGCGACGCTGTCGCAGGTGGTGGATCACGTCTTGCATCTGGCAGATGGCAACCGTCGAAGGTGGGCTGCATGATCGACGCGCACCACCATATCTGGCGTCAGGCCGACCTGCCATGGCTCAACGGTCCCGAGCAGCCGCGCATATTTGGATCCTACAAAACTATTATGCGGGACTATCTGGTGGACGAGTTCCGCGCGGACATCAGCGGTACGGGCATTTCTAAGTCCGTCTATGTGCAGGCCAATTGGCCCACCGAAAAAGCTGCTGATGAAGCGGCTTGGGTGCAATCGGTTGCCAATGAGACTGGGTGGCCCCACGCGATTGTGGGTTATGCGGATTTCACGGTGGAGGACGTGCGCCCGCAATTGGATGCTTTGGCGGTCAACCCGCTTATGAGGGGCATACGCCAGCAATTGCACTGGCATGAAAATCCTCTTTACCGCTTTGCCAGCCATGGCGGACTGCCCGCCGACCCCACCGTGCGGCGCAATGTGGGGCATCTAGCGGACTATGGCTGGGTGTTTGAATTGCAGGTTTTCGAGCAACAAATGGCCGATGCGGCCGGGTTGGCGGCTGCGAACCCTAAGGTCAATTTCGTGCTGCAACATGCAGGCATGCTGGTGAAGAACATGCCCGAAGCCCGTCGCAATTGGGAGCGGGGCATGACGCGCTTGGCAGCGGAACCGAATGTGTTTTGCAAGCTGTCCGCTTTCGGCACGTTCATCCACAAGAACGATCCGGCGTTCATTGCCGACATGGTGACCAGCGCCACTTCGATCTTTGGTGCGGAGCGCTGCTTGTTTGGATCCAACTTTCCGATCGAAAAACTCTGGACCAGCTACTCCGCGCTTTGGAGTGCGTTTCAGAAAGCTGTCGCGCCGCTTTCGGCTGCGGCGCAACATTCCATTTTTAACAACACTGCAGCCCGGCTTTACCGACTATAGACCGGCCCATCCTTGGAGGAGGAAAAACCCATGGCACTTGAAATTCACGTTCTCGATTATGGAGACATTGAACTGGAAACCAGCTTTTTGGTGTTGGGCCATGAGTGCGGGCGCACACGCCGGGTGCCGGTATACGGGTTTTTGATCCTTGGGGGTGCCTATCCAATTTTGGTGGACACCGGCTATCGCGACAACGCGATTATGGAATCACTCGGCATGCGCGGCCTGCAAATGCACGACAACATGGTCGAAAATCAATTGGCCAAGCACGGTCTGAAACTGGGTGACATCCGCTACATCCTGCACACCCATTTGCACATCGACCATGCGGGCAAAGACGACCAGTTCCCGATGAGCACCACGGTGGTAATCAACCGCCGCGAGATGGAGTTTTCCGTCTCCGGGATCATGTATCCGCAGTATCCGAAGCCCGACATCATGCATCTGGTGGAGCGCATTTATGAGCCGGAGGCCATGCGCTTTTTGGACCTCGAAATCACCGGTGCGGAGGAGATCATCCCCGGCGTGTGGTGCGAGGCTGCCGGCTCCCACACCGAGGGATCGATGAATGTGATCGTTGAAACCGCTGAAGGCCTCGCCTGCATTTGCGGCGATGTGATTTACGATTTCAACGACCAGATCGTGAACCATGTGCGGGTGAACAACTGGATGGAGCCGCAGGTGACGGGCAACCATTCCGGTTCCAAGCGCGAAGAAAAGGGTGCGATCAAAAAACTGCTGACCAACTACAAATTCCTTCTTCCGGTTCACGACCGTCCAGCCAAAATTGAGCATCAACAGGTCGTCGGTCGCCTAGGCATGCAGGTGCCGGGCCCGATGACCGAGACCGTGCCCTCCCGAAACTGGTTCCCCATGTGAGCCGATAGCAATGTGAAGGAGAAGGCCGGTGGCTCATGAAGCGCTCGCGAACGCATTCAATGATCTGATGGATGTCCATGCCCCCGTAAACCAACTCGGCACGGGGTTCGTGTTTACGGAAGGCCCGATCTGGCATCCGGTAGAGCAGCATTTGCTGTTTTCGGACATGCCCGGAGACGTGCGCCGTCGCTGGGACCCGGCGGGTGGTGTTGTGGAGGTGATGCGGCCCTCCAACATGGCAAACGGCATGACCTACGATGCCGCGCTGAACCTGATCGTCTGCGAACACGCGACATCATCTTTGGTGCGGTTTACCCCGGATGGACGACGCGAAGTGTTGGCGTCTCACTTCGAGGGTAAGGAGTTGAACTCGCCCAATGATGTGATCGTGCACAACGACGGTTCGATCTACTTCTCTGACCCGACTTATGGTCGCATGAAGCATTTTGGTGTGCCGCGCGATACCGAACTTGGGTTCCAGGCGGTCTATCGGTTGCCACCGGACCACAGGCCCGGAGATGAGCCACAACTGGTTTCAGATCGCTATACCTTCACTCAGCCCAATGGGCTTTGCCTATCGCCGTGCCAGCGTTGGATGTGGGTGAACGACACGGACCAAGCCAATATCCGCATGTTTGATGTGGCCGAGGACGGGCGTTTGGTGAATGGGCGTATTTTCGCGTCCGGCATTCGCGACAGCCAAAAGGCAGGTCAGCCCGACGGTATGAAGGCGGATGAAAAAGGCAATGTTTGGGTGACGGCACCCGGAGGTGTCTGGGTCTATGATTTCCACGGTTCGTTGATCGGCAAATTGGACGTGCCGGAAATGGTGGCCAATTTGCATTGGGGTGGCGACAATTGGGATACGCTGTTCATGTGCGCCTGCACGTCGCTTTATGCGGTGAAGACGAAAGTGCGCAGTCGCCGCGAACCGTTTATGGACGGGTCTGATACGGCCGCGCCCGCCATGGCAGAGGCCCAGCCGGTGAAAACGGGAAGTGCTGCGGCTAGCGGCAGCGCACCTGCCACGCCGTCGGCCACAGTCGGCTCAGCCACCCATCAGGCCCTGTCCCCACTGCGTATTGATCCGTCGCGGACCGCGTTGATCATCCAAGACATGCAAAACGATGTGATTATGGATGGCGGCGCATTTGCCGACTCGGGCTCTCCCGAGCACGCCCGTCAGCAGGATGTGATTGCGAACTCAAAGCGTCTGGCCGAGGCGTGTCGGCGCGCCGGTGTGCTGGTTTTGCACGTTTGGCTTGTGTGCGAACCGGGGCATCCGGCTATGAAGCAGAACTCGCCTCTGATGGAAGGGCTGGTTGGAGCCAATGCCTTGGTGCGTGGTACTTGGGGCGGACAGGCTGTACCCGGGCTTGAGCAACAAGCTGATGATCTGGTGGTTGAAAAGATTACCATGAGCGCTTGGGAAAGCGGGCGGCTTGAAAATTATCTTAAGGGTGCGGGTTGCGATACGATTATCAACACCGGTGCATGGACCAATATGTCTGTCGAGCACACAGCCCGGACCGGGGCCGACAAGGGTTATACGATCATCTTGCCGGAGGATGCCTGCTCCACGATGAATGCCGACTGGCACCGGGCTTCAATTGAATTCGCCATGACAAATGTTGCCACTGTGACCAACGTTGATAGCGTCATTGCGGCGTTGAATGCCGGTTAGTCGATCATGAAAACCATCAAAGGCCCGGGCATTTTTCTTGCACAATTTGCTGACGATGTTGCGCCGTTTAACTCGCTGCGTTCCATAGTCCAGTGGGCCGCTTCGCTTGGCTATAAGGGCATTCAAATCCCCACGAATGATGCAAGATTGTTTGACCTCGATCTTGCGGCGGACAGCTACGACTACTGCGACGAAGTTCAGGGCATTTGCGCCGAAGCCGGTGTGGAGATCACCGAACTGTCCACTCATATGCAGGGGCAGTTGGTGGCCGTTCATCCGGCCTATGATTTGGCGTTCGATACCTTTGCGCCAGAGGCTGTGCGTGGAGACAGGGATGCGCGGCAGCGCTGGGCGGTAGACCAGATGCACAAGGCGGCCCGGGCAGCCCAACGGTTGCGGTTGACCAGCACGGTGAGCTTTACCGGTGCTCTGGCTTGGCCTTATCTCTACCCATGGCCACCGCGGGACCCGCAATTGATTGAACAGGCGTTTGACGAATTGGCACGGCGATGGCGGTCCATTTTGGACGCTCATGATGCAGCCGGTGTGGACATCTGCTTTGAACTGCATCCGGGTGAGGATGTTTTTGACGGCACCACGTTTGAGATGTTCCTGGAGCGGTTGGGCGGTCATCGCCGCTGCAAGATCAACTACGATCCGAGCCATTTCCTGTTGCAGCAGTTGGATTATCTTGGCTTCATCGACGTCTATCACGAACGCATTGGCGCGTTTCATGTCAAGGATGCAGAGTTTAATCCTTCGCCCAAGCAAGGGGTGTATTCCGGGTTTAGTAGCTGGGTTGAGCGGGCCGGACGTTTTCGCTCGCTGGGCGACGGACAGGTCGATTTCCCTGCCGTGTTCTCCAAACTCACCAGTCATGGTTATGACGGTTGGGCGGTTTTGGAATGGGAATGTGCCCTCAAACATCCAGAAGTCGGGGCACGGGAAGGTGCGCAGTTCATTGCGGATCATATCATCCCGGTCACACCGCGCGCGTTTGATGCATTTGCCGCAGGTGGTGACAGCGCTGAACGGAACCGCAAATTGCTGGGCCTAACTTAATGGCTGCGTTTCTGGGGACGCCCGCACCGCGTCGTTTGCGGTTGGGCATGGTGGGTGGAGGCCAAGGCGCGTTTATCGGTAACGTCCATCGCATGGCCTCCCGCTTGGACGGTCACTTCGATTTTGTGGCCGGTGCGCTGTCGTCCACACCTGAAAAAGCGCTCGCATCGGGCCAAGAATTGGGTCTTGCTCCGGAACGCATTTATGCCGACTTCAACACGATGGCGGCGCAAGAGGCTGCTCGGGAAGATGGTATTGAGGTCGTCTCCATCGTAACGCCCAACCATATGCACTTTGCACCCGCTGAGGCGTTTCTGCGCCACGGCATTCATGTGATTTGCGACAAACCTATGGTGACTTCCCTGTCCGAAGCGCGGCGGTTGTCAGAGACCGTGCGTCAGTCTGGATGCGTGTTCGTTTTGACCCACAACTACTCGGCCTATCCCATGGTGCGGCAGGCGCGGGACATGGTTTTGAACGGGGAATTGGGTACCGTGCGGGTGGTGCAGGTGGAATATCCACAGGGCTGGTTGGCAGACAGTGCAGAGCGGTCCGGCACCAAGCAGGCGGTTTGGCGTACTGATCCGGCGCAGGCTGGAGCCGGTGGCGCAATTGGCGATATCGGCACTCATGCCTTCCATCTGGCAGGATTTGTGACCGGACTTGAGGTGGACAGCCTTGCTGCGGACCTGACAAGGTTTGTTGATGGTCGTGTGTTGGATGACAATGCCCACGTCATGCTGCGCTACAAGGGAGGCGCCCGAGGGATGATCTGGTGTAGCCAAGTGGCCGTCGGTGGCGAAAACGGCTTACGCCTTCGCGTTGTTTGTGAGGAGGGCAGTTTGGATTGGGAGCAGGAAAACCCCAATCATCTTTCACTAGCCCGTAAAGGTGAGCAGACGCAGCGCATTACGCGGGGTGGTGCCATGGCTGGAGCTGCTGCAACTGCAATGACAAGGCTGCCTGCAGGACATCCGGAAGGCTATCTTGAGGCCTTTTCGGGTCTTTACACCGAAGCGGCGACGTTGATCCGGGCCAAACAAAACGGACAATCCGCGCCTCCAGGCAATTTAGCGCCCGGTGTCGAAGATGGCGTTGAAGGGGTGGCGTTTATCGAAGCCTGCGTCCGTTCTGCCAAACAGAATTCTGGTTGGACCCGTCTCGAGCGCTGAACCGGATTAAGTAATGCCGCCGTATTCCACCCAGTAGTCACGAACATAGGGCACGGGACCGCGTCCAGCCTGCCAAAAACCGCCCCAACGACCGCTGTCCTCACGGATGACGTCGCGGGGACGTGGGTTCCCGTGGAAAACCAAAACTTTGGTGCCTTCGCTTGGGGTTTTCGGTTTTACAAAGCGGTTTACGATCGGTGGTGCCAACAGATGACGTTTGAAACTCACAACGTCTGACGGATCCCAGAATTCCAGTTCTTCCGCGCTGTGGGTTACGAACCGTTGTTCGTTCCTAAAGTTGTTGGCGGCTGCTTCTGGATCACGCGCATAAGCATCATAGATGTGAGACATCTGGCCCAAATCGAAAGAGAAGACGCTGGTCTGCGCGCTCAATTTCTGCTTCCTGAAGAAGTCGGCGAACCGTCCCCACTCCTTGATTGCGATAAGCCTGCCGGGCTTGGTCAGGAACGGTGTGAGATCGCCAAGGACCACAGTGTCCAAATCCATAAAGAGCGCGCGGCCTTCTAAGCCGAACAAGTCTTTCTTGAACAGTGTCACCTTTGGCCAACAGCCCATGCGGGTGAAGGCATTTTTCAACAACGGATCGGGTAGCGGAAAGCATTCAACTCCATCAACGATGCCACTCTCGTCATCCGTGAAGCAAACGAAACGATGTGGCATTGCGAGATGATCTTTAACTGCACGATGCAGCACATTGACATAGCTGGATGAATAGAGCGTGCCCCATTTCATGCACATCACGACGGGCGTCTTAGTTCCCGTATGTTGAGCATCTTCGGTCACTTTGGGGATTAAACTCCGGAATGGAACGGGCGGATGGCTCATAAGCACGCGTGGCTGCAAGTAGCTCAATTAGTGAGGAGCGCTTTACGCTTGCGTAGGTACGCTGGATCGTGGCTATGGTGCAAGCGGACAATGTGCAAGCAAAACAGTAACAATTCGAGCACATTGTTCTTTGTCGCCAATGACGAACACAAAATGCTGATCAAGAAGGGCTTTCGTTTATATGCTGACCATCGCCGTCGCTGTGATCACCTATGGACGCCCGCAGCATCTGGCGAAACTGGCGGCTAGTCTGGAGCGCCTTGAAGGTGTGGACCGACACCAGTTGCATTTTGTTGTTGTCGACAATGATGCGGCAGAGTCCGCACGACCCGTGGCGGATACTTTTTCAACAAGAGACGCCCGCTTCTTGTATTTTTGTGAGGCCAAGAAGGGCATCCCTGTTGCGCGCAATCGCGGTTTGGACGAGGCCCAAGCTTTGGGAGCCGATATTCTTTGCTTTGTCGATGATGACGAAGAGGTCGATACCCAATGGCTGGCTGAACTTCTTGCGGCGTATGAAGGTGGCGCGGTGCAGATGACGGGCGGCCCTGTGCTGGTCGGGCCGTGCCTGCCCTCCGCCAACAGGTGGCAACGCTTCATCCATGCTAGCCTTGTTGCCCGCTCACAACGTAAGGCTGACAAGACTGCTGAACACGCTCGCCGAAAACAAAAGTTCACCATTGTGACCAACAATTGGCTTGCTGATCTCGCATGGTTGAAAGCGCGCAATTTGCGGTTTGACGAAGACGGGTTCCGGTATTCGGGAGGGTCTGATACGGCGTTCTTCCGCGCGTTTAAGGCTGCGGGGGGGCGCGCCGTATGGAACCCAAAGGCCATTGTTTATGAAACCGTGATGTCCGACCGGCTCTCCTTATCCTACCAAATGATGCGAGGAAGGGCGCAGAGTGCCAATCATTTTCGGATGAAGCGTAGGGCGGTCTCAACTCCGCTTGTGCTTGCAACGGTTGGCGTCGCGGCGCTGCGTTTTGTGTTGGGCGGACTGTTGTTTGTTGTGCCGGTATTCGGTGCCGCATCGCCGGTCATGGCCGTTCGGTCTATCGGATGGGCGGTGGGGCGCATCGACGGCCTTTTGGGCGCACGACCAGCTTTATATGACGAACCCCAAACAGGCTGAATGAGCGTGGCAGAAGCAAAAACTGATGACGATGCTCGACAACGCAAGTCGCTGTTTCACATTGAACCGGGCACGAGTCTTGATCTCATACGTCGATTGTTTCGCGAAACTTTTCGGGCGCATCTGCCAACCTATTTGATGGCAGTTGTCAGTATGGCAATCGTCGCCGGCTGCACCGTTGCCTTGGCTTATTTGATCCGTCACGTGGTGAATGACGCTTTCATCACTCAAAACCTTACAAGCGTCTGGATGTTGGCCGGAGTAATTGTGGTCCTTTCCGTTTCCAAGGGCTTTGCCGACTACGCCCAACGGGTGTTTTTGGGGCGGATTGGCAATGCGGTTGTAGCGAAGTTTCAAAACCGCATCTTCGAAAAGATGATGGCATTTGGTCTGCCCTATTACGACAAAACCCATTCCAGCCGTCTTGTAACCGCCATGACGAATTATACACGCGCGGCCCGCAATATCATCATCTTGCTCTCCACCAGCTTGGGACGGGACCTCTTCACGGTCATTGGTCTGTGCGGCGTTATGATTTTTCAGGACCCACTGCTTGCGGGATTGGCGATCCTGTTTGGCATGCCGGCGCTATACGGCATTGGGCGCATCGTGAAACAGATGCGCGACGTGTCTAAACTGGAGTTGGAAGGTATGGCGGCTGTGATCGCTAATACGCAGGAAACGGCCACAGGTATCCGGTCAGTTAAGTCCTTTACGATGGAAGACCAGATGGCTGAACGCTTCCAAGAGGCGGTCAGCAATGTTCAAGAGCGGGCCAATCGGGTTGAAGCAATCAAAGCCCAGACCAGCCCCTTGATGGAGGCCATGGGCGGCATCGTTGTCGCTTTTCTCATCATCTACGCGGGTCAGCAGGCGACCAACGGGCTCACCACGCCGGGGGAATTCGTCTCTTTCATATTGGCATTTTTGTTGGCCTATGAGCCTGCGAAACGACTTTCGCGCCTGCATGTTGCCCTCCAGCGCGATTTGGTGGCGGGGCAACGGCTTTACACTTTGCTGGATCGTATGGAGCAGGAACCGCTTGCTGATACCATGCCTGACTTGCCGCCTGTGAAAGGGCGTGTGGTTTTGCAGGATGTAACCTTCGATTATCGTAAGGATGCGCCTGTCTTGCGTGCGGTGAACATTGAAGCACAGCCGGGAGAAGTGGTGGCTCTTGTTGGGGCGTCAGGAGCGGGAAAATCAACGGTTGTGGGATTGATACAGCGGTTGTTCGAAGCCCGGTCAGGCAAAATCCTGATCGATGGAACCGATATCGCGACAGTCAACTTGCGCAATTTGCGCAGCCAGATCGCAGTTGTCAGCCAAGATACCGTGATGTTTCGCGGGACAATCCGCGAAAATATTCGTCTTGGCCGTCCTACAGCATCAGATGAAGAGATCGAAGAAGTGGCCCGGCAGGCCAATGCTGAAGCCTTTATCTTGGAGACCGAAAACGGCTTTGATACTCAAATTGGTGAGCGGGGTGCCAACCTTTCCGGCGGCCAGGCGCAAAGAATATCCATCGCAAGGGCATTGCTCAAAGGCGCTCCAATTTTGCTGTTGGATGAGGCGACGTCTGCTCTCGACAATGATACCGAGCAGCAAGTTCGTGATGCGTTGATCGGACTTATGAAGGGTCGTACCACCATTGTGGTGGCACATCGGCTGTCAACCATTGTTGGCGCTGATCGAATCTATGTGCTGGAAAACGGGCAAGTGACGGGACAAGGAACGCATAATTCATTATTAAAGGATAATGCGGCTTACAAACGTTTGTTTGGCAGTATAACAAGAGCCTCTTCTGAGGCTAAAAAAGTATAACGGAAAATACCCTATTGGAATTTGGAATGAGAAATTGGCGCTTTATATATGACGAGTAAAAAGCGCACCTCCTTTTTGTTGACGCTCCCTTACAAGGTCGCGCGAGAGGCAAGGCGTTTTGCTATCCGGCGGCTGGGTATGCCGCTGACCCTCAATACGTCTGGCGTTCTAAGGCGCGGGGCCGAAGGTGTTTCTAAAAGCGTCGGCCAGCATTCCTTCATCCCACCTTCTCAATCGGTGCTGCAAGAGCATTATAGTGACAGCATTGCCAGCAAGATGGACGACGGGTTTGTCCTTTATCGCATATTGGGCAATGATTTAGTCCCCCGTCATGCGAAGGGTCAGACCTACAAAAATCTCAAGTTCATTCTAGAGAACGAGTCAGCCTTTGTCGGTTGCGAGAAACGGTTCATCTTGAACCGGATCGCGGACGAAGAGGAATTGACCCGGATTTTGGATCTGCTGGACCAGCATGACTTTGCCTACTCCATCATTCCCTTCGAGCTGGACCGGTATCTTGAAACCCAATGGGACCAGTCGCTTTTCCCGTCGGAGGACTATGTTTTTTCTCCCGCGCTCAGCAAACGGAACGATCGCAGTCGGCAAGTTGTTGACGGTTTGATGCGCTGGCGGAAAAGCCTCTACGGCATCAACAATAATGGCGCGAGAAACTTCGCACTGCTAGAGGGACGTCAGCTGGCAAAGTGGGTGTTGCCGTTTGATGGCAATTGCTTCTTCACTGAGGACGCATTCGAAGCCCTTAGACGCACCGTGGTGCACTCACCGCACTACCCCTATTTCATAGTGCCGATGGCGCGAATATCAGACAATGCGGCGCTTCTAACGCCTGGGTTTTCACCGCCTGCGGGAGAGGAGCCCCAAATTTCCTTTCGATGCGACGCTACGGAATTATTCGATGAGAAGATACCTTACGGCCGCCGTCCAAAAGTTAATCTGTTGTGGCGTTTGGGCGTTCCAGGGGCTTGGGACCGGTATCGCTGTGAAGTGTGGGATCCGCCGCATCCGGGACCATCCGATCAGATTGGTTGGTTCAAGACAGCAGGTTGGGTTGCTCGCCTGAATTCAGGTCGTCCCGATTTGGAGGCCGGAAAAAAGTCCATGCACTCGCGCGGGGTGGCTAGGGATGTGTCTATCTCGACCTATTTGGACAATCTGGACGGTCGCCGATATCAGGGTGTCTATGATCCTGAGGAGCCCGTTTTTTATCCGGCACAAGCTCTCAAGGAAGCAACTCGGAACAGCCCGAATGTGACCAAGGCACTTTACGAAGCCGCGCAGGCCGCCCTTCATCGTGGCCCGTATTCCGTTGCCGACAAGCTTGGAACTGCGCCGAGTGGAGATAAGTACGACTACTTCAGTCAAGCGCCTTACTGGTGGCCCCGTCCCGCTTCTTTAACGGGTCGCCCTTTTGTTCGACGTGATGGCGAGTTTTATCCAGGCACGAAACTGTTCTCACCCGGTTCGGAGCAGTTTGATAGATCATCCTTTCAAAACCTGTGTGATGATGCGACTTCACTGATACTGGCTGGAACAGTTTTTGACCAAGCTGATTTCAAGCAGCATGCTGCGCTGTTGGTGCGCACGTGGTTTGTGAATCCGAAGACCGCCATGAAGCCTAATTTGTCTTATGCTCAGGTTCGACTGGGTCATGATGATGATCTTGGTACCGGCCGCGGTTTGATTGATTTTCGTGATATTGTGCGTGTCTTGGATTGCGTTCGTTTGTTGTCGGCGGACGGTTTTTTGAGCGAACAAGAATTGGGCTTGTTTCGCGCTTGGCTGTCGGAGTTTGCGAATTGGCTGGAAACCGACCCCAAAGCACTGACCGAGCGCGTTCAGTCCAACAATCACGGCAATTACTACGATCTACAACTTGCCGGCATTGCCCGGTATCTG
>JBCBYZ010000007.1:0-45762 GCA_039815595.1 Pseudomonadota bacterium | reverse complement strand
GGGTACGTCCTCCCGCGCCTGTGCCAGGTCATCCCATGTCTCAAATGGCAGAAGCGGCGAAAGATCAAACCGTATCGGATCAAGCTGCGGGACGAACGACTCCAACTGTTCGCGACGTTCCTCAAAAGGCTCGCCACGCAGGTTTCTGTCGCCCAAGGCCAAGAGGTCGTAGCACCGCACCATCACCGGGTGGCTTTGCAGCAGTTTTTTGGAAACCGTCTTGCGATTGAGCCGCTGTTGCAGGTCGGAAAAGCTGCCAATGGCCAATGTGGCATCGTCCACAGGACGCCCCACCAGCAATTCGCCGTCCAACGATCCATCAAAATCCATTGCGTCGATAAGATCAGGAAAAGCGCGGCCTATGTCGTCCCCGGTACGGGAGTAGAGCCTGCGCACTCCGGCTTCGCTCGTCACCTGAACGCGAATGCCATCCCATTTCCATTCGGCTGCGTAATGGTCCGCGTCGAGCTTGCGCATGTCGCCATCATTGAGCGGGTTTGCCAGCATGACGGGCCGAAAGGGAGCCGCCGCCCTATGACTTGGTTTGTCTGCTTGTCCGCTCAACCATTGGAAGAGATCAACGTACGGAATGTCGAGCCCGTGCCAGAGTTCTTCAATTTCAATGATGTCCACATTGATGTGCCGCGCCCCAAAATCTGCCAGCGCGAGTTTGGCCAAACGGGCGGAAACTCCGATCCGCATGCCGCCGGTTGCCAGTTTCAGCAACGCATAGCGGCCCGAAGCGTCCAACTGATCCAGCCATATGGTGAGTTGCTTCATCGCGTCTGCCTTGCCCAACCGGTTCAAGGTTTCCACAACCGTGGTGAGAGAAGGTGGCGGTGTTGATGTTGGGGTATTTGTAACGGCACCCGCTTCTTCGTCCTGTGGCGACGGTAAGGCTGTGTTGGCGGTGCGTTGTTCGGCGTCCCAAACCAGCGCAATTGTTTCGGCCAAATCCCCCACATAATCGTAGGAGAGGCGAAACAATTCTTCATCCATCCGTTCTGCCACCAGCGCCCGTAAAAGCGCGGGTTTCACGCTGGCCACTTCCAGATCGCGCGTTATGGCTGCAAGGGCGTAACCTCGCTCCGGATCAGGTGTGCGCAAAAAATAGTCCACCATCAGCGCAAGCTTTTGATTGCGCGACGGCGTCAGCACCAGCCGGTCAAGAAGGGCGGCAAAGTCTTTCATTAGGCTGCCGGAGCGTGTGATGATCTATTCATGCTCGTCCTCGTACCCCACCAGATGCAAGGGACGGGCCTTTATGCCGTTAAGCGTGCACCAGCGCACCAGCGCGTCGTCACGCCCATGGGTCACCCACACTTCCTTGGGCGCAATTTCGGAGATTGTGTCCAAGAGTTCATCCCAATCGCAGTGGTCCGACAAGACCAGCGGCAGTTCGACCCCGCGCTGCCGTGCCCTTTGGCGCACCTGCATCCAACCGGAGGCGAAACAGGTGATCGGGTCTGGAAAGCGCCTTCCCCATTTGTCGGTAAACGCCGAGGGCGGCCCCAAAACGATAGCACCGGCAAAATCTCCCTTCTTGCCGCCGTTCACCGTGGCGGGTGCCAATGGCCCCAAATGCACGCCCTCGCTTTCGTAGTAGTCGCAGAGCTTTTTCAGCGCGCCATGAATGTAGATGGTGCCGTTATGTCCTTCCTGCCGCAACAGCCGGATCAGCCGTTGTGCCTTTCCCAAGGCATAGACCCCCACCAGATGAGCGCTTTCCGGAAACTGCCGCATGGAGTCGATCAGCTTGCGTACTTCACCGGATGAATCAGGATGGCGAAAAACGGGCAAAGCGAATGTGGCTTCGGTTATGAAAACATCACATGGGACCGGCTCGAACGGGTCGCATGACGGGTCGGTCCGGCGCTTGTAATCCCCGGATGCGACGATGCGCGCACCGTCAAACTCCACCAGAATTTGTGCTGACCCCAGCACATGACCGGCGGGCCAAAAGCCGATTGTGACGCCGTTAAGCCCAAATGGTTCGCGCAACGTCACCGGTTGGGCGGATCGACAATGATCTTCCCCATAGCGAATGGCCATAATATCGAGCGTCTGTCGCGTCGCCCAAACCGTATCGTGCCCGGCCCGCGCATGGTCCGCATGACCGTGGGTGATCAGTGCTCGCTCCACAGGTTGGACTGGGTCGATGAAGAAATCCCCCACAGGGCAATAGAGCCCCTTGGGGGTCGGGTGGAGAAGGTCATCGTAGCGCATGGGCTAGTGTACGGGGTGGTGGATACCACCGGCAACAATTTAGGGACTGAAAGAGCCTGAAATTCAGTGCGTGCGACCGGATGGCTTTTCGCCGGTACCTGCGAAGGTCGCGCAAGCGTGGTTCAAGAAGCAGGTTTCGCATTTGGGTGCGCGGGATGTGCAGACCCGTTTGCCAAATTCAAGCAGCCAGAAATGACCGTCACGCAGTGCCCATTGGGGGCTGCGATCTTCCAGACTTTGCGCCGTCTGCGCCTCGGTCTTGCCCGCAGCCAGACCGGTACGGTTGCTGACCCGGTGAACGTGGGTGTCGACGGCAATCACGTCCTCGCCAAACGTAAAACTCATGACGATATCGGCGCATTTTCGCCCGATACCGGGCAGGCTCATCAATCCGTCGCGCGTGGTGGGTACAATGCCGTTGTGATCATCCAGCAGTGCCCTGCACATCTTTTTCAGGTTGCGGGTTTTCACATTATAGAGCCCGCAGGGCTTGATAGCGGCTGCGATATCTTCATCGGCGAGGTCCAAAATGCCTTGGGGCGTTTGCGCCAACATAAACAAGGCTTGCGAGGCTTTGGCCGTGTTCTCGTCCCGGCTCTGCGCCGACAACATGCATGAGACGCAGGAGCGGAACGCACCGGGCTGGTCTTTCGGTCCTTTGGCAGTCGGCGTGCGTCCCGGCATGTTGGCTTCCAACAAGCGATAAACCGTCTCCACATTTTCTGATGACAAAAGGCGAGGGGCGACAACCGGGTTTTTGGGTTGGCTCATGGAGTGGCTCTTTCTTCAGTCAGCGCGCAGCAGGGAGACGACGGACAGGAAGCCAAAGCACACCTTCCTATGCCGCTTGGCTGGCATTCACTCCGGCTTCCCACCCCAGCATCGCGCGTTTTCGTGTCAGCCCCCAGTGATATCCGGTCAGTTTCCCGCTTTTTCCCAAGACACGATGACACGGCACCACAAAGGAAATGGGATTGCGCCCGACTGCTGCGCCCACGGCGCGGGAGGCTTTTGGGTTGCCAAGATCTTCCGCCAAGCTGGAATAGGTTGTCGCGGCCCCCAGCGGAATTTTGAGCAGGCCTTCCCACACCCGGATCTGAAAATCAGTGCCGATGAACACAACCCGCAACGGTTCTTCCTTGTGCCATGCCTGCGGATTGAAAATCCGTTCCGCATAAGGTGCGGTGGCGCTCGGGTCTTCCACGTAGTGTGCTTTTGGCCAACGGCGGGACATATCGGCAAACGCATGGCTGCGCGTGAAATGCGCCCGCTGCTGGTCGTGCCGTCCCGCCGTCTCAACGCCTTCGGCATCCGCAAATGCCAGACCGGCAAGCCCCCGGTCCGTCGCCATAATCAGCGCTTCGCCAAAGGGGGATGGATGGTATCCGCAATGGATGGTGACCCCTTCACCACCGGCCTTATAAACGCCCGGTGACATGGATTCGTGGGTCACGAACAGATCATGCAATCGGCTCGGGCCGGACAGGCCAAGCTCCAAAGCGGTGTCAAGCAGCGGCAGGCCGTCCCCCAACATCCGCTTGGCATGGTCCAATGTGATCGCTTGCAAAAACGCCTTGGGGGAAAGTCCTGCCCAGCGCGTAAAGGTTTTTTGCAGGCTGGTGGCTTCGTGCCCGGTTAACCTGGCCAAGTCTTCAAGCTCAGGCTGATCGCGCCAGTTCTCCGTGATGTGTTCCAGCACGGTGCGGACAGTTTCATAGTCGCGGTGCGCTTCAGTCATCGTGGTGGAGGGCTTCAACGCCGTCGATGTGAGCGATGTGTCCAATGCGGATAGAGCCATGGTCGTTTCCTTCTTCAACGGGAACGACCATGGCAATATCGGTGTAGGCAAACCACCCGAAACTTGCGTGTTAGATTTTAGCGTTTGGCGGCGGACATGGCTTGGCTAAAGGCGTCGGCAAAGCTGGCCCGATCTGCCGGATTGAGGAAATAACCAAACTCCACGGACTTAGCGCGGTTGGTCAGCCGCATTTTGGTGATGCCGATCTCCTCGTGCCGTTCGGTCTCAAACCGCGTGCCGAACTGATCAAAATGGTGATCAACCTTGCGGCCCTTTGAAGAGACCTTGGACAGAAGCACGTGGGCGCGAGACACCTCTACGTCTTCATAGGCCTCTGCCGCCTTGTAATTGGATTTGAACGCCCAGTAGATCAACAAAACATCGAGGCCCATAAAACCCATAATCGGCCACACGCCTGCGATGGTGAAAACCAGACCCACCACAAAGCAGATTATGCCGATAATCCCCATGAGAAGCCGAAAGCCCGATGGCCCAAGTGAGCGATGGGGCGTGAGCCGCGCTTTGAAAACCAGTTCATCTTGCCCTGCGCCAGCACCGAACGCGCTATCAGCGTTCGCCGAGCTTGGACGGGGCGATATCGGTGCTGGAGATGAGTTGTGCGCTTCCATGGGGTCAGTATAGAGGGGGTCAGGGTCCGTGCAAAAGATGAAAAGGTCGCAGGTTTTGGCAAAAACGCCCATTAAAAAACCGGCCCGCAAACGGCTTCCGCGCGCCCGCTACACGCAGGCGGAATTGACAGAAATTTTTGAGCGGTTTCGACAACAACGGCCAGAGCCCAAGGGCGAGCTTGATCACGTCAATCCGTTCACGCTGCTGGTTGCGGTTGTCTTATCCGCACAGGCGACGGATATCGGTGTCAACCGGGCCACAAAGAACCTGTTCAAACTTGCCGACACGCCGGAAAAAATGGTGGCGCTGGGCGAAGACCGGGTGCGCGAAGAAATCAAAACCATCGGCCTGTACCGCAACAAGGCCAAGAATGTGATGGCTCTTTCACAACAACTCATCGATGAGCATGGCGGGACGGTGCCAACTGACCGCGATACACTGACCACACGACCGGGTGTGGGGCGCAAGACGGCGAATGTGGTTGTATCGATGGCCTTTGGTCAGGCCACCATCGCGGTAGACACCCACATTTTTCGAATAGGCAACCGTCTGGGTTTGGCTCCCGGCAAGACGCCTGATGACATTGAGAGCATTCTGGAGCGGCGCATCCCTGCTGAATATCTCTACCACGCCCATCACTGGCTCATCTTGCACGGGCGCTATGTCTGCAAAGCCCGTAAGCCGGAATGCGAAGACTGCATCATCGCTGACTTGTGCAAATCGAAAGAAAAGACAACTTCTGTGCCAGCACCGATCGTGCGTCTGGAAGACTAGGCGGCATGCAGGGTCGTGGCTTCACGTTCCACCGCCAAACCTTTGCAGACGTGGACCATCAAGGCACCAGCGAAAAGCGGCGTGAGCAGGTTTGCAAAAGGGATCGCCAGAAGGCCTGCAATCAACAGCCCGCCAAGAAAAATCGTGCCCGCATTGTCTTTGCGCAGCTTGTCAGCCTCTGCGATGTCCATATGGCGTAGCGCGGCAAATTGAAAATACTCCCGTCCCAGCAAATAGCCATTGACGACAAAAAACACGATCACACCCAACCCGAAAAAAAGTACCAGAGTAAGTGCGGCCAAGTTGGCGCCGGCAACCAGCAACAGAAATTTCAATGTCATCATAATCGACTTAGACAAGGGCACAGCGCGTCCGGGGAGGTCAGCTGTGTAGTGTTTTCCCTCAACGGCATCGGCAATGTCGTCCAAAAACACCCCAGCAAACATTGAACTCACAGGCGCAATCAAAAAGCCCATCCCCACCAACAGTCCGGTGCCAAGTAACCATGTGATCGATGTGGTGAGCCATGGCCAAGGCCCGAGAAATGGCAGCAAGAACGTCGAAACGACAGCTTCCAACACAAACCAAAGCCCCACCAGAAGAGCAATTGTAATCCCAATCGACTTCCACAAAACCGAACGGAACGGCGGTGTGAAAATCTGATTGAGTGTTCTCGAAACAGCGGTTTGTAACACGGCGTCAGTCCAAGAGTTCTTCGTTATGACCAGCATATGGGCCGCGAATTGTGGCAGGCCAAGAGGGGTTTGTTCGTCAGTCTGATCGGCAAGCACGGCTGAGCCTTCGGTCAAGTGCGGGTCTTTTCCCTTCCCACCTCTCGCGATTGCCGCTAAGCCCTCGCGAAATTCTTACCGGATATGCAGCTCAATGACTTCGCCAAAATTCGACGTCCTCACCATCGGAAACGCTATTGTCGACATTATCGCCCGCGCCGATGACGACTTCCTGGTGCGCCAGGACATCATCAAAGGGGCGATGAACTTGGTGGATGCGCCCCGTGCGGAACACCTCTATGCTGCCATGGGCAGCGCGATTGAAGCCTCCGGCGGCAGCGCCGGAAACACCGCAGCTGGGATTGCGAGTTTTGGGGGTAAGGCGGCTTATTTTGGCAAGGTATCCAACGATCATCTGGGCGGTATTTTTACCCACGATATCCGCGCCATCGGAGTCGCCTTCGACACGGCTCCGCTGGACGGCGCACCGCCCACCGCCCGCTCTATGATTTTTGTGACACCGGATGGTGAACGCACCATGAACACCTATCTGGGTGCGTGCGTGGAACTTGGCATCGAAGACATCAATGCGCAGGTCGTCGCCGACACCAAAGTCACCTATTTCGAAGGCTATCTGTGGGACCCACCACGGGCGAAAGAGGCGATCCGTCACGCGGCATCGATTGCCCATGAGCACGGTCGAGAAGTCTCCATGACCCTCTCTGACCCGTTTTGCGTCGACCGGTATCGCGACGAATTTTTGGAGTTGATGCGCTCGGGAACGGTGGACATTACCTTTGCCAATGAGAGCGAGTTGAAGTCGCTCTACCAAACCGCAGATTTGTCCACCGCCATTGAGGCCGTAAAAGCAGACTGTAAAATCACAGCTGTAACCCGTGGTGAACACGGGTCCATGGTTGTGGCAGGCGACACGGTGATCGAAGTGCCCGCCCGCGCTGTCGAAAAAGTGGAAGACACGACAGGGGCTGGCGATCTCTATGCGGCCGGCTTTTTGTGGGCCTATACACAGGGCCATGACCACAAAACCTGTGCCGGAATCGGTGGCCTGGCGGCGGCGGAAGTGATTAGCCACATCGGCCCAAGGCCGCAGGTCAATCTTGCAGACCACCTCGCCCAGTCAGGTCTTCTCAGCGTTTGATCTGCCTACTGGTTGGAAGTGTCAGCCGACAAAGCCTTTAACCGGTAAAGCGCTTCTAAAGCGTCACGCGGTGAAAGATCATCCGGCGCAATGTTGTCCAAGGCCTCCTGAAGCGAGTTGGCTTTAGTGTTGGGCTGGCTTGATTGCTTTGGTGGAGCGGCGGAAAACAACGGCAGATCGTCGATGAGTTTTGTGGCAGACCCTTCACGGCTTTGGCTCTCCAACTGCTCCAAAACCACACCGGCGTGGGCAATCACGGCTTCCGGCAGCCCGGCCAGCCGCGCCACCTGAATGCCATAGGACCGGTCCGCGCATCCCTCGGTGATTTCGTGCAGAAACACGACATCGCCTTCCCATTCGCGCACTTTCAAAGTCACGTTGGACAGACGGTCCAACTTCTCGGAGAGCGCGGTAAGTTCGTGATAGTGGGTGGCAAACAACGTGCGCGACCCGTTGACCGCGTGCAGGTGCTCAATTGTCGCCCAGGCAATCGACAAGCCGTCAAACGTGGCGGTGCCTCGTCCGATTTCATCGAGGATCACCAATGATCGCGGTCCGGCCTGATTGAGAATGGCGGCGGTCTCCACCATTTCGACCATGAAGGTGGAGCGCCCTCTGGCCAAGTCATCTGCCGCACCAACGCGGGAGAACAGACGGTCGACAACACCAATGCGCGCGGCGCCTGCGGGTACGAAACTGCCCATTTGCGCTAAGATGGCAATCAGTGCGTTCTGCCTCAAAAAGGTGGATTTACCGCCCATGTTGGGGCCGGTGAGCAACCACAGTCGCCCCGCATCCGTGCCGCTTAAATCGCAATCATTGGGAACAAACGGGTTAGCGGCTTGTTTGCGCAGGCTTTGCTCCACGACGGGATGGCGCCCGGTCGTGATTTCGAACTCGAGACCAAGGCTCACATGTGGGCGCACATAGCCTTGCTCTTCCGCCAGATGGGCCAATGCGGTGCTGACGTCCAAACGAGCAAGGGCTGCGCTGATCGCACGGATGGCGTCGGCGTGGGCGAGTGTAGCTGTACACAAATGCCCAAAGTGGGAGAGTTCTATGTCCAGCGCCCGCCCGCCCGCATTGGCGATGCGGCTTTCCAGATCGGCCAGTTCTGTCGTGGTAAACCGCATGGCGTTGGCCAGCGTTTGACGATGGATGAAGCGCTCTTTGTCGGCTTGCAGGGCTTCTGCGTTCAGCGCCGTCACTTCAATGAAATAACCCAGCACATTGTTGTGCCGAATTTTCAAACTCTTGACGCCTGTCTCCTCCCCGTAGCTGGATTGCAAACCGGCAATCACTTGGCGGCTTTCGCGGCTGAGTGTTCTCAGATCATCCAGTTCCGGGTCATGGCCGGGCCGGACTAAACCGCCGTCCCGGGCAAGCATAGGCAGTTCATCGTCCAGCACGGCCCCTAACATGCCCAGCAGGCTCGTGGGCACATCCGCCAAAATGGCCTGATCTGAACTCAAGGTTGGAGAGAGGGTTTGCAGATCAACCGAGGCCAAATGATCTGCAAGACGCCGCGCGCAGGTCAAACCTTCGCGCATCGCCGCCAGATCGCGGGGACCTCCGCGATTGACGGAAAGGCGGGACAGGGCCCTTGGCATGTCGGGGAGCTTGGAGAGCTCACTGCGCATCGCGTCGCGCAAGTGATCAAGATGCAGCATGCAGGCCACACTTTCCAAGCGGTCAGCAATAGCGTCCGGATCGGTCAGCGGCGCGGTCAGGCGTTGTGCTAACAGTCGCGCGCCACTGCCTGTCACCGTGCGGTCTATTGCTCGCAACAATGAGCCTTCCCGCCGGCCGGACAGCGTGCGGGTGAGTTCCAGGTTTGCGCGTGTCGCCGCGTCGATGAACAGGATGTCACCACTGTCTTCCCGTTGCGGGCGCGACAGGGCGGGCCGTTCATCGATTTGGGTCTTTTCCAAATAAGCGAGGGCCGCGTTTAAGGCCGCCATTTCGCAGCGCGAAAATGTGCCAAAACCGTCCAGCGATTGGACGCCGTAAAACCGAGCAAGAGACTGCGCCGCGCGTGTGGAATCAAACTGTGCAGCTGGTTGGCGTTGCACGGCCATGTCCAGACTGGCAATCAACGAGCGCAGTTCATCATCGGTTTCCAGCGTGTCTGAGATCACCAGTTCACGCGGAGCCAAGCGTGCCACATCGGCAGCCAGTCCCGATTGCGTCGTGGGGTGAACCGTAAAATGCCCCGTGGAAATATCGACACTGGCCAGTGCAAATGTATCGCCCTCCTTTCCACCCTTTGTGCGCGCCAAGACCACAAGAAGGCTGGCCTGATCGGGTTCAAGCAACGCTTCTTCCGTTATGGTGCCAGGCGTGACCAGACGAACGACATCGCGCTTGACGACAGATTTGGAGCCGCGTTTTTTCGCCTCGGCGGGCTCTTCCACCTGTTCGCAAACGGCAACGCGGTGTCCCAATGCGATAAGCTTTTGGAGATAGTCATTGGCCGCATGAACCGGCACGCCGCACATGGGAATATCGTCCCCCAGATGCTTTCCCCGTTTGGTGAGCGTTATGCCCAGCGCGCGGGCCGCAATTTCAGCATCGCCGAAAAACAACTCGTAAAAGTCGCCCATGCGATAAAACAACAAGCTGTCGGGATTGGCGGCTTTAATCTCGATATATTGCGCCATCATGGGTGTGGGCGCGGCATGGTCTGGCTTTGGCGTCACGGATTCTGACGGTTCGGCACCTTGGTCCTGCTGATCCGCTGTCGCCACGCCGCCGTTCCACTCTCAACTCAACTGGCGTGTGCGCATTCAAAGCGGACGCCGATCTATGGAGTCTTGGATACCACCGCCCGAGGCAAGGTGCCAACCATTGCCAACACGGTGTGAACAAGAGAGCAATGCCGCTCCCAGATTGTCAGGCTGCGAAACGCGAGGCGTCCGTTTTGAAATGGCTGAGATAGCGGGGGCTGATTTCGGCAACCTTCAACACCACCAACACGTCAGTCGTTCCAAACTGCCGATCAATGACGGCGTGGGAAGCGACTTTGGCGCCCAGGCGTAAATAGCCCTTCAGCAGAGGGGGTAGCGCAAACAGCGCCCGGCGTGGATCGAAAGATGCATCCGCAAATGCCTGCAACGAAACGCTGTCTTTCAGCGGAGAAGCGCAATCCTCGTCCTGGGACAATACCGAATTTTGCTGCAACATGGCAAAGGAACCGGAAAACGCGTTTGGGTCTGTGCCTTCAAAAGACGCACAACCGAAAAGGATGTCGATCTTGTTGGTCAGCGCGTAACTCCACGTGCCGTGCCACAGAAGTTCCATTGTGCGTTTGGAGCGGTACTCTGGCAGGATGCAGGAGCGACCCAATTCCAAAAAGCGCTTGCCGAAATTCATTTTTAGCACATTGGCCAGGTCGAATTCGCTCTGGGAATAATAGCCACCGGCGGCGGCCGCATTTTCCGGCAAAAGCAGGCGGTATGTGCCAACAATCGTTTCACTTGTTCCAGTCTGCTCGATGACCAAGAGATGGTCGCAATACCGGTCGTAGCGATCCTTGTCGCGGCGCAAAAGGCGGTTGGCGGCTGACGGCTTGGCCGACATTTCTTCGTAAAACACTTTGTAGCGCAGTGCTTGGGCGGCGCGTATTTCGGCGCGCGTGCGGGCCAAACGTACGATCAATGAACCCAAACGGCCTATAACCGGAGCACTGGGATCGAGCTTGCGCTTCCCCAAAAACGTTGGTCGCATCGCGGTCAATGTGGTCATCGAAGGCTACCCTCATCTCGGCCGTGTCGTTCTACTGCGACAATTCCATGTCAATTGTGTGAACGGTTCGGCGTGCTTCCAGCGGTTCGTAGGCCACGGTAACCGCAGATGCTAACATGCGCCCAAAGCACTCAATTGGTCCATGGGGTGGATTGCTCGTGGGCGGCTTGCGCCCCGTCGCGTTTCTACGCGGCTTGGGTTCGGCCCGCTACGCTCATCCGATACGATATAGCTTCAGCCAGATGAATGCGCCCTACCGTCCCGCGCCCGTCGAGATCGGCCAACGTCCGGGCCACTTTTAAGATCCGGTGGTAACCGCGGGCCGAAAAACGCAAGCGATCCGCAGCCTCTTTTAACAGCGCCAGTCCGGCATCATCTGGTTTGGCCACTTGCTCGATCATTGTGTTGGGCATGTGCGCGTTGAGATGATCGGCCGACCCCATAGCGGTGTAACGCTCGATCTGTAGATCACGCGCCTGTTTTACCCGCTGCGCAATTGTCTCGCTTTTTTCCGCGCCGGATTCCTCAAAGAGATCGCTGGCACTGACCGACGGCACTTCAATGCGCAAATCAATGCGATCCATCAAAGGTCCCGACACGCGGCCCTGATAGTCGGACACACAACGTTTGCCGCGGCGGCACACATGGCCGGGTTCCCCTGCCATCCCGCAGCGGCACGGATTCATTGCGGCGACAAGCTGCAAGCGGGAGGGATAAGAAACGCGGTGGTTGGCCCGTGCGATAATGGTTTCGCCGCTTTCGAGAGGTTGCCGCAGACTGTCTAAAACCTGCGGTGTGAATTCCGACAATTCGTCGAGAAACAATACGCCATTATGCGCCATGGACACCTCGCCCGGACGCGCCCGCAACCCTCCACCCACCATGGCCGCCATCGACGCCGAGTGGTGCGGAGACCGGAAAGGCCGTTTTGACGACAATTTTCCATCGGCCAGTGTTCCAGCAATAGAGCCGATCATGGAGACTTCGAGCAATTCGCGCGGCGAAAGGGGTGGCAAAATGCTCGGCAGACGGGAGGCCAACATGCTTTTGCCGGACCCGGGAGGACCGATGAGCAGCAAATTGTGTCCGCCCGCAGCAGCAATCTCCAAGGCCCGCTTTGCGGTCTCCTGCCCCCGAATATCGGACATGTCTCCAAATGTTTCCAACCCGTCTCGGACGGCAGCCACAGGGCGCGACAAAACCTGCGTCCCTTTGAAATGATTGGCCGCTGCAATCAGGCTGCGCGGCGCGAGGACATCCATGTCGGGGTCGGCCCACGCCGCCTCGGAGCCGGATGCGGCAGGACAGATGAGCCCTTTGCCCAGACCATTGGCTCCCATGGCGGCGGGTAAGGCGCCGGCCACGGGCGCAATCGTGCCGTCCAGTCCAAGTTCGCCCATGACCACGTAGGCATCAAGCGCATCCCCCGGGATCGCGCCAATCGCCGCCATGAGAGCAAGTGCGATGGGTAAATCGTAGTGGCTGCCCTCTTTGGGCAGATCGGCAGGGGCCAGGTTCACCGTGACGCGTTTGGAGGGCATGGAAAGGCCGGATGCGTGCAGGGCGGCCTGCACCCGCTCACGGCTCTCCGCCACCGCCTTGTCGGCAAGGCCAACAATGTTCATGCCCATTTGGCCCGGAGCCACCATCACCTGCACATCGACAGGCACGGCTTGAATGCCCTGAAAGGCCACGGTCATACAGCGCGAAACCATACTTTTCTTTCACCTGCACGGTCTTGGTTCACAATCAGTCAAACGAGCCAAAACACTTACGAACGATCAAAATGGAGACCCAGTCAGCGCTTCTTACAAGCGAAAAGAAAGTCTCAAAGGCCCGCTCTATTGTCGGCCCCAAGCCAAAAGCCTAGAACGGCATCAGCTGTATTTCAAGAACAAAAATAGAACAAATGGATCAGCCTTCCAGAACGGATCAATTCGCAACTGTGTTGGGCTTTGGCGCAATTGCGCTTTGGAGCCTTCTGGCACTGTTCACCGCCATGAGTGGGGACGTGCCACCGTTTCAGCTTCTTACCCTGTGCTTTGCGCTGGGGGGCTCGTTGGGCCTGATCAGCACCGCGAAGAGGGGGCAATTGGGTGTCTACAAACAGCCGTGGCCGGTTTGGAGTTTGGGTGTTGGTGGTCTGTTTGGCTATCACTTTTTCTACTTCACAGCGCTGCGCAACGCGCCGGAAGTGGAGGCCGGTCTGATCGCCTATTTGTGGCCGCTCTTGATCGTCTTGTTTTCCGGACTCCTGCCGGGAGAGCGGTTGAAGGCGGGGCATCTTGTAGGCGCGGCCCTTGGCTTGGCCGGGGCAGTGTTTTTGATGATCGGGGGCGGTGCGTTCGATTTCGATGGCACGTACACCTTAGGCTACGGCGCGGCCGTGTTGTGCGCGCTCATTTGGTCTTCTTATTCAGTCCTGTCCCGGCGCTTTCACGATGTGCCAAGCGATATCGTGTGGTTCTTCTGTCTTGCCTCGGCAGTTTTGGGTGCTGTCTGTCACGTGGTGTTTGAAACTACGGTGTGGCCACAAAGTGTGTCGGAATGGCTGGCTGTTGTCGCCTTGGGATTGGGACCTGTCGGCGTGGCATTCCTTATGTGGGATCGCGGCATGAAAGCCGGTCACATCCAGCTTCTCGGTGCCGCCAGTTATGCGGCTCCGGTTCTATCAACCTTTGCCTTGATTGCGGCTGGCTACGCCGAACCATCATTGCGGGTGCTGGTAGCGGCGGCCTTGGTCACACTGGGCGCTGTGACTGCCGCGCGCGCCTGACGTGAAGGGAGTCAGCGCCGTCTCCGTTCAAACGATTCCGTTTGAGCGAAAGAAACCTAGTTAAACAACAAGTTAGAGAAAATCGGTGCTTCCAAGAAACGGTGATTGGCTCTAGGCACTCTTCGCTTCAATTGCATCCCACAAAAGGGAAGCGATATCAGCACCGCCAAATTTCGCCACTTCGCGAATGCCGGTTGGCGAGGTGACATTGATCTCCGTCATCAACCCGCCAATCACGTCGATGCCCACAAACAAAAAGCCGCGACGGCGCAGTTCCGGGCCAATGCGATCACAGATTTCGCGCTCGCGGTCGGTTATGTCGATGGCTTCCGCCCTTCCGCCAACATGCATGTTGGAACGTGCCTCGTTCTCGGAAGGCACGCGATTGATTGCTCCAACGGCTTCGCCATCCACCAATATGATGCGCTTATCGCCATCCCGCACAGCCTTGAGATAGCGCTGAGCAATGAAAGGTTCTGGCCACGTCGCTTCGAACAGTTCCAACAGGGACGTGAGGTTCTGATCCCCTTCGCTGATGCGAAACACACCGGCCCCGCCGTTTCCATAAAGTGGCTTGACGATGATATCGCCATATTCGGCCCGGAAGGCCTCGATCTCCGCCCGTGACCGGCTGATCAGCGTTTCCGGCATCAAATCGGAAAATTCCGTGACAAATATCTTTTCCGGCGCATTGCGCACTTCGGCCGGGTCGTTGACCACCAGCGTCTTCGGGTGAATGCGTTCCAGAAGATGCGTGGCAGTGATGTAGCCCATGTGAAACGGCGGGTCCTGGCGCATCAAGACCACGTCGTAGTTCGCCAGGTTCACACGCTTAGTATCTCCAAGCGTATAGTGATCCCCTTTGATGTCCTGCACATCGACATCTGCGCCGGACGTAAACACCTCGCCGTCCCGCATGGTCAGCGCGTCTACCTCATAGTGAAACAGAGTATGCCCGCGTTTTTTAGCCTCCAACATGAGGGCAAATGTAGAATCTCCTGTGATGTCGATGGTGGAAATATGGTCCATTTGGACGGCGACTGAGAGCGGCATGAAAGGGTTTTCCAAACGAACGGCTGCACGGCTTGTGTGCGGTAGGCTGCTCACTTAAGCGCTGGATCAAAAAATTGCCAATGCGTTCATACTGCCTAGTCCCAAACCCGCCGGGTGTGGACAGGCCAACGGCGCGGAACAACAGCAACCACATCAAATCGCCAGGACAGTTTGGCATGGTCCTTCTGACGTCCGATCCACCACAGGCCCGCTTTGGAAATACGCCGCTGGCTTTTGAAGGTAACGCTGTCGAGAGCGACTTGCGCATCGGCGCGCGCTTTCACTTCTACAAATGCAATCGTGTTTCCCTTTCGGGCGATGAGATCGATTTCCCCGACCGGCGTTTTGAAGCGCTGTCCCACGATCCGGTAGCCCTTCAGGCGCAGCGCCCATGCGGCGAGCCGCTCGGCGCGGTGGCCTTTGCGTTCTGCCTTCTGGCGCGCCTGCTGTGTGGGTCTAGCCATCGTTTTGCAGTTTTAAGGCCTTGGCATAGAGTGCCTGTTTGGGAAGGCCTGTGAGTGCGGCGACGCTGTTCACCGCATCCTTTGTGCGCATGGTCACGAGCGCCTCACGTAACAGAGGTTCAGGATCGATGTCCTGCGTCTGCTCCGTTTTATCCGGTGGCAACAGGATGACCAACTCACCCCGGACGCGCTCCAGTGTGGAGAACTCCTCCAACAGTTCAATAAGGCTGCCCCGGTGAAACGTCTCATGCAGCTTTGTCAATTCGCGAGCAATGACGGCTTGGCGGGTTGGACCAAAAGTTTCTGCCATGGCGGACAGGCTGGCGACCAGCCTTTGCGGGCTCTCAAAAAAGGCAACGGTTTGCTGCGCCTGTCCGTATCGGTACAGCCAGTCCAGCCGCGCCTTCGCTTTGGTGGGCGAAAAGCCAGCAAACAGAAATCCGTCTGTCTCGATACCCGCCGCCATCATTGCGGCTAAAGGCGCGCTGGCACCGGGCAAAGGCACGACTGCCAGTCCGGCGTCCACTGCTTCCTGCACCAGTCTTTGGCCGGGGTCGCTGATGAGGGGTGTGCCCGCATCGCTGATCAAGCAGACCGAACGGCCCTCGGAAATCTGTCGCAGCAAGTCCGGCCCGCGCGTGTCGGCATTGTGTTCGTTATAGGAGACTTTGGGCTTGTCGATCCCATAACGAGACAGAAGCACACCGCTGGACCGGGTGTCTTCGCAGGCGATGACATCGCAGCCGGCCAGTGTTTCCAAGGCCCGTAAAGTTATATCGCGCAGATTGCCAATAGGTGTCGCCACGACATAGAGCCCCGCTGACAGCGTGGGAGCTTCAAAGATATGGCTTCCAATCGTGTAGGACACAGGCATCGAGCACTCAAAGAACAATGCGCCAGACCTACTATCCGCTGGCTAGCTCGGCAATGATCGCATTCAGAACAAGCGCGCCCTCTGGTGTTGTCCGTAAGCGGCCGTTGGAAGTCGGTTCCATCATGCCGTCCTCGATCAGGTTGGACAGTTTGTCCTGATCCAACACCGTTCCCGGCATCGCCGCGTAACGCGAAAGGTCAATGCCCTCGCGCAAACGAAGTCCCATCAACAGCATTTCTTCGGCGCACGCGACGTCGGTGAGCACTGTTTTGTTAGTGACGCCATGGCCTTGGTCTTCCACCAGTTTGAGCCAAGTTTCCGGATGTTTTTCGTTGACCAGTGCTTGGCGTCCGGCATTGGTTTGCAACCGTCCGTGGGCACCGGGCCCGATGCCTGCCCACACGCCGGAGCGCCAATAGGTGAGGTTGTGGCGGCTTTCCGCACCGGGTTTTGCGTGGTTGGAAACCTCATAAGCGTATAAGCCATGCCGAGCCGTCACGTCTTGCGTTAACTCGTACAAAGCCGCAGCTTGTTCCGAAGCCGGAATGGAAAGCTTTCCGGCTCGATGCAGTTGGTAGAAGGGTGTTTCCGGCTCAATTGTCAGTTGATAGAGCGACAGATGGTCAGCCGCGAGTTCAATGGCTTGCTCCAGTTCCCAGCGCCAAGCAGCCTCGGTCTGATCGGGCCTTGCGTATATCAAATCAAACGACAGGCGTGGGAAAATCGACCGTGCTAATTCGATGGCGGATATGGCTTCTTGGGCAGAATGCAACCGCCCTAAAAACTTCAGGTCTTCATCTCGCAGGGACTGCACCCCCAGTGAAACACGGTTCACACCGGCTGCGCGGTATCCGCGAAACCGCCTCGCTTCCACGCTGGTGGGATTGGCCTCAAGTGTCACTTCCATATCGGGCGTTGTCGGCCACGCGCTTTCGATGGCCCGCAATATGCGGTCAACCGTGCCGACGTCCATCAAGGACGGCGTTCCACCTCCAAAGAAGACGGACGTCACCCTGGTATTGGGTTGAAGGGCAGCCATGTGGGAAATTTCAGCTTCAAAACCGGCGGCATAGCGTGCTTGATCAGGCCGGTTGTGCCGGACGTGCGAGTTGAAATCGCAATAGGGACACTTAGCGGCACAAAATGGCCAATGGACATAAATCCCGAAACCGGGCGCACCATCGTCTATCGGTGCCCTATAAGCATCCGCCAAGACGATTAAACCGCACCTTGTGAGCCGGACGAGAGCAAGACCGCATCGGCAAATTTGGAGAATGCGCGGGCACGGTGACTAAGTGGTTCAGACGCTTGGCCGGGTGTCCAACCATGCTTTTCCCGCGCGCTCATTTGGCCAAATGTGCGGCAGTGGCCATCGGGCTGAAACACCGGATCATAGCCAAAACCATCGTCTCCTCGCGGCGGCCAGATGAGTGTGCCCGGAGCTTCGCCGCGAAAATACTGCGCGTCACCATCGGGCCAACACAGGCATAGGACGGCACAAAAATACCCGCGACGCTGATCGGGCTCTGTGGCGTTTTTCTTGGCGAGCGCGGCTTCCACAAGTTCCATCGCCATCATGAAATCGCGACCCGTGCCGTCTGGCTTTTCAGCCCAATCGGCGGTGTACACACCCGGCGCGCCGTCCAAGGCCTCCACGCAAAGCCCTGAATCATCGGATAGTGCAACGAAGCCCGTTGCCGATGCTGCGGCATAAGCCTTGGCATAGGCGTTTTCTTCAAACGTGGTGCCGTCTTCCGGTGGCTCCGGCAATCCACGCTCGCCAGCAGAGGTGACGTTCAGCCCGAACGGTGACAGTAAATCGCGCATCTCACGCAGTTTGCCGTCATTGTGCGTGGCCAAGATTAAGGGTGTTGCGGGCAAGGGGCGCATGGATGGGCCTATTTGAACGCGTCTGTCTGAAGGGTCACCAATTCGCCCACGCCTTTTTTGGCTAAACCCATCAGCGCCATGAATTGCTCTTCTGAGAAGGGATCGGCTTCCGCAGTCCCTTGGATTTCCACGATTCCACCGGATCCGGTGAGCACAAAGTTCGCATCCGTCTCCGCCTCGCTGTCCTCCGCATAGTCCAGATCGAGAACCGCATTGCCTTCAAAAATGCCGCAGGAGATGGCGGCAACGGTGTCTGTGAGCACATTGTCTTTCACCATGTCCCGCTCTTGCATCCACAGCAGGCAATCCTTGAGCGCCACCCAAGCGCCTGTGATCGATGCTGTGCGTGTGCCACCATCGGCTTGGATGACATCGCAATCGAGCGAAATCTGCCGTTCTCCCAGTGCTTCCATGTCCACGACGGCCCGCAGGGAGCGCCCGATCAGGCGCTGGATTTCTTGTGTTCGGCCGGACTGTTTTCCAGATGATGCTTCGCGGCGCATCCGGGATCCGGTGGATCGTGGCAGCATACCGTATTCTGCCGTCACCCAGCCCTTGCCCGCGCCGCGCAACCACGGCGGCACCCGCTCTTCCAAAGAGGCCGTGCAAAGAACATGCGTATCCCCAAACTTGATAAGACAAGACCCTTCAGCGTGTTTGGAAAAGCCACGCTCCAGCGTGACTGTTCGCATTTCATCAAAGGCTCTTTTGGACGGGCGCATGGGCTCTCGCTGATTTTCGAATGACTGTGTGACCGGCTGCATAACGGGCAGCAACCACCCTCGCAACAGTGCAACCCAATTGGTCACAGCGGTTGGCGGAGGGCGATGTTATGGTGAGGGCCAGTTTGACCAACGTTTCTTACAAAGTCTTGGTGCCACCACATCGGTGGCAGCGGTTGATTTTACGGCGTTCCTAACCCAGTTTCCCATCATGAACCCGACCATTCGCCCAAGCTCGTTTCGCCCGCTGGACCAGCTCGACAGCCGGTCCCACGAAGTGTTTCGCAATATTGTCGAGACCTATCTGGAAACGGGGGAGCCCCTTGGTTCCCGCAATCTGGCCCGTCGCCTGTCGGTATCTTTATCTCCGGCATCCGTGCGCAATGTAATGTCTGATCTGGAGCATCTCGGCCTAATCTACGCTCCCCATGTCTCCGCGGGCCGCCTGCCCACCGAGCAAGGCCTTCGCTATTTCGTCGATGGTTTTATGGAAATCGGCAATCTGTCGCGCGAAGAACGGGCCGGGATCGACGCGCAAGTGAAGGAAGCGGCGCAAGGCCAGACTTTTGACAGTGTGCTCACGGAAGCCAGCCAATTGCTCTCCGGCCTTACCGAGGGCGCTGGATTGGTCATCGCGGGTAAAAGCGATGTCCGGCTCAAGCACATTGAATTCGTGCGGCTGGAATCCACAAAAGCGCTTGTGGTGATCGTTGGCGAAAACGAGGCGGTCGAAAACCGCATCATCTCACTGCCAGCCGGAATGAGCGCATCAACGCTGGTCGAAGCGAGTAACTTCTTAAACGCCCACGTTGCAGGCCGCACACTTGGCGAAGCGCGGGTGGCGATTGCCGAGCGCCTGGCCAAGACCCAAGGTGAGTTGGACACGTTGGCCGCGTCTTTGGTGGATCAGGGTCTGGCCACCTGGGCCGGGGCGGCAGCAGACCAAAAGCCTCAGTTGATTGTGCGCGGCCG
This sequence comes from Pseudomonadota bacterium, assembly GCA_039815595.1. Classification (GTDB taxonomy): domain Bacteria; phylum Pseudomonadota; class Alphaproteobacteria; order Rhizobiales; family Rhizobiaceae; genus Pseudahrensia. Next base: position 25,949 of record JBCBYZ010000007.1, on the reverse strand, counting down.
GGCCAACTTGCTCACGTCCATGGACGTTCGTGACGATATCAGCCGCCTCCAACACTTGTTTGACGAGTTGGAGAGCAAACAGGGGTTGATGCAACTCTTGGAATTGGCTGAGGACGGTGAGGGTGTAAAAATTTTCATCGGTGCTGAGAACAATCTGTTTTCGCTTTCCGGCTCCTCGGTTGTCGTCGCACCCTACCGTGACGGCGCGCAACGCATCATCGGTGCTGTTGGGGTCATCGGTCCGACCCGTCTCAACTACGCCCGCATTGTTCCCATGGTGGACTATACGGCTCAGGTCGTAGGGCGATTGCTGCGCTAGAACCCGCCAAAACCCGCCTGTGATGACGGGCTTCGGGGTTGATTTTGCGACCTCACAAGCCGATATGAGCGTCTGAAATTTTTTCTCCAAACAGGTGAACCATGGCGGGAAATCGCAACCCCGACGACGCCCTATTTGACGATTTGGCTGCAGAAGAAGAGCGCATGGCCGCCGAAGAGCAGGCGGAGCTTGATGCTGCGGAAGCCGATGACACACCCGACTCGGATGCTGGCCAGCCCAATTTCAACGATCCTGAACAAATTCTCGCGGTTCTCGACAAATTGCGCGTCGAAAACGAAGAGATGAAAGACAAAGCTCTGCGCGCGGTGGCGGAGATGGAAAATCTGCGACGTCGCACGGCCCGTGAGATCGCCGACACACGCTCTTACGCCGTTGCCAATTTTGCCCGAGATTTGCTGACGGTTGCCGATAACTTCCAACGCGCTATCCAGGCCGTGCCGGCAGAAAAGCGTGAAAGTGGCTCCGAAGAATTCAAAGCGCTGCTGGAAGGCGTCGAGATGACGGAACGGGAATTGTTGAAAGCTTTGAAGACCGCAGGTGTCGAGAAGTTCAACCCTGAGGGTCAGAAATTCGATCCAAACCTGCACCAAGCGATGTTTGAAATCCCCAATCCAGACGTGCCCAACAACTCGGTGCAGCAGGTTGTGCAAGAAGGTTACCAAATCGGCGAGCGCATTCTGCGTCCTGCCATGGTGGGCGTTGCAAAAGGCGGCCCGAAATTCGAAGAGCCTGCACCGGATGAGGCTGCACCGGATGACGGTCAAGCCTAGGCCAAGCCGCTTCTCTCCGTTTCCATCAAGGTGAGACAGACAAAAAAAGGGGGGCTCAATGAGCCGCCCTTTGTTGTACTGTGATCGGTGGTGAAAATTATCCCGCGGCCGCGACAGCGCGCTTGGCCATCACTTTCACCAAATTGGCCCGGTAAGCGGATGTGCCGTGAATGTCGGACAACATATCCCCTTCATCGACAGAACAACCGTCGATAGCTTCGGCGGACCAGTCGGATTTTAACGCGTCTTCCATATCGGCCGGGCGGTAAACTCCACCAGACGATGCGCCGGTTACGCCTACGCGCACCATGCCGTTTTTGAGTTTGGCAACGAACACACCGGCCATCGCGTAACGGGAAGCCGGATTCGGAAATTTCGCATATGCCCCTTTAGCGGGCGCAGGAAATTCAACCGCCACGACAACCTCGTCTTCTTTCAGCGCAGTCTCAAACATCGCTGTGAAAAAATCATCTGTGTCGATCTTGCGCTGATTGGTAATGATTTGTGCGTTCAGCGCCATCATGGCTGCAGGGTAATCGGCGGCCGGATCATTGTTTGCGATGGAACCGCCAATCGTACCGCGGTGACGCACGGCTGGGTCGCCAATGTGAGAGGCAAGCTCGCAGATGGATGGGCAAATGGCGCGCAGTTCCGCGTTAGTCGCCACATCATTATGCGTGGTGGCTGCACCGATGCGGATCATGTTTCCATCAATGGTGATGCCGTGCATATCGCCGATGCGGGTCAGATCGATCAGATCGCTGGGAGCCGCGAGGCGTTGTTTCATGGTTGGCAAGAGGGTCTGACCGCCGGACATGAACTTGCCGTCATCGGCTGCACCCATTTTCGTTACGGCATCGTTCACATCGCTGGCACGGTGGTAATTGGTTTCATACATATGGATTTCCTCCAGAAGTCTAAGTTGGACAATCGGGACGGCGTTGCAGCGCACCACCATCCCGACAGATGCGCGTTATTCGGCAGCCTGTTTCATGGACCCGTCTTGGATTGCGGCCCACACGTTTTGCGGTGAGGCCGGCATGGACAGGCCCTCATGGCCGATCGCGTCTGTGACAGCGTTGATCAATGCTGGTGGCGAGCCGATGGCACCTGCTTCACCGCAGCCTTTAATTCCGAGCGGGTTGCCCGGGCACAGGGTTTCGGTGGTCGAGACTTGGAAGTCTGGCAGATCATCAGCCCGTGGCATGGTGTAATCCATGTAGGAAGCCGAAATCAGCTGACCGGTTTCATCGTAGACCGCATTTTCCAGCATGGCCTGGCCAATGCCCTGAGCAATACCGCCATGGACCTGACCTTCCACGATCATCGGATTGATGATCTTGCCGAAGTCGTCGGCAGCGACGAACTGCTCCACGCTAACGACACCGGTCTCTGGGTCGATTTCCACTTCGCAGATGTAGCAACCGGCTGGGAAGGTGAAGTTCGTTGGATCGTAAAACGCCCCTTCCTTCAAACCGGGCTCCATGCCTTCGGGCAGGTTGTGGGCTGTGTAGGCCCCCAGACACACTTCGTGCCAACCCAGCTTCTTGTCGGTGCCTTTCACCAGCACTTCACCGTCTTTGATCTCAATATCGCCTTCGGCGGCTTCCAAGAGATGCGCAGCGATCTTCTTCGCTTTGGCTTCCACCTTGTCGAGGGCTTTGACGATGGCGGACATGCCCACCGCGCCGGAGCGCGATCCATAAGTGCCCATGCCAAACTGCACTTTGTCGGTGTCGCCGTGGACGATCTGCACGTTCTCGCCGGGAAGGCCAAAACGCTCGGAAACCAATTGGGCAAACGTGGTCTCATGGCCTTGGCCATGGCTGTGCGAGCCGGTGAGAATTTCCACTGTCCCAACGGGGTTCACACGCACCTCTGCGGATTCCCAAAGGCCAACGCCTGCGCCCAAGGAGCCCACCGCTTGAGACGGTGCGATGCCGCAGGCCTCAATATAGCAGGACATGCCGATGCCGCGCAGTTTGCCTTCACTTTCGGACTTCGCCTTGCGGGCACCAAAATTGGCATAGTCGGAGGCCGCAATGGCCGCATCCAAAGATGCGTCAAAGTCACCGGCATCATAGGCCATGATGACAGGCGTCTGGTGCGGGAACTCCTGAATGAAGTTCGCGCGGCGCAAGTCTGCCGGGTCCACGCCCAGTTCACGCGCGGCTTTGGTCATCATGCGTTCCACCAAATAAGTGGCTTCAGGACGACCGGCCCCACGGTAGGCGTCCACCGGTACCGTGTTGGTGTAGACCGTGCGCACATTGCAATGGATGTTTGGGATGTTGTACTGGCCCGACAACAGCGTGGCGTAGAGATAGGTCGGTACCGAAGACGAGAACAACGACATGTAAGCGCCGAGATTGGCAATTGTATCGACCTTGAAGCCAACAATTTTATTGTTCTTGTCAAAACCCATTTTGGCGGTCGAGACATGGTCTCGTCCGTGGGCGTCGGTGACGAAGGCTTCGCCGCGATCCGCCGTCCATTTGACGGCGGGTACACCCGCTTTTTTGGCGGCCCAGAGGCAGACGATTTCTTCTGGATAAATGTAGATCTTTGCGCCAAAACCGCCGCCCACATCGGGTGCAATCACGCGCAACTTGTTTTCAGGGGCCACTTGATAGAACGCGGACAGAACCAGTCGCGCCACATGCGGATTTTGGCTGGTTGTGTGCAGCGTGTAGTGGTCTTCCGCATCATCATACTGTGCCAAGGCAGAGCGGGGCTCCATCGGGTTTGGCACGAGGCGGTTGTTGCGGATTTCCAGCTCCACCACGCGGTCAGCACCGGCAATTGCCGCGTCTGTTGCGTCGCTCTCGCCAATTTCCCAATCGAAGATGATGTTGTTTTTGGCTTCGGGATGGATTTGCGGTGCGCCGTCTTCCATGGCGTCGACTGCACTCACAACCGCCGTCTGCACGTCATAGTCGACATCGACAGCTTCCGCCGCTGCTTTGGCTTCTGCAAGGCTTTCCGCGATCACCACGGCAACCGCATCACCCACATAGCGAACGGTGTCCGTTGCAAGGGCTGACCATGCACCCATGTTCATGGGCGTTCCGTCTTTGGAATGCACCATCCAGCCGCAGATGATATTGCCAATGCCGTCACCGGTCAGTTGCTTGCCGTCGAGAACGGCAGCCACGCCGGACATGGCTTCTGCGGCAGACTTGTCGATGCCCTTCACCTTGGCGTGGGCGTGGGGCGAGCGCACAAAAGCCGCATAGTGTTGGCCGGGCACGTTGTGGTCGTCCGTGTAACGCCCTTTGCCGGTGATGAAACGTTTGTCTTCTTTGCGCAATACGCGTGCGCCGATACCTTCGATACCCATAAGGGGGTTCCCTCCTCAAGAATGGGACCGCGAAGACCGGAAAAGGGCTGCTTGTTTATTCTTCTTTTTCAAGCGCGTCCGGAAGATCGCGGCAGTTGTTAAAACCGCTTCGTTTTATTCAGCCGCTTGCTGAGCGCCTGCACCCATGGCGGTGGCACCCGCAGCGATGGATTTGACGATGTTGTGGTAACCGGTACAGCGGCAAATATTGCCTTCCAGTTCCGCACGGATGGTTTTTTCATCAATGCCGGGGCCGTGGCGGTTCACCATGTCAATGGCGCTCATGATCATGCCGGGGGTGCAGAAACCGCATTGCAGCCCGTGATGCTCACGAAATGCAGCCTGCATGGGATGCAACTCTCCGCCGCTTGCCACACCCTCAATGGTGATGACTTCGCTGCCGGAGGCCTGCGCCGCCAACATGGTGCAGCTTTTCATGGCCTTGCCGTCCACATGCACGACGCATGCGCCGCACTGGGATGTGTCACAACCCACATGGGTGCCGGTGAGATTGCGTGTTTCACGCAGATAATCCACCAGCAAGGTGCGGTCATCTACCGTGGCCGATGTGGCCTTGCCGTTAATGGTAATGTCGATCTTCGCCATGCGTTCCTCCCAAAGCGCGACAGCACAAATGTGCTGCAATTCCTGTTGGAAAGACTACGTCTGTTCGCGGCGCAAGTGCAAGGGTGTCTTTAGAAGGGTGCGGTCGCCGGGGTTGGAGCCTGCGCGACTGTCACGCTCAAAACAAATTTCAGTCTTGCGGGTCTTTCTCCGGGTGTGAGACCAGTTAAAAGCAGCACTTGGCACCAGCCGATTACGATGCTTGCACCCATCGGAAATCGAGCAGATTATCGAAAAATACCGGCGGTTATGCCGCGTTCCATGGCCAGCTTTTTCGCGATCAGTGAGACCATGATCAGCCCGGCCATGATCCGTCTTGAGGGAACCAGCACCATGATCGAAACACCCTATCTGTTGTTTCTCGGCGATGCGCCGGACCAATTGGCAGCCAAAGTGGCCCAAGGCATCAAAGATTGGCGTCCCGAAAACTGCGTCGGCCAGGTTCGAATGGAAGGGTGTCAAGCCGACGTCAAAGTGGCCGACATGACCATTGAGCAGGCTGTTGCTGCGGGCGCAAAAACCATGGTCATCGGTGTCGCGAATAGGGGTGGTGTGATTTCAGACAGCTGGAAGGCCGTCTTGAAGCAGGCCCTCGATGCGGGCATGGATTTGGCGTCTGGTCTGCACAACCTGCTGCGCGATGAGGCTGACTTGGCGGCGCACGCTGCTGCGAAAGGCCGCGCCCTGCACGATGTGCGTGTGCCCAGTGTGAAGTACCCCATCGCCAACGGTGTGCGCCGCGCCGGCAAGCGCATGTTGGCGGTCGGCACAGACTGTTCCGTCGGTAAAATGTACACTGGACTGTGCGTTGAAAAAGAAATGCGCCAGCGTGGATTGAAGGCAACTTTCCGACCCACCGGCCAAACCGGCATCCTGATCACCGGTGACGGTGTGCCTTTGGACGCAGTGGTGGCCGACTTCATGGCCGGCAGTGTGGAGTGGTTGACGCCTGAAAATGATCCCGATCACTGGGACATCATTGAGGGACAAGGCAGCCTGTTCCACGCGTCTTACTCCGGAGTGACGATGGCGCTCATCCATGGAGGGCAGCCCGACGCGATGATCCTGTCCCACGAACCCACCCGCACCCACATGCGCGGCCTGCCCGACTACGATTTACCAAGCTTGGAATTGGTGCGTGACACGGCTCTCACGCTGGCGCGGTTCGTCAACCCCGATTGCGAGATGACCGGTATCGCTATCAACACTGTTGCTTTGGGCGACGATGAAGCGTTGCGCCTGTGCGAGGAAACCGAAAACCGCATGGGCTTGCCCACAGTGGATCCGTTCCGCCATAGCGCTGCCCGTCTTGTAGACGCGCTCGTCTAATATGGACATCACGGTCCACGCGGAAGAAACCATCTTTCAACTTGCGGAAGTCTTCACGATTTCACGCGGTTCTCGGACACAGGCACGGGTTGTCACGGTAAAAGTGTCAGACGGCATCCACACCGGATGGGGTGAATGCGTGCCTTACGCCCGCTACGGAGAGACAGTGAAAGGCGTGATCGCCGACATCATGGCGCTTGCGCCGCAGTTTGAAGCCGGTTTGAGCCGAGAGGGACTACAGTCCACCTTGCCAGGCGGTGCGGCGCGCAATGCGCTGGACTGTGCCCTTTGGGATTTGGAAGCCAAGCGAAAAGGTACCAGTGCGCGTGTGTTGGCGGGTCTCACCGCGCTTCAACCCGTAACAACAGCCTATACGCTGTCGCTGGCTGACCCTGAAGTGATGGAACGCAAAGCGGCTGAACATGCCCACCGGCCTTTGCTCAAGATCAAATTGGGAGGCGAAGGCGACATGGCCCGCCTCGAGGCGGTCCGCCGAGGTGCGCCCAAAACCGATATCATCATTGACGCCAATGAAGGCTGGTCAGCCGAGGCTTATACCGAACTGGCTCCCACTCTTGTGCGTTTGGGCGTTAAATTGGTGGAGCAACCGCTCCCAGCGGATGATGATGAAGCGCTGTTGGATATCGCACGCCCATTGCCGGTTTGCGCTGATGAATCCTGCCACGACCGCGCCTCTCTGCCCGCCCTTAAGGGCAAATATGATGTGGTGAACATCAAACTCGACAAGACCGGTGGCCTGACCGAGGCTTTGGCGCTACGGCAGGCTGCTTTGGATCAGGATTATGTCATCATGATCGGGTGTATGGTGGGGTCGTCCTTGGCCATGGCCCCCGCCCATTTGCTGGCTCAAGGTGCGCCATTTGTAGACCTCGACGGTCCGTTGCTTTTGGCGGAAGATCGTGTTCCACCGCTGACCATTGACGGGTCAATCATCCACCCTCCCGAGCCCGCTCTTTGGGGTTGATGATCTCAAACAGGCTCATCGCCCCAAGCTGACGTCAGAAAGGACCTTTGTCATGCGCACCGTTTATCTCAACGGCGACTACGTGCCGGAGAACGAAGCCAGCGTGTCTATCTTTGATCGGGGGTTCTTGTTCGCTGACGGCGTGTACGAAGTCACCACCGTGGTGAACGGCAAGCTCATAGGGTTTGAAGGCCACATTACCCGTTTACAGCGCTCGTTGGACGAATTGAAAATGCCGGTGAAGATCGATCCGGACCAGCTTTTAGAAGTGCACCGCGAACTCGTGCGTCTCAATGAGATCGACGAAGGCATGATCTATTTGCAGATCACGCGCGGCAATCCCGGTGACCGTGACTTTGCGTTCCCGTCTAAGGATACCGAACCCACCATTGTGTTGTTCACGCAGGCTAAGAAAGTGGTCGGCACGAATGTCGAGACTGTCGGTCTCAAAGTGGTTTCCGTGGAAGATCTGCGCTGGGGCCGTCGCGATATCAAAACGGTGCAACTGCTCTATCCGTCCATTGCCAAGATGGAGGCGAAATCGCGGGGTGCCGACGATGCGTGGATGGTGCAGGACGGTTTTGTCACGGAAGGAACGTCCAACAACGCCTACATCGTCAAGGATGGACGGATCATCACCCGCCATTTGAGCAACGACATCCTGCACGGCATCACCCGCAAATCTGTCTTGGAGTGTGCCCGCCTGTTGCAAATGCAGGTGGAAGAACGTCCCTTTACGCTGGAAGAGGCCTATGCGGCAGATGAAGCGTTCGCCACATCGGCCAGTGGTTTTGCCAATCCGGTGGTGGAGATTGACGGTCATACCGTTGGCACCGGCAAACCTGGCCCCGTGGGCGACAAATTGCGAGCGGTCTATCTGGAAGAAAACATGAAAGCCGCTGTTTAAGTCTTCCGCGCACCAGCACGCATGACGTTTTACGAGATACCACAAACCCATTCGGGCCGCCTGTTCATTGGTCCCCGGCCTGAAGCACCAAACCTGCAAAGCTGGGCGCAGAAAGCGAAACAGTTTGGCGTGGATGGCGTCGTCTGCCTGATGACCTTGGAAGAGATGCAGGCGAAAGGCATTAGCGCCGAGCAGGGTGCGCTGGCGCAACATGAAATCGCCTTCACGCACTTTCCAATTGCTGACTTCGGGCCGCCCAAAGTGGTTGAGCATTTCCGGACACTGATCACAGGTTTGAACGACTCTCTGCGAAGCGGACAAACCGTGTTGGTACATTGCGCCGCGGGCATCGGGCGGGCTGGCACGACATGTTCATGCGTGCTGGTGGGTCAGGGCGAGACCCCAGACCAGGCAATTGAAACCGTCTCTCAAGCGCGTGGACATCCGGTCCCGGAAACACAGGCACAACTGGCGTTCATTCGGGACTTTGTGATTGGGCGATAGGTTACGCTCTCACAGCCTTTCTTCTCCGTTGTCATCCTCGCGAAAGCGGGGGCCCATTGCAGGAGCCTTCACTGCTAAAAATAGTTGGAGCCGCTCATGCGGTGTGGTTCATCGGGTCAAGCCCGACGACGACATCAAATCAGCGACCGGACACGAAGCTCAAACGCGATGTGAGCCTCCACCTTGTTGCAGACGACCTAGGCAGCTGCATCCGCTTCTGAAATTCCCGCCATGAGCAACCCCAATTCATTCTCACCGGTCTCAGGCGACCGTTCCCCGACAATGTGCCCGTCAAACATCACCAAGACGCGGTCGGACAGAGACCGAATTTCGTCCAGTTCCACAGACACCAGCAGCACGGCTTTTCCCGCATCGCGCATTTCGATGATGCGACTGTGAATAAACTCAATTGCTCCCACGTCCACACCCCGCGTGGGCTGACCGATCAGCAAAACATCGGGATCACGCTCCATTTCCCGCGCCAATACGATTTTTTGCTGATTGCCGCCGGAAAAATTGGCGGTCTTCAGACGTGGATTGGGTGGGCGAATGTCGTATTTCTCGATCTTCTCTTCGGCGTCGGATCGCATGGCATCGATCTGCAAAAAGGGACCGGACAGAAATTTCGTATCGCCGTGATAACCCAACGCCGCGTTCTCGTTTTCTTCAAACGGCAGCACCAGCCCTTCATGATGCCGGTCTTCGGGAACATGGGCGAGACCCAGTTCACGCAGCGCGGCCGGGTCTTGCACCAGCGTGACGCCGTTGAGATCGATCGTTCCACTGTGCAAGGGCACCATGCCGGCTATGGCTTGCAACAGCTCAGATTGCCCGTTGCCTGCCACACCGGCGATGCCGACAATTTCGCCCGCGCGCACGTCAAAGCTGACATTTTTGACCATATCGACGCCGCGTCCGTCCCGCACCGTCAGACCTTTCACGCTGAGCGCTGTCTGAGAAGGGTTAGCGGGACCTTTGTCCACTTGCAGCAACACCCGGCGTCCCACCATCAGTTCCGCCAGCTCCTCCGGGCTTGTGTCGGCGGTCTTGCGCGTTGCCACCATCTTCCCCCGCCGCATCACGGACACATTATCGGTGATGGCCATGATCTCCCGCAGCTTGTGGGTGATCAAAAGGATGGTTTTTCCTTCGGCCTTCAACTGGTTCAAAATCCGAAACAGATGGTCGGCTTCCGACGGGGTGAGCACGCCGGTGGGCTCGTCGAGGATCAGGATTTCAGCACCACGGAAAAGCGCTTTGAGTATTTCCACCCTTTGCTGCAGGCCCACCGGCAGCGTTTCCACCACCGCGTCGGGATCGACTTTTAGTCCGTATTCCTCTTCCAGCCGCAACAGTTCCGCCCGCGCCCGGCGCATGGCCGTATTGAGAATATTGCCGCCTTCCGCCCCCAAAATGATATTTTCTAGAACCGTAAATGTGTCCACCAGCATGAAGTGCTGATGCACCATGCCGATGCCGTGGCCGATGGCCGTCTGGCTGTCCGGGATCGAAACAGTCTTGCCCTTGATGGCGATCTCACCACGGTCGGCCTGATAAAACCCGTATAGGATCGACATCAATGTGGATTTGCCTGCACCGTTTTCGCCGATGATGCCGTGGATCGTTCCCGGCTCAATGCGCAGGTTAATGTCTTTATTGGCGTGCACCGGCCCAAAGCTCTTTGAAGTATTGGTTAGTTCAATGGCTGCGTTCGTCATGGCTGGGTGCGTGCCTTGGATTATGCTGGGGTGTTCAATGGGTCTTTGCGTCCGGGTACAGCGAAAACGCTACCATCCTCCCTCGCACCCACCAAGCCAATTAATGCGCTGCACAGATGCCGTTTCTTCTCTATGAAGATGTGAGCATGGCACCCGTGAGGTCTCTTGTAAGGAAACGATCTTTGACCGAAAAAATATCCACCAGTACAGGTCTACAAGATGCGGGGGAGACCCGTTTACAGGCGTTGGAAGAACTTTGCGCCCACCAGGCCAGTGAGATTGAAAGCCTTTCCGATCAGGTGCGCGAGCAGTGGGACAAGATCGATCAGATCACAAAAGCCATGCTGCGCCTTCGTGACCGTGTGACGGAAGTGGAGGAAGCGGGTCCAAGCGGCCCCGGCGGACACGAAAACACCCGCCCGCCCCATTATTGATACTGCCTCAACCGTGCTCCCATTGTGACCAAACCCTCCGCATCTCCCTATTCGTTAAACGCGATCACAATCGGCTGCTTGGCTGCCTTTGTGGGTTTCGCTTCATCCTTTGCCGTTGTCTTGCAAGGCTTGAAAGGTGTTGGCGCGACGGTCGAGCAGGCAGCTTCAGGCCTCATGGTAGCGGCCATTGCCATGGGCTTGTGTGGCATTGTGCTCAGCCTTCGTAGCCGCATTCCGGTCAGTGCCGCATGGTCCACACCAGGCGCTGCTCTTTTGGCAACGGCCACGGTTCCGGCTGGCGGGTTTTCGGAGGCTGTCGGCGCTTTCTTGGTCTGTGGCGTCTTCATCATCATTACCGGCTTGTTCAAGTCTTTTGGACGTGTTGTGGCTGCAATTCCCACGCCGCTGGCCAGCGCCATGTTGGCGGGTATTTTGCTGTCGCTCTGCCTCGCACCCATCAAAGCGATTGCCTTTGATCCGATACTGGGCGTTCCCATTTTGGCCGCTTGGGTGGTCGGTGGTCAGATCAACAAGCTCTTGGCAGTTCCATTTGCCCTGCTGGCCTTTGCTGCGGTTGTGGTATTCGGCGTACCGTTTCCTGACGATTGGACGGCTCGGTTTTCGGCGAGTGTAATCATCGTGCCCGAGTGGGTCACTCCGACATTCACACTCGCTTCAACCTTGGGCATTGCCCTACCGCTGTTCGTGGTGACCATGGCGTCGCAAAATATACCGGGTCTCGCTGTCTTGGCGGCGAACAACTACAAACCAAACGCCGGTCCCCTCTTGGCGACAACCGGCGTGTTCAGTTTCCTTGGCGCGCCGTTTGGTAGCCATGCGGTCAATCTTGCAGCGATCACCGCCGCCATGCTCACCGGGTCGGACGTGTCGGAGGATAAAGACAAGCGATACGGTGCGGCAGTGGTCTGTGGCATCGGTTACATTGTCTTTGGGCTGACTGCCGGTCTTACAACCGCCTTCGTATCTTTGGCTCCTGCGATCCTGATTGAGGCCGTGGCTGGACTGGCCTTGATCGCCGCTTTCTCGATGGCAGCTCTAGCAGCCTTTTCAGACGAAGAAGCGCGGATGCCAGCCGCCATCACTTTTTTGGCCAGTGCCTCAGGCATTTCGATTGCGGGCGTTTCCAGCGCGTTTTGGGGTCTGCTTGCAGGTTGGCTGATCCTGTGGAGCTTGCAGACGTTCAAGCGATAAACGCGGTCAAAACTTTGTCCTCGAACGAAGCGCCGCCGAGAGCGTGCCTTCGTCGAGATAGTCCAATTCGCCCCCTACGGGCACACCGTGAGCCAAGCGTGAGACGGCGACGTCCAAGCCATCCATTTGTTCGGTGATGTAATGGGCCGTGGTTTGCCCTTCGACGGTGGCGTTCACCGCGATGATCACCTCTTTAACGTCGCCGCCTTTAACCCGGTCCACCAATTCGGCAATGCGCAGGTCTTCCGGCCCGACCCCATCGAGAGGAGACAGCGTGCCGCCCAGAACGTGATAAGCCGCGTTCATGGCAGCGGCCCGCTCCAACGCCCACAGATCGGATACGTCTTCGATTACGATGACGGTGCTGTGGTCACGGCGCGGGTCTGAGCAGATCGGGCACGGGTTTTTCGTATCGATGTTCCCGCAGGTTTCACAGATCGTGACGGCGGACACGGCGCGCGACAAAGCATCGGACAGTGGCTCCATCAAGGATTGCTGACGTTGGATCATGTGCAAGGCCACCCGCCGCGCGGAGCGGGGGCCAAGACCGGGCAGGCGCGCGAGCAGTTGGATCAACCGCTCAATTTCCTGTCCGTCCACTGGACCGTTCGCAGCGCGATCCGATGCAGAAACACCATTTGGCTTATCGTCAAACGGCCCCATTAAATGGCCTCTGGAGACCGCAAAGCGGCCTTGCGCCGTTTCTCACGCAGCCCGGTATGCACCACCTGAACACGACGGATACGCCGCGGATCGGCTTCTAAAATACGAAATTCGAAACCTGGAACGCCGGTCACAACTTCACCGCGCACCGGCACGTGCCCCGCCAGTTCAAAGGCAAGCCCACCCAGCGTGTTGCGATCTTCCCCGGCATCGCCGGTCTGGAAGGCGTCACCAATCTGTGCGCGCAATTCGTCCAATTCGCAGCGGGCATTCACGTCCCACACACCTTCAGACACATGCACGATGTGGGTTTCGTTCTCGTCCTCATCGTCATGTTCATCTTCAATTTCCCCCACCACTTCTTCAACGATGTCTTCGAGCGAAACCAATCCGTCCGTCCCACCATACTCATCGATCACAAGTGCCATCTGGGTGCGGGTGGTTTGCATACGGGCCATTAGATCGCTGGCCAGCATGGAGTGGGGCACAAACAACACCCGCCGGATTACATCTGCATCTTGCAATGGCATTTCCAGGTCTACCCGGCTGAGGTCGAGCGGGCGGAAACCATCTTCATCGCGCTCATGCCCATCACCGGAAATGCGCACCATGTACAACATCAGATCTTTGATCAGCACCATTCCGCGCGGATCGTCCAATCCGTCTGTGTAAACGGGAAGGCGCGAATGCCCGGTTTCTTCAAACCGTTGCAGAACGGACCCCAACGGCATGGAGAGATCAACCGCCTGGATTTCCACACGGGGCACCATCACGTCTTCGACGCGGCGTTCCCGAAGGCGCAGGATGTTTTGCAACATCGCTCGTTCTTCGGGAGAGAACAGATCGCCCGCATCCCCCTCGCCGGACAAAGCTTCATGCAAATCGTCCCGCAAAGTGCCCCCGGAGCGCAAGCCAATGCGCACAAGAAAGCGCATGAACCACGTTTCGCTTCGCTCGTCCTTGGGCAAGACGACGAGCTCTTTGCCCGGTTCTACGCCGTTTGTTGCGGAGTTGGCTGTGTCAGAAGCTGCGGCTTTTTGCATTTCAGCGACGGTGGGTGCGCCGTTTGTTGCTCCGCCGGCTTTGACGATAGGCTCGGGGTCTGGTGTGCCGCCGGGCAGGGCTGTCGCGGGCGCCCCATCGGAGGGCGATGTGGCGGCAGTGCTGGATTGATCAGTCATGAGGGGTGTTGAGGCTCCATTGCACCGTTAAGTTAGGTCTCGCCATAGGGGTCGGCAATGCCCAGTCCCGCAAGAACCCGCCGTTCTGTCTCTTCCATAGCGTCCGCTTCTTCGTCATCCAGATGATCGTGGCCCAATAAATGCAAAAACCCGTGCACCAAAAGATGGGTGACGTGATCATCAAACGCTTTTTCCTGGGCCTTCGCTTCCCGTGCGATGGTCTGCAGTGCCAGCACAATATCGCCGAGAAGCGGGCTGGTAGGGCCGCTGGCATCATTGGCGGCAAAGGACAGCACATTGGTCGGCTTATCCATTCCGCGCCACTGGGCGTTCAATGCTTGGATGGAAGTGTCGTCGGTGAAGACCACGCTCACTTCCGGGTCGTCTGGCAACAGGTCGGCGACGTGAGCGGCGGCGGCATTGAGTGCCCGTTCGCTAAGAGCTGTCAGTGCCTGTTCGTTTCCCCACAGTTCGGCATCGACCGCCACATCACATGCGAGTCCTGTTGAGCGGTTAGCCATGGGCGTTTTCGGACCGGTCCTGCCCCGCTTTGTCATAGGCACGGACAATCCGCCCCACCAATTTGTGGCGCACAACGTCTTCAGCTTGGAAGGCCACTCGGACGACGCCTTCAACCGAAGCCAAAACTTCCAACGCATCAACCAGTCCAGATTTTGTGTTGGGAGGCAGGTCAATCTGGCTGGTATCGCCTGTGACGATCATTTTCGACCCTTCGCCAAGGCGGGTCAAAAACATCTTCATCTGCATGGTTGTGGTGTTTTGCGCCTCATCCAAGATAATGGCCGCATGCGCGAGGGTCCGTCCGCGCATAAATGCCAATGGGGCGATCTCGATGATCCCGGACGTGATCGCCCGCTCTACTTTGTCGCCCGGCATCATATCGTAAAGCGCATCGTAGAGCGGCCGCAGGTAGGGATCGACTTTCTCTTTCATATCACCGGGCAAAAAGCCGAGCCGTTCTCCCGCTTCCACTGCAGGTCGCGACAGGATGATCCGGTCAATGGCCCCTCGTTCCAGCATCGAAGCGGCATGGGCCACCGCCAGATAAGTCTTGCCGGTGCCGGCCGGGCCTGTGCCAAACACGAGTTCGGCCCGCTCCATCGCGCGGATATAGGCATCCTGCGTGGGGGTGCGGGCATGGATTGTTTTTTTGGCGGTGGAGATTGCAGCCATCGCCAATTTGCCACGCTTTTCCATGGTGGGCAGCGTCATCTGTGCGTCTGACGCAATCGCCTGCCGTATCGCGCCCTCCACATCTCCGACTTCGATGATTTCGCCTTCGTTCAAGCGGGCATAAAGCGCATCCAGCACTCGGCGAGCCTGATCGGTTGCCACCGGCGAACCCTTCAAGTGCACTTCATTGCCCCGCGCCACGGCTTCCAGATGCAAATCCCGCTCTATGACGGCTAAGTGCTGGTCATATTGGCCAAACAGCGCTTGAGCCGATTGGTTGTCGTCAAAAACCAAGGCCACATGGGCTGTTTCATCGGATGCGGTTTGGGAGGATTGCGCGTTGGCGGGGGTGTTGGAAGTTCCACCGGAGTGGCGGCTTTTCGGCCCATCGGTGACAAAACTGGGCAGGCTTTGGTTTTCGCTCAAGCGAGGCTCCTTAAGGGGCAACAGCCGTCAAGCTGTTTGGGTTGGCTTCCGTGACGCGCACCGGAACGATGTCGCCGATGCGTCCAATATGTGACCCGACGATGACACTTTGCAACCATGGTGATCGTCCGATCAACTGGCCCTCAACCCGCCCCTGCTTTTCCAACAAGACGTTGATGGTCTTGCCCATGCAGTCCTCGTTGAAGGCTATTTGCTGTTCGTTGAGCAAGGCTTGCAAGCGCGCCAAACGCTCGCTCTTCACCGCTTCAGGCACCTGTCCGTCCATCTCCGCGCCGGGTGTGCCGGGGCGGCGGGAGTATTTGAACGAGTAGCACTGGGCGTATCGGGTGGCGCGAACCACTTCCAATGTATCTTCAAAATCAGCCTCTGTTTCTCCGGGAAACCCCACGATCAAATCGCCGCTGATCGCGATATCCGGCCGCGCTGCCCGCACCCGTTCAATGATCGAGATGTAGTGAGCCGCCGTATGCTGTCGGTTCATGGCTTTCAAAATGCGGTCCGAACCGGCCTGAACCGGCAAGTGCAAATACGGCATCAAACAGTCGAGCGCACCATGGGCCGCGATCAAACCGTCATCCATGTCGCGGGGATGAGACGTGACGTACCGCAATCGGTCGAGGCCGTTGATTTCGGACAGCGCGTAGAGCAGATCTCCCAAACCTGTTGCTTGGCCGTTATGCGAGCCGTGCCAGGCGTTGACGTTTTGCCCCAGCAGCGTGATTTCGCGCACGCCCGCATCCACCAAGGCCTTGGCCTCGTCCAACACCTGTTCGCGCGAGCGGGAGACTTCGGCGCCCCGCGTGTAAGGCACCACGCAAAACGTGCAAAACTTGTCGCACCCTTCCTGAACGGTCAAAAAGGCCGTAACCCCTCGGGAGCGCACTTGGCTCGCTTTGGCTTTGGGCAAGTGGTTGAATTTATCTTCAACCGCATAGTCGGTCTCAACCTGTGGACCCTGGCTTTTGGCACGCTGGATGATGGCGGGCAGGCGATGATAGGTCTGTGGCCCCACCACCAGATCGACGGACTTCTCCCGACGGATGATCTCCTTACCTTCGGCTTGGGCCACGCAACCGGTGACGCCGATGGTAAGAGGGCGGTCAGTGTCAGCCCGTTTGGCTTTCAAGGCGCGGATGCGGCCGAGGTTTGAATAGATTTTCTCAGCCGCTTTTTCGCGGATGTGGCAGGTGTTCAGCAACACAAGATCGGCGTCTTCAATGGTGGTCGTGGAGATATAGCCGTCCTGCTCCAGCGCGTCCTGCATCCGCGTGGAATCGTAGACGTTCATCTGGCAACCCCAAGTCTTGATAAAGACTTTCTTGGCATTGCCATCCACAGTCGCATCACGGGAGTCGGCACGATCGCCATCCCGTGTGGTGTCCTGCAGGTTTTGATCCAGTTCCATGTGCGTCAGCTCCGTCCACTTGGCGGCTGTGTCTATCCGTGTGGCACACGTGTGTCGAGCGCCAGCATGTCACGGATCGCCTTACCCGTACGGGCTGCCACATGTTTGCGGTTGCTATCTTCATACATCATCACTGGCGCACCCAAATGCACGTGCACATCAAGCGCACCGGCGCGCACGAGAGGCAGCAGGCTCTCGGCCAGTCCAATGTCCCCCGGCCAAGCCACATGCGGTCGTTCCGCCCGCCCAATGGGCAGCCCGGAAAGCCGCGCATAATCAATGGCAAGAGGTTGCACCGTGGCATGGTCCAGATGGGCGCTGTGTATAGCGCGTTTGGCCGCTTCAAAAAGCGGCGTTTTAAAAGGGGCCAAAGCGTTGCCGTCGGTGGTTGTGGCCTCTGGAAACAGGATCATGATTTCGTGGGCGGCCAGCCGGTCGGCAATTTGGTCCGCCTGTTGACCGGACGCGCGCCGCGCCTCGCGCACAACAAACACGGTGCGTTGCATTTTAGCGAGCCATCCTAAAACCGGCCAAGAAGCCATTTCTGCCTTCGCAACAAACGACACCGGCGCCACTGCGCTCAACACAACGATATCAAGCCAACTGACGTGATTGCAGACCAACAGCAGGGGTCGATCATTGCACAGATCACCGAACATCCGCAGCCGGACGCCGAACAAAAACAAAATGCCTTTATGAAACACCACCGGAACGACCCGTGCCAAAGGCGTGTAAAAAGCCAATCCGAACAGTTGAAATGGGGTCAACACTAACAGCCACAGGATGGCGAGGCCCAATACAATAACCAGACGGATTAAGCCTGCCAGTTTGAACAGGCGAGATGTCACGTCTTGCTTTCCGGCGTTGCCGATTCTTTGGTTTCGGTCTCATCGCTTTGCTTGGTCGGTGAGTGCGCCAACGGCACGCCGTATAGTTCCAGTCTATGATCCACGAGGCGGTAACCCAGTTTTTCAGCCACCGCTTCTTGCAAGGCTTCGATTTCCTCGCTGCGGAACTCGATTACACGCCCGCTTTTCATGTCGATCAAATGGTCGTGGTGGTCTTCCGGTGCCGGTTCGTAGCGGGCTCTGCCATCGCCAAAATCATGGCGTTCGATGATCCCGGCATCCTCAAACAACGCCACGGTGCGGTACACGGTCGAGATCGAAATGCGCGCGTCAATCTTGGACGCGCGATTGAACAATTCTTCCGTATCGGGGTGGTCCGCTGCCTCTTCCAGAATGCGAGCTATGACACGCCGTTGCTCGGTCATGCGCATCCCGTGGTCGATGCAGCGCTGTTCTAGGGAAGACTCGGTGGTCATCAAACGGGTCTCTGGCGGACATTCCCATTCAGGCAAAATCGGGCCCGTTAGGCAAAATCGCGGATGGGTGTGGGCACAAGACAAACCGTCCGTGCTTGCGTCGTTCCGATCTAGACAAGCCCCAAGCGCATGACAAGCGCAGCGCCTTTGGCCGCTCTGCTGTTTGGTGGCGTGGTTTGAGGATCAGCAGACGGGGTGGAGACGGTTGGGTGAACTGCCGGGTAGTAACTCTTGCGCTCACCAACGGTCACAAAACCTAAGCGCTTATAAAGAGAAACGGCAGCCGTATTGTCCTTTGCAACTTCCAAAAACACGCTGGCCAACCGGTCTGTTTGAAACCGCGTGATGGCCTCCCGCATCAGCCGCCCGCCCAGGCCGCTGCCGCGTAAACCGGCATCCACAACGATGGACAGAATTTCACCTTCATCGGCTGCTTGCCGGATGATGTTGAATCCGTCCAGATTGCCGGGCTTGGTGCCGACTTGGCGGGCAACCAGCATGGTGACTGCCGGGTCGTTGTTGAGCGTTTCAAGCTCTCCGCTGCTCCAACCCCGTGCAAAAGCGCCCGCGTGCAGAAGCGCGATCCGTTCATAATCCTCCGGCTCTGCCGGTAGAATCATGGTATTGTCTCGTCTGCCCCAAACGCTGGAAAACGCCATCGCCCTGAATACCCTTAGCCAACTCCCGGTGTGGCTGCGGAGGCCACCGCCTGCGGTTTAGCATCCGGGGCACGCAGATAAAGGGCTGATAGGGAAAGAACGCTGTTTGTATCAAACCGGTTCCAAGCCAACCGGGCCACGTCCTCAATCTTGGGCGAGGGATGCACAGTTCCCCCTTTGGCCAGCGAGAGGGTGCTGTTGATCTCGTGCAACAACGAAAACCCGGACCCTGTCACCTTCCAACCGGCATTGGATATGAACTTGGCGGCATCGTCTATCGTGTGGGCGGAAGGTTCAGCCAGAAGCGGTCTCGGTGCGGATACGTCTTGGGGTCGATCATCCAACACCGCCAGCCATACTTCTGAGCGCTTGGCATCCATCGCGACAGCGACCGGGCCCTCAACGGGGTGTGCAATAGCTTCCAAAACACCAACACCTGTTGCAGGCAGGCCAGTGGCGAGGGCAAGCCCCCGTGCGGTAGCCAAACCCACGCGCAATCCCGTAAACGAGCCAGGCCCAATTGTGCAGGCAATATGGGTGAGATCAGTCCAAGGGCAGTGACCTTGCTCCAGCAAAGCCTCCAACATGGGCATCAGCCGCTCAGCATGGCCCCGACCAAGCGTTTCCGTGATGGAAGCAACAGGCTTAGGACTGTTGGCCGCCATGAGGCAGACGGAACAGTCCGGTCCACTCGTGTCGATGGCCAAGAGCACGGCGGTGCGCCTTTTTAGCGTTTTTCAGGCGCCTGCGGCTTATTGGACCGCTTCCACGGCTTCCACCTCGGGAATAAAGTGCTTCAGCAGGTTCTGGATGCCGTATTGAAGGGTTGCCGTGGATGAGGGACACCCGGCGCACGCCCCACGCATTTTCAGATAGACCCGGCCGTCTTTGAAGCCTTGAAACGTGATGTCGCCCCCGTCCTGCGCCACGGCTGGGCGCACACGGGTTTCCAGAAGTTCCTTGATTGTCTCAACGATCTCTTCGGTACCTTCGTCCATGAATTCGCCGCCATCGCCGGGAAGATCGGCTTCGCCAGTATTGATCATCACCGGATGACCGGACGTGTAGTGCTCCATGATTGCGCCCAGTACGGCGGGTTTCAAATGCGGCCACTCCACACTTTCAGCTTTCGTGACCGTGACAAAGTCAAACCCAAAAAACACGGAGGTGACTTCGGGAATCGAAAACAGGACCTCAGCCAGCGGTGATTTGCCCTCGGCTTCCGAACGGTCGTTGAACTCGAACGGGCCATCGGTGACCACGGTTTCTCCGGGCAGAAATTTCAAAGTGGCCGGATTCGGTGTCGCTTCGGTTTGGATAAACATGCGTGGCTCCCGCAAATAAATGGCGTTCGGTAGATTGGAACATTTCTAAACTAGTCGTCCGACCCAGCCACATCAAGAGACGGTCGGGTGTGGCAAAGCGAATGTGATCATGCCCAATGTTCGGTGGATGGTGGTCGGTGGTTAGATCGGAGGGTGTCGTCAGACCAGATCGTCGATCTCTTCATCGGTTAGCGTGGCCGGCACGACCGTAACAGGTATCGGAAACCCGTTGCTGGAACCCGCCACTGCCGAAACGAGAGGGCCGGGGCCATCATTGCCATCACCGGCCGCCAGCACCAAAAGGGCTATGTCCGAATCCTCTTCAATGACGGCCTCAATCTGGCCCGGCGTCTTGCCTTCGCGGATCACGGTTTCCGGTGTGATGCCACCATACTCCACGGCAAGCTGCACCGCCTTGGCCAGCGCGGCCTCGGCCTCGGCAGTCGCTTCCGCCCGCATGATGCCTTCAACGCCCAACCAGTGTTGAAAATCACCCGGCTCAATCACGTAGACGAGAACCAGATCGGCGTCGATGCTGGACACCCGCCGGGCGGCATAATGAATCGCCTTTGCGCATTCTGGCGTGGAGTCCACCACCGCCAGAAATTTTCGCCTGTGACCGGGCTCCCGTACCTGTCTTTTGCTGACCATGAAGTTACGCCGCGTTTTGTCTCAACGGCACAGCCTAGCTGCGCCCGCCGACGAAGCCAACGATTTCCTTCACGTCTTTGAGGACTGGCGCAGCAATCGCGCGTGCTCTTTCTGCGCCTTTGGCCAATACAGCATCAATTTCAGCCGGATCGGCCTGCAAGCGACGCATTTCATTCGCCATGGGCGCAATTTTTTCCACCGCCAGTTCGGCCAGTGCCGGTTTGAAAGCGGAGAACTCCCGCCCGCCAAACTCAGCTAACACGGACGGTTTGTCAGTGTTTGCCAGTGCGGCGTAAAGGCCTACCAGATTGTCCGCTTCCGGCCGTCCGTCCAGCCCGTCAGTCTCCGATGGCAAGGCATCGGGATCGGTTTTGGCCTTACGGAATTTTTTGGCAATCGTGTCTGCATCATCCGTCATAACGATGCGGGACAGGTCTGACGCATCGGACTTGGACATCTTTTTGGTGCCGTCCCGCAAGCTCATCACTCTGGCTGCAGGCCCGCCGATCATCGGCTCCGTAAGCGGAAAATAGCCATCCACATGGGCGTCCCCCACTTGCATCGGAACACCCAGCCCCAACTCTCTGATGCGGTCGGAATAGTCATTGTTGAACTTTTGCGCGATGTCACGCGTCAGTTCGAGATGCTGTTTCTGATCTTCCCCGACAGGCACGTGTGTGGCGCGATAAGCCAAGATGTCGGCTGCCATCAAGGTTGGATACGAGAACAGGCCAACCGAGGCGTTCTCACGGTTCTTGCCAGCCTTTTCTTTAAATTGTGTCATCCTATTCAGCCAGCCCATGCGGGCAATACAATTGAACACCCATGCCAATTCAGCGTGTTCCGCCACTTGGCTTTGATTGAAAACAACATGGGCTTCAGGATCAATGCCTGCCGCCAAAAAGGCCGCCGTCACTTCGCGAATGTTGTTGGCCAGCTCTGCAGGGTCCTGCCAAACTGTGATCGCATGCAGGTCCACCACACAGTAGATGCAGTTGTGCGTATCCTGCATGGCGACGAATTTTTTGATCGCGCCTAGGTAGTTGCCAAGGTGAAGGTTGCCGGTGGGTTGAACGCCGGAAAACACGCGTTCAGGAATGCTGTTGCTCATGGTTTGGACCCAAAAGTGCTCAAAATCGCTCGGTGTATGGGCGATCAGCCGCGACGGCGCAAGAGACGTGTCAGCAACGAACGATCCAGGGCACCGGTGGTGAATGCGACAGCAAAATGCACCCCGGCTCCGACCAAAATTAGCATTGGCACAGCCACCAATTGCCCGACAAAACCGCTCTCCAACACCGGTTCGAGCACCCAACGCAGACCAATGATCACAACGCCCATCAGAACGCTGGCCAAAATCAGAAATTGTACCCGTTGCAGGGTCGCGCCATCGGGTTTGAAATCCCCGCGACGCCATTGCGTCACCACCAGCAAAACCAGATTGACCCATGCGGACATAGAGGTGGCAATTGCGATGCCCACATGGCCATAGATCGGAAACAGCAACAAACTGAGCACAACATTGGTAACAACCATAATCAGCGAAAACCAAAATGGTGTGCGCATGTCTTCCCGAGCAAAAAAGGCAGGCTGAAACACTTTCATGAGCACATAGGCGGGCAGGCCGGACGCAAAAGCCACCAGCGCAAGCGATGTTTGCTGCGTGGCGACAGCGTCAAACGCGCCCCGCTCATAGACCAGTCGGATGATCTCGTCCGGCATAACAATGAAGCCCACGGCCGCTGGCAGGCTAAGCGCCAGTGCAAACTCGAGCGAACGGTTTTGTAAGCGTTCCGCTTGGTTGTGATCTCCGGCCTTAAGTGCTCTGGAGAGTTCCGGCAGCAAGACAACACCCACGGCAATACCAATCACACCAAGCGGCAGTTGATTGAGGCGATCAGCAAAATTGAGGAGTGCATTGGCGCCATCCTGCGCGGTTGCAATGATGGTTCCGATCAAAAGGTTGATCTGGAGAACACCGCCGGTGAGCAAGCCTGGCCCCATCAAAACCAAAAGCCGTTTGACCGGCGCTGTCATGCGGGGGAGGGCAAGTGCAAAGCCGAGCCCCGCACTCCAAACGCCCCAAACCAGCAGCGCAAGCTGAGCAAAGCCCGAAACGAAGACACCCCACGCCAGCAGGATACCGACTTGAACGTCTGACAAGCCTGCCCAAATGCCAAACAGAAGGATCGAAACCAGGATTACATTGAGCAAAACGGGGACGATGGCCGCCAGAAAGTACCGCCGCATGGAATTGAGAATGCCGGAAAACATCGCCACCAGCGACATGCACATGAGATAGGGGAACATGATGCGCGTCATGGTGACGGAGAGGTCATACTTGTCCGGCGTGTCCACAAAACCCGGCGCGATCACATGGGCCACCAGCCAGGGCATGAAGGCGATGGCCAAGACTGTCAGCACGATCAGCCAAGATGACAGAACCGCAAACACTTGCCGCGCAAACTGTCGGGCAGCCTCTTCGCCTCCGGCCTCAAGTTCTTTCGCAAACAGCGGCACAAAAGCGATGTTGAACGCGCCCTCGGCAAACAAGCGGCGAAACAGATTGGGAAACCGCAGACACACGTAAAACACGTCGGCGACCGGTCCGGTGCCCAAGGCGGCTGCGATAAGCGCTTCGCGTAAAAACCCGATAATGCGGCTGGCCATGGTGGCACCGCCGACCGTCGCGAATTTTCCAAATAGCCCCGTCACGCCGGTTTCTTGGCCTTTGCATCGGGCTTTTTCGTCCCGCCCAACTTAGCTCCGTTCGGTTGAGTGTGGCCCCCGTGTTCGAGCGCCGAGATGAGCTTCTTACGAACCGCAGCCAGCTTTTGCGGAGACTGTATTTTTTGGCCTGCAAAGTCTGTCAGATAAAACGTGTCTTGGGCTTTTTCGCCAAAGGTCGCGATGTGAGCCGAAGCGATGTCGAGAGACAAATCGGCCAGTGATTTGCTCACTTCCGACAAGAGCCCCGGTCGATCCCGCGCTTCCAGTTCTACGACTGTGAGGTCTTCCGAAATTGTGTTGTCTATCTTGATTTCCGGTTGCACGGAAAACGCGTCGGCCCGCCGTTTTGGTTTTTCCTTATCGGCAATGAGTTTGGCCAGTTGCACCTCGCCCTTCAGCACGCGCTCAATGGAATTCGCGATCTGTGCCCCGCGCCGTTCTTCGTCTTCGGCCATGGTATAGATTCGCTGGATCACAATCGTGTCCAAGGCCCGTCCGTCCTTGAGCGTGAAAATTTGTGCGCTCACGATATTGGCACCCGCCGCCGCGCAGCATCCCGCCAAGGTGGATAGGAGACGTGGGTGGTTTTGCGCCAATATGGTGATGGACGTTACGTCTTGATCCGCGCGGTGCAAGACGCTGGTTGCAAATGCTTTTTGCTCGCGATCGGTGTCGCGCACAAAGGTCAGCTGTCGTTCCTGCTCAGATTGCTCGACGGTTAGCCAATAATTGTCATAGGGCAGATTGAGGATGCGGTCGCGCTCGTCAGCCGACCAATCTGAGAACGCATCGCTGAGTGTCCCTAAGACGGACTGAATGCGTTCGCGGCGTGGGATGCTGGAAAATCCACCGTTCAGGACCGGTTCGGCTTCGTAATAAAGTGTGCGCAACAGCTGCGCTTTCCACCCGTTCCAAACCCCCGGCCCCACCGCTTTGATGTCACACACCGTCAAGATCACCAGCAGTTGCATGCGTTCCATGCTTTGCATCGTGTCGGCAAAGTCTTGAATGGTTTTGGGATCGTTCAGGTCCCGCGATTGGGCCACATTCGACATCAAAAGGTGATGGGTAATCAACCATGAGACCAGCTCGGTCTCCTGTGCGCTCATGCCCAAACGCGGGCAGACCCGCCGTGCAACTTTTGCACCAGCGATCGAATGATCTTCGGGTCGCCCCTTGGCGATATCGTGCAACAGCAGAGCAACATAGAGCACACGCCGGTGCTGGATTTTGCTCATCAGTGCGTTTGCGAGCGGGTGTTGTTGCTCCATCGCTCCGGCATCAATTTCGCTCAACACGCCGATAGAGCGCAGCAGGTGCTCGTCCACTGTGTAGTGGTGATACATATTGAACTGCATCATCGCGACGACTTTGCCAAAGTCCGGGATGAAACGCCCCAAAACGCCACATTCGTTCATCTTACGAAGCACCCGCTCCGGTCGTTTTTTGGACGTCAACACGGACAAAAACAGCGCATTGGCATCCGGGTCTTTGCGTAGTTTTGCATCGATGAGGTTGAGTGAGCGGGTCGCCAACTGCATTGCATCCGGGTGAAACAACAGATCGTGCTCATCGGCCAGTTGAAACATGCGGATAAGATTGACCGGCTCCACATCGAAGACGTTTTCATGCGCGATGTTGATGCGGTTATTCTGGTTCACAAATTCCTTCGTGCCCCGGATCGCCTTATTGCGCCGGGTGAGGGCGCCAATCATGCCGTAGAGGCCTGTGGCGGACTTTGCCCTTTGTTCTTCCAGCGTGGAGCATAGAATGCGGGTCAAGTCGCCAACATCTTTAGCGATCAGAAAGTAGTGCTTCATAAACCGTTCAACGGCGCTGGCACCCGGGCGGTCTGAGTAGTTTAGGCGTTCCGCAAGAACCGGCTGTAGATCAAAGGACAGCCGCTCTTCGGCTCGTCCGGTCACAAAATGCAGGTGGCATCGCACGGCCCACAAAAAGTCCTGCGCTTTATTGAACTTGGCAAATTCGGTTGCTGAAAACACGCCCGCCTTGCGCAGCTCTTTTTGGCTGCGTACGCGGTAGTAATATTTTGCGATCCAAAACAGCGTGTGCAGGTCGCGTTGGCCGCCTTTGCTCTCTTTGACATTCGGTTCCACCAGATACCGGGATTGACCGGCCTTCTTGTGACGGTTGTCCCGTTCGTCGAGCTTGGCTGCGATGAACTCCTTGGCCGTTGTGCGCACAAT
>JBCBYZ010000130.1:0-9406 GCA_039815595.1 Pseudomonadota bacterium | reverse complement strand
GCAAAGCCATGTCCATGGCGCTGGTGGACCGGGCGTTGCGCTGGGAAGAACTCGGCGAAGAGTTGATGGCCCCGGCACAAGACCATGAGTTCGTGCTCTCCCACTCCGACAACATTCAGGCCACAGGTTTCGTGGAGCACTTAAAACTCCCGCACTACGTAGACTTCCAGGCCGAACTCGATCTCGTTCGCAAAATGCGGGCGGAAGCCGCAAGCGAGCAAGATCAGCAAGAAGCATTGCCGGAGGCTGCGGAATGATCGATCAACATTACAACTTCGCGTATCTTGATGAGCAGACGAAACGGATGATCCGTCGCGCGATCCTCAAGGCCATCGCGATCCCCGGTTATCAGGTTCCCTTCGCCAGCCGTGAAATGCCCATGCCCTATGGGTGGGGGACGGGTGGCGTGCAGGTGACGGCTGCCATTATCGGCGCAGACGATGTGCTCAAAATGATCGACCAAGGGTCTGACGACACAACAAACGCTGTGGCGTTACGCGGCTTTTTCGAAAAGACGGCGGGCGTGGCCACCACCAGCAAGACGGCGGACGCCACCATAATCCAGACCCGCCACCGCATCCCAGAGCATGAGCTTACAGAGGGTCAGACGCTGGTCTACCAAGTGCCCATCCCGGAGCCGCTGCGCTTTTTGGAGCCGCGGGAAACCGAAACCCGCAAAATGCATGCTCTGGAAGAATACGGCCTCATGCATGTCAAACTGTATGAAGACATCGCCACCCACGGCCACATCGCCACCACTTACGCCTATCCCGTTTTGGTGGACGACCGCTACGTGATGGACCCGTCGCCGACCCCCAAGTTCGACAATCCCAAGATGGACAATTGCGCGGCATTGCAACTGTTCGGCGCTGGCCGCGAAAAACGCATCTACGCCATCCCGCCCTACACAAAAGTCGTGTCACTGGACTTCGAAGATCACCCCTTTGAAGTGCAAAAATTTGAAGGCCTGGCCTGCGCCCTGTGCGGTGCCGAAGACGTGTATTTCGACGAAGTGGTGATCGACGACCAAGGCGGACGGATGTTTACCTGTTCCGACAGCGACTACTGCGAAGAGCGGCGGGCTGCCGGTCACGTCGGCGAACAGCCGGACTTTATGTCATCTGAAGCGGAGAACGTGGCATGATCAATCAATTGCGCATTTACGAAATCTTTGAGCCCACCCGGCAGGAATTTCTGGACCGGTTTAAAAATCATGCCGCTCGCATCATGGCTGATCACGAATTTGAAATCGTGGCCATGTGGGAAACGCGCCATAATGAAAAACCGGCCTTTGCCTATCTAATGGCTTGGTCTGATGAGGCGCACATGAAGCGCGCTTGGACTGCTTTTATGGCTGATCCGGAATGGGCCGCGATCAAGGCTGCGAGAGACCCTGACGGAGGTCCCATCGTGGGTGAAATCGTGGACTTGCCTTTGGCGCCATGCGCCTTTTCCAGAGACTTGCGAGCGCCGGACGTATCATGAGCGATCAACCTCTTTTGCGCGCGGGCAGCATCTCGAAATTCTACGGCTCTCAAGCCGGGTGTCTGGACGTGTCCTTTGAACTATGGCGCGGCGAAGTGCTGGCGATTGTCGGCGAATCCGGATCGGGCAAGACGACGTTGCTCAACTGCCTGTCCACCAACCTCGCCCCCACGTCAGGCACGGTGGAATACCGGATGCGCGACGGGCACTTGCGCAATCTCTACGACATGGGAGAAGCTGAGCGGCGGTTTTTGTTGCGCACCGATTGGGGCTTTGTGCATCAAAATCCGGCTGATGGTTTGCGCATGGGCGTGTCGGCAGGGGCCAATGTCGGCGAACGCTTGATGGCCGTCGGAGAGCGCCACTATGGCAACATTCGCGGCCAAGCGCTGGACTGGTTGGGCCGGGTGGAAATTGCCGCCAACCGGGTGGATGACGGCCCGCGCACGTTCTCCGGCGGCATGCGCCAGCGGCTGCAAATTGCCCGCAACCTCGTCACGTCGCCGCGACTTGTGTTCATGGACGAGCCCACGGGTGGGCTGGACGTGTCAGTGCAAGCGCGTTTGCTTGATCTCGTGCGCGGCCTCGTTGCGGACCTTGGACTTTCTGTCATCGTAGTGACCCATGATCTGGCGGTGGCACGCCTTTTGTCCCATCGCATGATGGTGATGAAATCCGGGCGGGTTATCGAAACCGGGCTGACGGACCAAGTGCTGGACGACCCGCGCGAGCCTTACACGCAACTTCTCGTCTCTTCCATTTTGCAGGTGTGACCATGGCCACAATCGCAAACCCCAACACGATGCTGGCGCTGGAAGGCGTCAAAAAGACATTCACCATGCATTTGCAGGGCGGGTTGATCCTGCCGGTTTTCGAAAACGTCACCTTCACCGTGGATGCGGGTGAATGCGTGGTGCTTTCCGGTCCTTCGGGTATCGGCAAAAGCTCAATCCTGAAAATGGTCTACGGCAATTACCGCACCGAGGCGGGCGACATCGCCGTGCGCCACCGCCAGGCGGAAGGCGACTGCACGGTGGTCAATGTCGCTTGGTCCAACGCCCGGTCGATCCTGGATCTGCGACGCAAAACCATTGGCTATATTAGCCAGTTCTTGCGGGTTATCCCCCGTGTCAGCGCGGTGGATGTGGTTGCGGAAGCGGCGACCGATCAGGGCATGGATCACGCTTTGGCTCAGTCCGGCGCGCGTGATTTGTTGGCACGGCTCAACCTACCGGAACGCCTGTGGAACTTGCCACCCGCCACGTTTTCCGGCGGTGAACAGCAGCGGGTCAACATCGCCAGAGGATTTATCGCCGACTATCCGGTGTTGCTCTTGGATGAGCCCACCGCGTCTCTGGACGCAAAAAACCGGGCCGTGGTCGCGGAATTGATCGCCGAGAAAAAAGCCAAGAGTGTCGCCATGCTGGGCATTTTCCACGACCAGGACATGCGCGAAAAAGTGGCCGACCGCTATGTCGACGTCTCCGCCTTCACCTTGGATCGGGCGGCCTAAACGATGGCTGTCAAAAAGCTGGGTCTGGAACCTTGGACTGATGAGACCGCCATCGTCACAGCGTCCACATTGGGGCGATACACGGAGGTCGCTGCCCGCACACGGATCGCTGAAAGTGTGGTGGGCGACTATTCCTACCTGATGCAGGATTGCGACGCCTGGTGCACCACGATCGGCAAGTTCTCCAACATCGCCTCCAACGTGCGCATGAACGCCACCAACCACCCCATGGACCGGGCGAGCCAGCATCACTTTACTTACCGCGCTGCAGACTATTGGCCCGATGCCGACATGGATGAAGCGTTTTTTGAGTGGCGGCGCGACAATGCCGTCACCGTCGGCCACGATACGTGGCTCGGCCATGGCTCGACAATCATGCCCGGCGTGACAGTTGGGGACGGAGCGGTCGTCGGTTCCGGTGCCGTGGTGACTAAGGATGTGGCTCCCTACACAATCGTTGCCGGTGTAGCGGCAAAGCCCATCCGGCAGCGATTTGTCCTCGCCATCGCCGAACGCATGCAAGCCTTGGCCTGGTGGGATTGGGACCACGCAAAACTGGGTCAAGCACTGCCCGATTTCCGCGCCTTGTCAGCCGAAGCGTTCTTGGAAAAATACGAGATTTAACCTTCTCGCCGCCAACTTTTTCCACAGTCACACAACTGCAATAAAAACGTCACCAATCCTTCACTGGGCGCACGTACCGGCTTCGGCAGGTAACAAATGTCTTGGATGGTGCGTGCATGCTGCGTTTGGAAAACGTGACCCGTCGGTTTGGCGCAAACACGGCGGTGGATAACGTCTCGCTGGACATCCCAGCCGGTCAGATGGTCGGCATTATCGGGTCCTCCGGCGCGGGCAAGTCCACCCTGTTGCGGATGATCAACCGGTTGATCAACACGTCGGAAGGCAGCATTTATTTCGGCGACGTGGACGTCTCCAAACTGGCGGGCGCGCCGCTGCGGGCTTGGCATCGCGACTGCGCGATGATCTTCCAGCAGTTTAACTTGGTGCCGCGCATCGACGTCCTCACCAACGTGCTGCTGGGTCGATTGAACCACCGGTCGACGCTCAAGAGCCTCCTCAACATTTTTTCAGACGAAGAGCGCGCCATGGCGCTTGCGGCGCTGGAGCGTTTGGACATCGTGCAAACCGCGCTGCAACAGGCCGTTACACTGTCCGGCGGGCAACAACAGCGCGTCGCCATCGCCCGCGCCTTGATGCAAAACCCAAAAGCCATTTTGGCGGATGAACCCATCGCGTCTCTCGATCCCCGCAATGCGCAGGTGGTGATGGAGAGCCTGCGGGAAATCAATCGTCGCGACGGCATCACCGTGATCACCAACCTGCACACGCTGGATACAGCCCGCGCCTATTGTGAGCGCATCATCGGCATGTCCAAAGGCAAGGTCGTGTTCGACGGAGGGCCGGATGAACTCACCATGGAGGCCGCCCGCGCTATCTATGGTGTGGAAGGCATGAAGGACGCGTTTTCAGAAGCGGTGACGTCCACAAGCCTTGCGGCAAATGACACGGCTCCAAACGAAGTGCCTGCGCCGAGCGCCGCGTCTCCCAAAGCATCAAAAGTGCGCCGCAAGAAGGCCGTTGTGCCACCTGCCAACGGCGAGGCTGTGATGCCCGCATCGCATCAAACGCACTGATCCCGTTTCCAGCGGACGTGTCCGCTTGAAAGACGACACCAATCCAACCCGGTTTCAGGTCGCAGACATGGAACCAATCTTTTCAATGGAGAAAACCCCGTGTTGAAAAAACTGCTCTTGGCCACCACGGCCGTTGCCGCACTTGCCGTTTCATCTGTTGCCCCCGCATTCGCGCAAGACGTCTTCCGCGTCGGCATTTTGGGCGGCGAAAACGAAGCTGACCGTCTGCGCAACAACCAGTGCTTGATCGACCTTCTGCCAGCCGCCATCGGTGTGTCGGAAGTCAAGCTCTTCCCCGCTGCTGATTATGACGGTGTGATCCAGGGTCTTCTGGGCGGTACGCTCGATTACGCCGAACTGGGCGCCTCCGGTTACGCCAAGGTCTATCTCACCGACCCCAAGGCGGTTGATCCTGTTTTGACGACTGAGCAGGTTGACGGCGCCACAGGTTACTACTCCATCATGCTGGCCAAAAAAGAGACCGGCATCAAAAACATTGAAGACATGAAGGGTAAGTCCCTGGGCTTCGCTGACCCGGATTCCACGTCCGGCTATCTGGTGCCATCCGTGGCTCTGCCGGCACAGTTGGGCATGCCTATGGACAAATATTTCGCAAGCACCGGCTTCGGTGGCGGTCACGAAAATGGTGTCCTCGAAATGCTCAAAGGCACGTTTGATGCGGCCGTGACATGGTCCTCCGGTGTCGGCGATTATGACGATGGCTACACAGCCGGTAACATCCGCAAAATGGTCGACAAAGGCCTGCTGGACATGGCCGACGTAACCGAAGTGTGGCGCTCGCCTTTGATCCCCAACGGTCCAATCGTTGTGTCCAACAAACTGGACCAAGACGTGCGCGCCAAGTTCATCTCCTTCATGAAGACAATGCCGGAGCAGCATCCGGATTGCTTCAAGTCTGTTCAGGGCGGTGTTTACAAAGGCTACGTGGACGTGAACCACTCCTTCTACGAAACCATCGTGGCAGCGCGTAAAGCCAAAATCGGCTCCTAACCACTGAACGAAGCTTTGGCCGTCGCCCTGTCCGGATGTGGATGGGGCGACGGCCTCTCTTGTTGTTGTCGGCTTAGGGCCATTTTTGACGCGCGTTCCTGCGCTGCAAAGCGCTCATGCCGCCAGCAAGAAGAGAAACACTCCTTCGTTGTTTCTCCCGTCTCCATTTCAAGTTGGCTAAGCTGTGACTGTTCAATCAACGCTTGATCCGCGTCTTGGGTCCGCTTCAAACACCGGCCCCGATGGACCCAGTGGGCCCGGTCAATTGTCCGCCAAAGGCGCCATCGTGGAAGGCCACTGGCGCGAAATGCACAGCCGAAAGCGGCTTTACACTTGGGGCGGTGTCATCGCCATGGTGGTGGCCATGGGGGCCTCACTTTGGTTTGCCAACGAGACCAATTCCGGCAAGTTCTTCGATCGTCTGCCGCATGTCTTTGATTTTTTCTTCGACTTCATACCGCGCGACTGGATTGAGCCGTTCCGTGCCTTGTTCGATCTCACGAGCCCCTATGACGACGGCAGTTTGAAATACAATTACGACGACGGTCGCATCTACCTGACCGACAGTTTTTACGTCCCCCAGTATTTTTACAAAATGGCTGAAACGCTGAACATCGCTCTGCTGTCGACGCTCATCGGTTTCACATTTGGTTTTCTGCTGTGTTTTCTGGCGGCAAAAAACCTCACCACCAGCCGCTGGCTGCGCTTCTTTGTGCGCCGGTTTATGGAGCTGTTGCGGGCGTTTCCGGAGATCGTGATTGCGGGTTTCTTTCTGGCGATTTTTAGCCTTGGTCCCATCGCCGCCATCATCGCGGTCTCGATCCACACAATTGGCGCGCTGGGTAAAATGTACTTCGAAGTGGTGGAGAACGCCGATATGCGTCCCGACGAAGGCCTGCGGGCCTCCGGCGCAAATTGGGTCGAACGCGTGCGGTTCGGCATCGTCCCGCAGGTCATGCCAAATTTCATGAGTTACTCTTTGTTGCGGTTTGAGATCAACGTGCGCGCATCCACCATCATCGGCGCGGTTGGCGGCGGCGGCATCGGTGAGTCCCTGCGCCTGTCCATCTCACGCGGACATGAGGCCAAAACCATCGCCATTATCTTACTGCTCTTCATCACCATCGTGATCGTGGATCAGTTCTCAGCGTGGTTGCGGGGTCGGTTGGTTGGCGCGCAAGCCTTTGAATTTGGGAGAGGCTGATGTCCATCACGGTTACCAATGCGGAAATTGCCGACCTTCAAGCCCGCCATGAAGAAGTCTTCCGGCCCCCATTTTTACGCCGTTACGGTTTGCTTTTGGCCTTCGCATTTTGTGCATTCTACTCCGTTTATTGCTGGTGGTTCTTTGGTGTCGGTAAGGTACTAGAACGGGCCAATTGGGGGATTGCGGGAACCTATCTGGCTGACTGGGTGTCCTACGAGGTGCGTCCCGACGTGGAGTTTGAAGACGGTTACCTTGAGATCACCTATCCGCGCTTCTCCCCCCTAGGCGACAACCCTGACCCGGATTGGATTGTGACAAAGCGTATTCTCATCAATGGACTAGGGCGTTCCGGCACAAGTTGGGTGCAAAAGGTCTTTGACCATCACCCCAGTGTTCTTGCCATTCATGAACCGGATCTCGTCTATCGGTTCGGGGATGTGATCACGGAAAAAACCGTGGGCGAAATGGCTGAGAAATATTTCAGCAGACGCCCGCTGCGCGCCATGCGCAAGCGCCCCATCCTGCGCAAGCCCTATCGCAGCAACGCCGCGCACCATTTGCGCAACACCTATATGTATGGCGCCAGCATGGTCAGCACGCTGTTGCCGGAAGCCAAGCGCCCCTTTGTGCAAGTCCCCGATTTCACCGGCCGGCCCGGACCGTCGCATACCGTTGTGAAAACCGTCACGCGACAAAGCTATGCGCCAGAATTCGCGCAATCCAACCCGGATATGAAGGTAATTTATGTCGTCCGGCACCCCTGCGGCTATGTCGCCTCGCAAAGCAAGGGCATGAACAGCGGCAAGATGACCCCGGTCTACCTGCCACCGCGCGAAGAGCTGGCCCGGCTCTATTCGTTTGACGGGCGCACCGCCGACGAATTGCACGAAGAGGACTTCACCGAGCTGGAAATCATGGCCTATCGCTGGTCGGTGCTGAACGATGTCGTTCTGCGCAAGATCGACGGGCGTGAAAACATGCGCGTCGTTCTCTATGAAGACCTCTGCGCGCATCCCCGCGAAGCCTTTGCCGACCTTTTGGAGTGGTGTGGCCTTGATTGGGCCGAGGAGTGTGACGCGTTCATTGCCCGCTCGCTGGACCAGGACGGCGATGCCGATGGGTATCATGACCTTGTACGCAACCCGCTGACCGCCGCGACCCGCTGGAGCACGACCTTGCCGAAAGATGATCAGAAGCAAGTGATCTCGATCGCCAAGGAATCCTGCGCCTTCGGTCTGTTCCAAGGCCCCGATGCGCCCAGGTCCATTCCCCAGAGCATGGTCACCTGATCCATCATGACCCATGCAAACCCGTCCCGTATCGCCGTTACCGGCGGCGCCGGTTACATTGGCAGCCATACCTCGGTCGCCCTCTTGGAAGCGGGCCATGAGGTCCTGATCCTCGACAATTTCGACAATGCCGAGGAAAGCGTGCCGGACAGCATTGCCGGGATCGCAGGACACAGCCCCGAAGTCGCACGCGTCGACATCACAGATGGTCCGGCCCTGGCCCACGCATTGGCATCGTTCAAACCCGATGCCGTCATTCATTTCGCCGGGCTGAAAGCGGTGGGCGACGCCGTTGCCAACCCGCTGGAATATTACCGCGTCAATGTCGGCGGCAGCGTCACGCTGTTCCAGGCCATGGACGAAATCGGCTGTAACAGGCTCGTTTTTTCGTCTTCCGCCACGGTCTATGGCGATCCCGATCAGGTGCCCATTCAGGAAGACCATCCGCTGCGTCCCACCAACCCCTATGGCCAGTCAAAACGCATGGTCGAGCAGATCACCGAAGACTGGAGCCGCGCCAAGGTGGAACTCGCGGTGGTGAACCTGCGCTATTTTAACCCTGCAGGCGCGCATCCGTCGGCCCGGATCGGAGAGGCGCCGCAAGGTGTCCCCAACAATCTGATGCCCTATCTCATGCAGGTCGCCGTGGGCTGGCGCGAGAAGCTGTCGGTTTTTGGCAATGACTACGATACGCCCGATGGCACCGGCGTGCGCGATTATATCCATGTGATGGATCTCGCGGAGGCGCATCTCGCCGCGCTCACGCTGACAGGGGCGAGCCCAGGCGTGCATGAGATCAATGTGGGCACCGGGCAGGGCTATTCGGTGCTTGAGATGGTCCGCGCCTTCGAGACCGCCTCCGGCAAGCCCGTCCCTTACGAGATCACCGCCCGCCGTCCCGGCGATATTGCCACCTCGCTCGCCGACCCAAGGCTGGCCCATGATCGATTGAACTGGCAAGCCACCCGCGACCTCGAAGCGATGTGCCGCGACGCCTGGGCCTGGCAAAAGGGCCGGAACAAGTAAGCCCTCCTTCTTTCTGGTCCAAATATGCCGGGGAACCTCTCGAAGAGAGGTGGGGCAGAGCCCCAAAGCGAAAAACAGCATGCGCCGAAGGCGCTCAATTTTTTCGTATAACGCTTTACCGATACCCCGCCAGTGCGCCCTGCAGCAGCGTCTCGGCAAACATCTGATCCACCGCCTCGGTATAATGGCCATCGCCAAGAAGGCCGTGTGATCGCGG
>JBCBYZ010000158.1:0-6543 GCA_039815595.1 Pseudomonadota bacterium | reverse complement strand
GCGAGCCGTGCTCGCCTTCGTTGTTCAGGACCATCCGCACCGCTCGTTCGCGGACCTCAGGTGAATATTTGTTCGTTGTCTTGTTTGTCATGCTCCATCCTACTCAGGAGTTGGAGCCTCCGACAAACCCGGCGCGGTTCAATCCGCCCTTAGAGAAGCATGCTGAAAGTCGACTCAACGACACCTTTATATGCCTTAGCGCAGCTTAATTGAGGCCGCCTCACCAGTTTGGATCAAACTGTATGTCCGCCGGTAACCGCCCGTTAAGATAACGGTTTCAATCGGCGATCTTTGGCATCAGCAAGACTGCGACGCAGCCGTCAGAACGTCCCTGAGCACCGTGCACATCTGATCCAAATCCTTGTCGGTCAGAGATGGGTCGGTCCTAAGCATCACGCTGGTTCGGCCCAGCTCACGCGCTACAATACGTGGCGAGGAAGGATAGTAAGGACCGTTACGAAAAGCGCCTTCTTCATAAATCTCCGAGCAAGTGCCTTGCTGGCAGGTCACGCCCGCGTCAACGATGGCATCAACAATTCGATCACGCGTCCAACCATCTTTCAGACGCTCCGGCTGAACGAAAAAATGATAGCGATAGTATGCATGAGCACAGCTGGATGACGTTGTGCAGTCTCCCGAGCAGGAAGCGCATGGCAACCCGTATAACCGGATGCACCCTTCGCCATTTCGCGCGTTCCCACCCCAAACCTCGTCTGCAAACGGCTGCAAACAACGCGCCAAACGTTCGCCATTGCGGGTGCGGGCTGCGTGCCAGTCGTCCATGCGCTTAAGCTGGATACGGCCGATCACGGCCTGCATTTCCAGCATGCGCCAGTTGGTTCCTATCGTGGTGTGGATGAACCGATGCCCCGGCGGATGGTCCGTCCGTTTGATGGCTTCCATGTCCTTGCCGTGATCCTTAAACGACCACATACGACGCCAAAGGTCCTGATCATTGGTGGTTACCATGCCGCCTTCACCACCGGTGGTCATGATTTTGTCCTGACAAAACGACCAAGCCGCCACCGCGCCAAAAGCACCGACGGGCTTTCCCTTATAACGGGCACCATGGGCTTGAGCGCAGTCCTCAATAATCTGAAAGCCATGCTTCTTAGACAAGGCAACGATTGGGTCCATGTCGCAAGGATAGCCCGCCAAATGAACGAGAATGACCGCTTTGGTGCGTTCCGTAAGAGCCGCTTTAATCGTATCCGCACTCAGGTTTCCGCTATGCCGGTCCAGGTCTGCAAATATCGGGTTCGCACCAGCATTCACCACGCACGATGCGGAAGCAATAAAACTGCGGGGCGTCACGATCACATCGTCACCAGCCCCTATACCCAAGCCATTCAAGGCAAGGTCAAGCGCCACCGTTCCATTGGTCAAAGCGACGGCGTAGTCGGCCCCACACCATGCCGCAAACTCTTTCTCAAAGTTTCGAACTTCCTCACCAGTCCACTGATTCACACAGTTGGAAAGCAAAACCCGAGCCACAGCGTCAGCTTCTTCCTGCGTAAATCGTGGCCAATGGGGGGGAAGGGATGTTTTCTGCAAAATGGCGTTCCCAGCAACAGATTAGTTGGCAGCCTTACGTCCAATCATTCAACTGGTTAAAAGAAATTGAGCGAAAGCTATTCCAACCATCAGGTTAGCATGAGAACGTGGTAACACCCACAGATTAACTTCGATATTTTCGATAGATATACGATTTTTTACGCGCAGATGGATTGCTCTTCATTATGGAGGGATCGCGGCGGCAATGGGTTTCCATGACCCTGATCATACTGTAATCAGATCGAAACCACAGACAGGAAGCGGAACCGGTAAATGGGTTTCTCTGACGAGTTTAACGCTTTGTGCGATGAGGCCAGCGAGCTTTCAGAACTCGCCGAAGTCGAGCGAGACGTATCTAGCAACATCTACAAAAAAGCTAAGGAATTGGGCTTATTCAGGATGTTTTTGCCGCAAGCGATCGGAGGGCTAAAACAGTCATTACCACAATGGCTCGAAATCGTGGAAAGTTTGGCTTTCGCAGATGGATCCGTAGGCTGGATCGTGGCGCATGGATCTGTTTCTTCAGCGATTGTTCACACATCATCGAGTGAAGATTTTAGAAGATACTTTTTTAACGAGAATAACTTCACGCTTGCATGGAGCAACATGGCAGGCCACGACGCGCCAAGATCAAAAAACGGTATTCAGGTAGATAGCCACTGGCGCTGGGTAACAGGATCGACTCACGCTGACTTTGTCGGCGGCAGTGTGCGGGTTACGAGACCGGAGGAGACCGACAAACCGATAATTAGAAGCGTTCTTGTTCCGCGCCAAGACGCAAAGATCGACCCGGTTTGGAACGTTATGGGTTTAGCGGGCTCCGGTAGCCATGACGTAATTGTAAAAAATAAAATGGTGAGCCACGACCATCTGATACGGTGGCCGCGAGCGATAGACAGCACGACCTTGGGGAAAACAGGCGATAATGTTCTGCAGTCTTCACCATGGTCAGTTTTTGCAACCGGTGTCTGGCCGTTTTCAATATGCTGCGCGGCAACCCAGCTGGGTATCGCTCAGCGTGCCTTAAGCGAGGCACAGTCCCTTCTCCAAACCCGCAAAAGTCGAGTGACTGGCGAACTATATATACAGCAAACGAGTGTGATGCATGACCTCGAAGTCTCTGAAGCCAAATACCTGATGTGCCGCAGCGCATTTAAGTCAGCAATTACGGCTGTCTGGGAGACCGTAGTATCTGGCACACATCCATCCGGGCAGAAATTGCGGGAAGTTAGACTGATGAGCGTCCTGACAACACGTGTTTGCAGGGAAATCGTCCAACAAACCTTTGATCTTGCCGGGACCCAAGGCATCGCAAAGACCAGCATTTTTCAGAAGCTATATCGAGACGTAAGTTGCTTAACTAGCCACGTAACAGTGAATTCGGATTCTTTATCCGTTACAGGTAAATACAAACATACAGACGGTGAATGCAAATGGCTTTGACTCCACTCGCTTTGTTGGGCGGTGGGGGGCACGCGAGCGATTTGTTAGGGGTCATCGAAGAGTGCAACGTCAAAGAACTCAAATACCAAGTTGTATGCGGTTTTGATGACCACCCTGAAAATATTGCATTTGAACAGTTTCGCGCGCGGGGTGTAGAGTATTATGTTCTCACACAGGAACGCATTAAAGATCTAAAAGCGCCCAAAATCGACTACGTCAGCGCGGTGGGATATCCAATTCCTAGAGAGAAATTTGCACTACGTGCGGAAGCACTGGGGCTTAAAGCTGCTGATCCGATTATTCACCCCGGAGCGGTGTGGGTTGCGACCGGCGCTACCCTTGGTCCGGGTACGGTTATCCATGCCGGTGTCAGTGTTGGTGTCCATGCCTCCGTTGGTGCGCATGTTTATGTGTCGCACGGCGCGCTGATTGGCCATGATTCAGTAATTGGCGACTGGGGGTGTATTATGCCAGGCGCGTCTTTGTCCGGCGGGGTTGTTCTTGGCCCGTCAGTAATGGTCGGCTCCGGCGCAGTCATTCTAGAGGGTGTGTCTGTAGGCGCAAACGCGGTTATCGGCGCAAATGCGGTTGTCACAAAAGACGTGCCTTCAAGCACCACTGTTGTTGGCGTTCCAGCAAAGGCAATCATCTAGGTCTGGTTGACAAACTGGATCCCTAAATTGCCTGATTTCTGATTCATCCTTCCTTTTGAGGAGGCTTTATTGGCTCGCTTGTTGATGGATGATGCTGAATGGTCGTTCTTCGAACCGTTTCTGATTGGCATTCGTAGGCGCGGAGGTCGCCCTGCGTCCGATCACCGTTTGATTTTGGATGGAGTATTCTGGATTGCCCACACGAATGCGCCTTGACGTGATTTGCCTGAAGAGTTTGGCAAGTGGTCAAGTGTTTATAGGCAGTTTCGACGTTGCACGCTGGCGAGTTCGCTGATCGTCTCCTCGCCCTTAAACGCCTCTAAAGTCAATTTGGCCTTGAACTCCGTGCAGTACTGCTTTCGTTTCGACATTCCTGATCTCCTTCGTTTTGAAGACCAGCAGACAACAAATTGTAGCTCACGTCAGCGTCCTATTTCCGGGGAGGAGTTCAGTTTCAACAGGCTCGAGTGTTCAAGTCGACTGGCAACGCGATACGGCAAAACCGCAGCAAGCTATCTCGGGTTCATAAAAATGATCGCCGCGCGACTATGGGTGAGAAGTTGTTCAACATGGCTCAAAATAATACGCCAAATATTTTTTCCATCAAATCGTCGTCAAAAAAAGCCGCCACACAATTTGGTGCAGACTTTGTTGTTGTGTATCAGATATCGCCCAGATCGGAAGGTTTATAGGAACCCCGAAACGCCGGCATCGTCGCCTCGTTTTGTGCCGATATGCCGTCTCTCGTGATGACTTTCCACACGGTCATGAACAGGATTTTTATGTCCAACCAAAGGGAACGATTGTCGACATACCAGACGTCCAGTTCGAATTTCTCTTCCCAGCTTAGCGCGTTGCGACCGTTCACTTGAGCCCATCCCGTGACGCCTGGCGGAACTTCGTGTCTGCGGGCTTGGGTGTCGGAATAAAGAGGAAGGTAAGACATCAACAGCGGACGGGGGCCAACGAGGCTCATTTCGCCCCGTAGCACGTTCCAAAGTTCCGGCAATTCATCCAATGAAAGTGCTCGCAACATGCGACCAAACGGTGTCATGCGCTCAGCATCCGGCAACGGCGCTCCGTTCTGATCGACCGCATTGCGCATGGTGCGGAACTTGATCATCTCAAACGGGTGACTGTTCAAACCTGGGCGCACCTGTCGAAACAGAACGGGCGACCCCAATTTAAACCGCACCAATAAAGCCACACATAGAGTTAACGGCAAGAGCAAAGGTAAAGCGCACACCACCACCAAAAGATCGAACAGCCGCTTCACGCTCATTCCCTTTGGTGCATCAAACCTCACAAACGTG
This sequence comes from Pseudomonadota bacterium, assembly GCA_039815595.1. GTDB lineage: Bacteria > Pseudomonadota > Alphaproteobacteria > Rhizobiales > Rhizobiaceae > Pseudahrensia. Next base: position 1,580 of record JBCBYZ010000158.1, on the reverse strand, counting down.
CTCTTACCGCGCAAACAAGAACGGTGGCAACTCTCGCTTAAGCGGTGAGATAACCGCAATAGGCGTCTTATGAGACGACCTCTCGATCCGTACAGCGGCGCCAAGCAAGGCCATCGCTGAACACCGGTACGGCTCCACCGGCTTCATCCGTGCAAAAAGCCTGTGACCCGGCACCGACATCGGCAGCGGCAGGCAGAGTTGCAACGGTGTAACTCTTGGGTCGGACCGGCCCTTGAAACGACACATAGCCGTCAAGATCGATCTCCATGCGTTTAATCTGGGATCCAACGAAAAGCATAAACGTGTTGCCAAGGTCCGGCGGCAGAGTTTCCGATGCACCCAGGATGACATTGCCATCACCGGTTGCGACCCCCTGCCCGGCATTGGCACCGATGAACGTGTTCCGCTCTCCACTTGTGACATCATCGCCGGACGTGTCCCCGATAAACGTATTGCGCTGGGCGGTGGAGGCGCGATAGCCCGAAGCAAAGCCAATAAAGACGTTCCGCCCCGCCGTCGTGCACCCGTAACCGGCCACGTCGCCGATCGCGACGTTTCGGCTTCCGGTGGTGTTATACCGAAGCGCATAAAACCCGATCGCCATGTTGAACGACCCGGTGGTGGTGAAAATCATTGCCTGAGCACCAATGGCAGCGTTTCTTTGCCCTGTCGTGAGGGATTTCAGGACGTTAGAACCGATGGCTGTATTGGACCCTCCTGTTAGCGTGAAGTTGCCAGCGGTTTCACTGAAGAAGGTGTTCGATATGCCAAAAAAAATGGGCGAACGCTTTGCCGTTCACTTTCAACGTCCCTGTGTTCACGTCCGACGTGTCTGGCAGGCTCACATTGCCAGGCGTCGTCAGCGTTCCTGTTGCGGTTGCAAACGACGGGCCACCGCCCACCAAAGAAGCACCGGACCGGAACTGTAGATCACCGTCGGCACCTGCAGGAGCCGCGCCACCGCTCCCACCGATCGAAGCAAAAGACGAGTTGGGAAACGTCACCGCTCCGTTTTGCCGGTCCACAACCAGTGCGTCGTGAAACGTTGAACCGTCGGGCGACACCTTGATCCGGAAATCGTCATCACCCGCCAGGCCCATTTCAGCCCGGCCCGCATAGGCGGTTTGAAACAACAAGCTCGCCGTTTGAGTGTCGGCCGCCTTGTTAATTTTCGTTTGCTGCCCCTGTCCGGCATGATCCAACAGAACAGAATGGCTGGACACCGCCAAGCGGTTGGTCGCGTCCGCGCTCGCGTTCACGCCCAACTGGCTTAACGAACTTAGTGCAGAACCCACATCCACAGCATCAACCCAGGCGGTGCCGTCCCATAAGACATGTTTTGCTTCGTCTGCCAGCCAACACATCCATCCAGGCTGCGGCGGGTAAAAAGCCCAAGCATCATCCTGCCAAGCGGCCAAAGCCTGGTCTTGCTGCGCCCACGTTCCCTCGCCGCCAACTGCCACAATGTAGCGCTCTCCTTCGCCCGGGGCTTCGGGCGGCTGGGTGAAGGAGCGGGACACTGCCGACACATGAACAAACGCGTCGAGCCGACGAATAGCCTCGTTGTGCGTTACGTGTTT
>JBCBYZ010000044.1:0-22787 GCA_039815595.1 Pseudomonadota bacterium | reverse complement strand
CTTGAACGTGCGGTAGTTGATGGTTTCCGGCTTTTTGATCTCACCGAACGACCAGGAGAGAATTTTCTCCGGCGCTGCGATGGAGATGCGGATCGAGTCGAAGCTCTGAGCCTGCACCTGCGGATTGAAGAGATTCATGACCTCATGGTTCATGTCGTATTCTCCTTGGGCTCTCGCCCCTTGCGGCACGCGCTTTGTGCCTAAAAAGTTCTGCGGCTTTCAAAACGCGCCGCTTAAATCCGAAGCCCACCACGGCGCAAAGCGCCGCGATGGTAAGAGCGATCAGCGTTACTCAGCCGCTTCCGGCATTTGGTACCCGCCGTCTTCGTCGTCATCATGTTCGATGACCACCTTGGAATTCTCCAACTCCACGGACAGACCCAACGAGCGCATCTCTTTGACAAGCACGTTGAAGGATTCCGGGATACCGGATTCAAACGTGTCGTCGCCGCGCACGATAGATTCGTACACTTTGGTACGACCAGCCACGTCATCGGATTTGACGGTGAGCATTTCCTGCAAAGTGTATGCCGCACCGTAAGCTTCGAGCGCCCACACTTCCATCTCACCAAAACGCTGCCCGCCAAACTGCGCCTTACCGCCCAGCGGCTGCTGAGTAACAAGCGAGTACGGACCGATAGACCGCGCGTGGATTTTATCGTCCACCAAGTGGTGCAGTTTGAGCATGTAGATGTAGCCCATCGTCACCGGACGGTCGAAAGCTTCTCCAGTGCGACCGTCATACAGAGTGGACTGACCGGAGCCATCCAGCCCCGCCTGCTCCAGCATCTCAACAATGTCCGGCTCATGCGCACCGTCAAACACCGGCGTCGCAATGCGGATACCGGTTTTGAGCTGGTCAGCCAGCCGTTCAACCGAAGCATCATCAAAGTCACGCACGGGTTCGTTGCGATCGTTGGCAGGATAAACAGCCTCCAACTCCTGACGTAGCGGCGCGATGTCACCAGACGACTGATAAGCCTCCAGCAGATCGCCAACCTTGTGACCCATACCAGCACAGGCCCAACCCAAATGGGTTTCAAGGATCTGGCCCACGTTCATGCGCGACGGCACACCCAATGGATTCAGAACGATGTCGGCATGTGTTCCGTCTTCTAGGAACGGCATGTCTTCAATCGGCATGATGCGGGAAACCACACCTTTGTTACCGTGACGGCCCGCCATTTTGTCGCCGGGCTGCAACTTGCGTTTGATGGCCACAAACACTTTGACCATTTTCATCACGCCAGGCGGCAACTCGTCACCACGTTGCAGCTTCTCGACCTTGTCCATGAACCGGCCTTCCAGCATGCCCTTGGACTCGTCATATTGGCCGCGCAGAGCTTCGATCTGGCCCTGCAGCTTTTCGTCTTCGACGGCAAACTGCCACCACTGCGACCGTGGATGTTCATCCATCAAGTCGGCAGACAGCTTGGTGCCTTTCTTAAAGCCTTTCGGCCCCGCGATGGCTTCCTTGCCGGACAACATCTCCACCAGACGACCGTAAACGTTGCGGTCCAAAATCGCTTGCTCGTCGTCGCGGTCTTTCGCGAGGGTTTCAATTTCCTCGCGCTCGATCGCCATGGCACGCTCATCTTTTTCGATGCCGTGGCGGTTGAACACACGCACTTCCACCACAGTACCGAAGGCACCGGGGCTCATGCGCAGAGACGTGTCACGAACGTCAGAGGCTTTCTCACCGAAGATTGCGCGCAGAAGCTTTTCTTCCGGCGTCATCGGGCTTTCACCCTTCGGTGTGATTTTGCCCACCAGAATGTCGCCCGGACCAACTTCGGCACCAATATAGGTGATTCCGGCCTCGTCGAGGTTTTTCAGCGCCTCTTCGGAGACATTGGGAATATCGCGGGTGATCTCTTCTGGACCAAGCTTGGTATCACGCGCCATCACCTCAAATTCCTCGAGGTGAATTGAGGTAAACACGTCGTCACGCACAATGCGCTCTGACAACAAGATAGAGTCCTCAAAGTTATAACCGTTCCAAGGCATGAACGCGACGAGCACGTTCCGGCCTAGCGCCAAGTCACCCAGATCGGTTGAAGGACCATCAGCAATGATGTCCCCCTTGTTCAACTGATCACCAACACGCACCAAAGGACGCTGGTTGATACAGGTGGATTGGTTGGAACGCTGGAACTTCTGCAACCGGTAAATGTCCACGCCCGGCTTGGCAGGGTCCAGATCTTCCGTTGCACGAACCACGATACGGGTAGCGTCGACTTGATCCACAATACCGGCACGACGTGCGCCGATGGCAGCACCAGAATCGCGAGCCACGATGGCTTCCATGCCGGTACCCACGAATGGCGCTTCCGCACGCACCAAAGGCACGGCCTGACGCATCATGTTGGAACCCATCAAGGCACGGTTGGCGTCATCGTTTTCCAGGAACGGGATAAGCGCCGCAGCGACGGACACCAGCTGTTTTGGAGAGACGTCCATCAAATCCACAGCCGCAACCGGCATGTTTTGCACATCGCCCGCCTGGCGGCAGATCACGAACTCATTAATGAATTTACCAGCATCATCCAGCGGTGCGTTGGCCTGAGCCACTACATATTTGGCCTCTTCCATAGCGGACAGATAGACGACCTCGCTGGTCACCATGCCATCCACCACTTTGCGGTACGGGCTTTCGATGAAACCGTATTTGTTGATCCGCGCGACCGTGGCCAAAGAGTTGATCAGACCGATGTTCGGGCCTTCCGGCGTTTCAATCGGGCAGATGCGGCCATAATGCGTTGGGTGCACGTCGCGCACCTCAAAGCCAGCACGTTCGCGGGTAAGACCACCCGGCCCAAGCGCGGACAGGCGGCGTTTATGCGTGATTTCCGAAAGCGGGTTGGTTTGGTCCATAAACTGGGACAGCTGCGAAGACCCAAAGAACTCACGCACTGCAGCCGCCGCCGGCTTCGCGTTGATGAGATCCTGCGGCATCACAGTATCGATTTCGATGGAAGACATACGCTCCTTAATGGCGCGCTCCATGCGCAAAAGACCCACGCGATACTGGTTTTCCATCAACTCGCCAACGGAGCGCACGCGGCGGTTGCCCAGGTTGTCGATGTCATCGATCGAACCTTTGCCGTCACGCAGTTCCACAAGCGTTTTCATGACCGCAAGAATGTCTTCTTTGCGCAGCACACGCACGGTGTCTTCGGCATCCAAATCAAGACGCGAATTCATTTTCACACGGCCAACCGCAGAAAGGTCGTAGCGCTCACGATCAAAGAAGAGCGATTGGAACATTGCTTCCGCGGATTCAGGTGTTGGCGGCTCGCCCGGGCGCATCACACGGTAGATGTCGAACAGAGCATCCTGACGGGAAGCATTTTTATCCGCAGCAAGCGTAGAGCGCATGTAAGCGCCCACATTGACGTGGTCGATGTCCAGCAGATCGAGTTCGGCATAGCCCATCTCTTGCAGAGCAGTGATGCCTTCTTCATCCAACTCATCACCGGCTTCAAAATAAATCTCGCCGGTTTCCATGTTGACGATGTCTTCCGACAGATACTGCCCGATCACGTCTTCGGTCGTACCGCGCACGGCTTTGGTTTTTTCAGACAGTTGCTTGATCGTACGGGCTGTGACTTTCTTACCGGCTTCCAGCACAACCTCGCCGGAGTCAGCGTCGATCACATCTTCAACAGGCTTCGTGCCCTTATAGCGCTCACCATCAAAAGGAATGCGCCAAGCGCCATCGCCTTCATGGGTCACGGTCAGCGTGTTGTAGAAATGCTCGAGGATCTCCTCACCATCCAGCCCCAGCGCCATCAGCAACGATGTGGCGGGGATTTTGCGGCGGCGGTCGATACGGGCGTAGACGATGTCCTTGGCGTCGAACTCGATGTCCAACCAAGAGCCGCGATACGGGATCACGCGCGAGGCGAACAGCAGTTTGCCGGAGGAATGCGTTTTGCCCTTGTCGTGATCGAAGAACACACCGGGCGAACGGTGCATTTGGGACACGATCACACGTTCAGTACCGTTGATGATGAACGTGCCGTTGCCCGTCATCAGGGGCATGTCGCCCATATAGACTTCTTGCTCTTTAATGTCTTTGACCGACTTAGCACCCGTATCTTCGTCAATATCAAAAACGATCAAACGCAGCGTCACCTTAAGCGGTGCTGAATAGGTCATGTCGCGCTGGCGGCACTCTTCCACGTCGTATTTCGGCGCTTCGAAATCGTAGCGCACAAAGTCCAACTGGGCGGCACCCGTAAAGTCCTTAATCGGAAAGACGGAGTTAAACACCGCCTGCAGACCTTCATCACCGCGACCACCTTCCGGCTCTTTGACCATCAGGAAGGCATCGTATGAGGACATCTGAACCTCGATGAGGTTCGGCATTTCCGTCACCTCAGTGATATTGCCGTAAACCTTACGGACGCGTTTGCGGCCGTTAAACTGTGCAGAAGATTTGGCTTTAGCCATGGATGAATAAGCTCCTTTGGGAGGTTGGCTGCGGAACCGTCTCCACACCAACGAAAGCTGCCGATCATTCAATCTCGCAAGACGCACACCGTCCCGGAGACCAAACGTTCAATGGGCCGCAATGCCGCCGCATCCACACCCAAAACAAGGGAACCGGATCATACGGAGCCAAAACGGCATAAAGACCCGCATCTCCACCCATCCAATCGGTGAAGTCGGATCTCGAACTCAAATTGTGCTAAAGTGTCAGCCCCATTCAACCGGGCCGACCAACGCGCGCAAAACTATGTATAACAGGCTTCGTGGCAAAGAAAAGGCATCGAACGCCTGTTTATGAGAGAATGTGAAAGCAAACAAACCGCCACGCGCGCCAGTGTGTTGTGGTCTGGCGGTGAGCGTCCAACTCCGCCTCTTCGCTCGACAAGCAGTTCAACGTCTGGTTTCATCCGGCACGCAACAAGGACACAACCAAAAAGACTGCGCGAAATGCCACGCTAATCACTGCACTTATATTTCTGTTGGAGGAGACACGAAATGAATATGCGCCCGGACCCGACTTTTTACGCAACAGCAAAACTGGCCATGGCTGCGCCGGTAGAGACATTGGCTTTCACGCTTATGCTCAGTCCCGACGGCTCCAAACCGGACGGCATTGCGGTGGTGGATTGTGACCCCAACTCAAAGACATTCGGGCAGATTATCAGCAGCCTCTTTATGCCCAATCTGGGGGACGAGTTTCACCATTTCGGGTGGAACGCCTGTTCCTCCGCCCTCTCCCCGCTGACGGGTCACGCCTTTTTGGAACGGCGCTATCTGATTGTGCCGGGCATTCGGTCATCGCGCATCTATGTCATCGACGTCAAAGACCCGATGAACATGAAAATCCACAAGACCATCGAAGCCGATGAGATCATGCAAAAGACGGGTTACTCGCGCCCGCACACCATTCATTGCGGACCGGAAGGCATTTACGTGTCCACCCTTGGTGGCGGCGGCGAGGACGGGACCGATGGTCCTCCGGGCATTTTCATCATGGATTGCGAAACGTTCGATGTGCTGGGCCGCTACGAGATGGACCGCGGTGCGCAGGACAAACACTACGACTTCTGGTGGAACCTGCCGCGCGATTACATGGTGAGTTCTGAATGGGGCCTGCCACCGCAGTATGAAAACGGAATTGTGGCCGAAGACCTGCTCAGCAACAAATATGGCCACTCGATCCATTTTTGGGACCTGCGGGCCCGCAAAAACATCCAGACCATTGATCTTGGCGCAAACCATCAGATGGCCTTGGAAATCCGCCCCGCCCACGACCCGGCCAAAGAATACGGCTTTTGCGGTGTGGTGGTGGATACATCCAATCTCGAAGGCGCGATCTTCACGTGGTGGCGCGACGAGAACGGCACGTTCCAGGCCAAGAAAACCATTACCATCCCGCCGGTGGCCGCAGACCCGGACGATCTGCCGGACCTGCTCAAAGGCTTCTCCGCTGTACCGCCTCTCGTGACCGATATCGACCTCAGCCTTGATGACAAATATCTCTATGTCGCATGCTGGGGCACTGGCGAATTGCACCAGTATGACGTCTCGGACCCGATGAACCCGACCCTGGCGGGCAAAGTGGAAATTGGCGGCATCGTTACAAAGACCAAACACCCCAACGGCCAGGACTTCGGCTACGGCCCGCAAATGGTGGAGATCAGCCGCGATGGCAAGCGGGTCTATTGGACCAACTCGCTCTACTCCACTTGGGACGATCAGTTCTATCCCGGCGAGCGCGGCGCGGCGATGGTGATGGCGGATGTCGGAGACAATGGCGGCATCACGCTCAACAAAGATTTCTGGGTTGAGTTCCCCGACGGCTATCGCAGCCACCAGATCCGGCTTGAAGGGGGCGACTGTTCAACAGACAGTTTCTGCTATCCCTCGGTTTAAGCCGGAGCACAGACCTTGCCCGAAGTGACATCGGTGACGGCCCTTTGGTGGGCCGTCATCGTTTCGGGTCTTTATCACGGATTGAACCCGGGACTGGGTTGGCCGCTGGCCGTCTCATCGGCCTTGATGGAACGGCAAAAATCCGCCTTGCTCAAGGCACTCGCCGCGCTGTCGATTGGGCATTTTGTGGCCATGTTGGCGGTGCTGCTACCGTTTTCCATGATGACCATCCTCGTCTCGTGGGAGAGTGAAATCCGGATTGGTGCCGGTGTTATCGTCATTGCGCTCGGCTTCTACTTGCTTATCAACCGCCGCCACCCAAAATTCCTGTCCCGTGTGCCTCCGTCCAAGCTGGCACTGTGGTCATTTCTGGCGGCCATGGCGCACGGTGCCGGTCTCATGCTGGTGCCGATCTATCTCGGCATTTGTGCCCCGGCGGAGCAGGATGCGGGCCATCTTGCGGCCGGCGTGCTGATGGCGGGCAACGTTCAAACCGCGCTCGTAGTGGCCATCGCCCATACCGCGGCCATGACATTAGCAGGTGGCATCCTTGCAGCGGGCACTTACTTCTATCTCGGCTTGAATTTCCTATCAAAAGCCTGGTTCAACCTGGACGTCGTCTGGGCCCTCAGCCTCATACTCGTCGGCGCAATAGGCGTGATCAGCGCGCTCTAGCCCGATCCACATGCCAACTCATTCAACAAAAAACCCCCGCCGGTTTCCCGACGGGGGTTAAGAACAGTCACTGCAAAAGCAGGAAGACCGCTTACTTGAGTTCGACGGTCGCGCCGGCTTCTTCGAGCTTTTTCTTCAGCTCTTCTGCTTCGCCTTTGGAAATGCCTTCCTTGACGGGCTTTGGTGCGCCTTCGACGAGGTCTTTGGCTTCTTTCAAGCCGAGACCTGTGATGCCGCGAACTTCTTTAATGACGTTGATTTTCTTGTCGCCGGCAGATGCCAGGATCACGTCAAACTCGTCTTTTTCTTCAACAGCTTCAGCAGCAGGGCCGGCAGCAGCGGCGGCAGCCACAGGAGCAGCAGCAGAAACGCCCCAATGCTCTTCCAGCATTTTGGAAAGTTCAGCAGCTTCCAGCACGGTCAGTGTGGAAAGTTCGTCAACGATCTTTTGAAGATCAGCCATGGTTGTAGTCCTTCGAATAGATGTTCGCACGATACTGTGTCGAACAAGGATGGTGGGATCCCCGCGTCAAAGCTGAGCGCCTGCGCGGGATTGGATATGTGTTCAACTGCCTCAGGCAGCTTCGTCCTTGCGGGCATAGGCTCCGATGACACGCGCCACAGCACCGGCAGGTGCGGAGGTGAGCATGGCGATGCGCTGTGCGGGGGTGTTGATCATGCCAACAAGTTTCGCGCGCAGTTCATCCAGGGACGGCATGGTGGCAAGAGCCTTCACACCGTTTTCATCGAGGTTGGTTGCGCCCATCGCGCCACCCAGAATAACGAGCTTGTCGTTTTTCTTGGCGAACTCGCTGGCCGCTTTCGGGGCTGCCACAGGGTCTTCCGCATATGCGATCAGAGTAGGACCTTTAAAGAGGTCCGCCATGTGTTCAGCTTCCGTGCCTTCAAGAGCAAGCTTGACGAGGCGGTTTTTCGCGACTTTGACCGTTCCACCCGCGTCGCGCATGTTGGAGCGAAGCTCCGTCATGTCCGCCACGGTGAGACCGGCATAATGTGCCACAACGACGGAGCCAGCGCCCGAAAGCGTGTCTTTCATCTCGGCAACAAATTCGCGTTTTTCCGCTCTTTCCAATTTGTCTCTCCAGTTTGCCTCTCGTGACTTTGGCACCCGCAAATGCGCGCACAAAAGCCCGGGGGGCGGTTTCTGTTTGCTGTTTCAAAATGTGAAACAACGGCTCAGTGTCCTGCCCCCTTACACATTGCTTGCAATGGAAAGGTTCGTGTTCGAACGGGTGCTTTTTGCCTGTCGGCAAACCACCCTATTTCTCACCGTCTGTGCTGGACATTAAGACAAAAGCCACCAGCAGTCTTGGACAGGATGGAAGGCACAAGCCTCCCGTGCGCTCAATTATGAGTGCGGAGTGGATATGTCAGAGGTTTGGGAGAATGGCAAGGGGTGCCTTGTTGCGAATGGCGCCAAGCAGGCCCATATCAGGAATGGACCTGAGGAACAGGGGGAAGCTTTGTGGATTATGGCGAGATATTCAGCAAACTAGAGCCGCTGAGCGTCGAACAACAGCAGGCAATTGCCATGCGGTCCGCACTGCGGGTTCTGCCTTTGGCTTTCGATACAGCTCACTGGGCCGAGGACCTTGCGGTCCCAAAGCTTGCGCTCGCAAGCTTCCGCTGTATCTTCATATCATGGGTCGCCCGCAAATATCCGACCCATGATATGAGTGAATACGCCCTTTCCGCCCTTTCCGCCGCCGATTCCGCCCGTTCCGCCGCCCTTTCCGCCGCCGATTCCGCCCGTTCCGACGCCCTTTCCGCCCGTTCCGCCCTTTCCGCCCTTTCCGCCCGTTCCGCCCGTTCCGCCCGTTCCGCCGCCCTTTCCGCCGCCGATTCCGCCGCCCATTCCGCCGTTTCCGCCCTTTCCGCCCGTTCCGCCGTCGCTTGGGATTTGGAAACGGGTCGAACAAACAGCATCGTTTCAGTTCTGCTCACGGCACCTCTTTTTTCTGGTGATGACGGAAATTCGAATTACTTTTTGGACACAATGAATGACGCTCTATCCTTCTTGGAAGGACTGGACGGCGATGCGGGAGGAAACTGGCCACTCATCGCCTACTGGTGGCGCAGCTTACGCGACAGCACATCCAACGAATTGTTCAGCGAGGACCGCGCCGTCGAACTGACCAAGCAGCCGGACAGTTTTTGGGGCGACAAAGACGACAGCACACCCGACGAAATCATAGCCCGCGTCGCAAAAGTGCTGGGCTGGCCGTTTGAAGACGAAAACACTCTGGCCCAAGGCCCGGCGGCCTACACGTTTGAAGAGCAAGATGGCAAAATCATTGCTCAACCACTCGTAGCCAAGCCTTCTAATGAACGACTGGCTTCTGCGCTCCATGCAGAACTGGTTGCCAAGCTAGAGCGTCTAAGGGAACGCCTGGAACAAACCCAAGCGTCTCGACATCTCCTAGGAAACGTGGATCGACTGCTTTCAGCACTGGGCGAAAACCTGAGTGAGGCAGACGAGCACCGCCTTTTTTCAATCAAGGACGGCCTCGACTCCGACGCTCTGACCTATTCAAAGGAAGGCGCACTCGAAGAGCATTACCCCGATGTCATATCAATGATTTTGGAGGTGCAGCAAAGCACCTCCGGTTTCATCTCTTGTTTCCCAGAGCTTTCAGCACTGCAAACTGAAATCATAACAAACAAGCTGAAAACCATTGACCTAGAACAGTTTTTTGCTGCAGCCGACGATATAAGTGAATTCGCCGCCGAATCCCCTCTCGTCGATCCATCGGCTGTTGAGGCTCTTTCAGAAAACAAGCCCATCCGGGAAGGTCTGCAAGAACAACATGCGTTCGAAGTCGACCAAAAACGGGCAGCCGAAAACCTTGAAATTCAAGCTCGGTTCGCTGCCTCAGAACTGCTGCTAAGGGCAAACTTTGTTCGCCGCACTGCTGCAACTGCCGGAGATGTCTTGGAGGCGATCGGGCGAGGCTCTATTTCCTTAACTCAGGCGGAAATCACCGAACTGAAAAAGTTGCTAGACGGCAATCAGAAGGCTGCTATTCGAGGATCGTTGAAGTTAGCTGCATTCTATCTGCTGAACGGAATAATGGGCCCGGCGAGCGTATTGGTGTTGTTCCACGCCTCCCTTGGCTCGGCTTTAGCCATCATCAACAAGATATTGGATCAGATCAAAAAACTTGAAGAGAAGTAAGTTCCCGCCTGCACCGAGGCACCACGATGTGTCTCGGGACGCTACAACAACGATCAAACTCTACGAAAACCCCACTGCGCAAAAGTTGATAACAAAAGCCTCCGAACTCGTGGAGGTGTTGAGCAAGTTTCTTCCAAAGGAATAAGCACCCTCCCCCTTGTCATCCCGGCCTTGAGCCGGGACCCAGTGTTAAGGACCGCGATTGTGCCCAGCATGGAATAACGCGCTTTGCTCTCAGCCGCTTCAGCATCCAACTGAGAGCGCCTCAGCCACGGCTCTGGATCCCGGCTCAAGGCCGGGATGACAAGTTAGTGCCGGGATGACAAAGGAGCGATGGGCTAGGTCGGAGATGGTTGGCAAGCGTAAACTCACGCATCTTTAGGATCACGAGGTTGAGGATGACGATCGAGTTTGATGTATTTGAGGGGGATGAAAACCGGGCATTGAACTGCTTGCAGGCTCCAAACCCGCTTAACCGAACATCTGATACTCTTCTTTGCAGCCTATACACGGACCAAGCGCATCCCCCGCTGTCACCCTTCAGCCACAGCCCGCGAAAACAGCCGGAAACCTGCCGCATCGGCACCTTTTGCGACTGCACAAGCCCCGCTAGCATCAAGCCAACGAAGACAGCCCAGCTTGGGCAGGTATTGAGACGGAGGGACCGGTATGAGCGTTCCGGAAGTTGGAATGCCATCACGGACAGTCGTGGCAGCCGCTGTTTTGGCAGCCGCCACCGCGCTCGCGGGGTGTCGTGTCGAAACCGCCCTTGAAATCGATCCTGCAACAGTTCCCAAATCGACCCCGTCAGACGGCCAGCTTTCGGCGTTGAGACCGGCTGCCGGAACCGAGCCCGCCTTCCAAAACGGTTGGAACAAATCAGAAGAACGGGCGTTTGAGCACCTCTCCCAAGGCTCCCGGCTCATGCCGCTGACTTGGTACAAGGCGTTGGAGAAAGCGGGCAGCAATTCCCTGTTTTCAAGCCCCGGCACGATGGCAGCCTATGGCTATCTCCCCTCCTCCACCGGCAGCGCCCTGCCCGCCGGTTTCGCGGTGGACAAACAGGCTGATGAAAAATTCATCGCCACCAAACTGCGCTGGTATGCGGGACAGGAGGGAAAAACCGCAGGCACTTCCGAACCATGGTTCGGTATGACATGCGGCGCGTGCCACATCAGCGAAGTTCGGTTTGGCAACAACCGAACCCGGCTTTATGGAGGCGCCAGCCTCGCCGATTTCCAATCATTGGTGGAGGACCTGGACGCATCCTTGGTCGCGACCAAAGGCGATCCGGAAAAGTGGGAGCGATTCGCAGTCCGTGTGCTGGCAGGTAAGGACACACCGGCCAATCGTGCGCTCCTGTCCGAAGCCTTCGAAAAGCATCTCAACTGGCAGATGCAGGCCAAGCGCACGAACGCAACCAGCGTGCGATATGGCCACGGGCGGGTGGATGCGCTGGGTCGGCTCTATAACAAGATGACCCAATTTGCGGGCGCCGGCGCGTTCAGCGGAAACCCGCCGTCCGCGCCGGTCAGCTATCCGTTCCTGTGGGATGTCTACAAGAACAAATATGTCCAGTGGAACGGCTCCGCCCGCAACACATCGGTCTGGAAGCAAAACGCCTCCGCCCCCGATCTTGGGGCCTATGGCCGCAATGCGGGCCAGGCCATCGGTGTGTTTGGCGAGGTTGTTGTTAGCAAAAACGGTGACCGGGCAAACTATAAATCAAGCTTGCAATCCAAAAACATCATTCGCCTCGAACGCATGATCTCGAAGCTGAATGTGCCGAAATGGCCAGCCTACCTGCCCCCAATCAATGCGGAGCGCGCGGTGCGCGGGCAGCGCATATACGCCAAAAACTGTCAGCGTTGCCACACGCCGGAGACCGCGCAAAAGAAGGGCAAGCCAACTGACCGCATGATCCTGTTTGCCGATACGCGGCCCGAAGACCAGACCGACATCCACATGGCTTGCAACGCCTACACCTACAATGTGGCTTCCGGTCGCCTGCAAGGCACACCCAACCCCCTGACTGGGCGGCCGTTCCTGTCGTCGGAACCCGGCTCCACAATGTTGCATGTGATGGTGAGCGGAGTGGCGAAGGAGAACTTTGGCGACATCGCTGCCTCAGCACCGGCGCGTCTGTTGGACCGGTTTTCATCCGGCACGAATTTCGCCGCGGCAAAACGCAGACCTGTATCCCGGGCTCAGGCGCGGCAGGTCTGCATGAACACAAAGAATCCGGTTTTGGGATATAAAGCCCGCCCGCTGGACGGCATCTGGGCGACCGCGCCTTATCTTCACAACGGGTCCGTGCCCACCCTGTACGATCTGCTGCTTCCCGCCACGCAAAGACCGAAATCATTCTACGTCGGCAGCCGGGAGTTGGACCCAGTCAAGGTGGGCTTTTCAACCAAGGCTGGTGGTGGAAACAGCTTCCTCTTCCACGTCGGGCCGCCGGGTTCCGGCAACAACAATGCGGGCCATGACTACGGAACGAGCAGCTTGAGCGAAGACCAAAGACTGGATCTGTTGGAATATCTCAAGTCGCTTTGACGCTTTGCGATTGAAGCCAATGCGAACAGCTTGCAGCTGGAATACAGCTCTCAAAGATCGAACTCACGCAAACACCCAACGAAAAAGGCCCCGGTGAAAACTCATCGGAGCCTTTTCAATACATGATACAAGACGGTGAATATCCGCCCAACAATCGTTTGCCATTCCCGCGAAGCGAAGGGCAGAGCCCGACAGCGAGAACGCAAACAATCCTGCAGCACTTAAGCGGTCGGCAGAACCGTGCTCGGCTCCACTTTTACACCGGCACCCATAGTGCTGGTGACCGCAACGCGCTTGACATAGGTGCCTTTCGCGCCGCTGGGTCTTGCCTTGATGACAGCATCGGCCAGCGCCTTGATGTTTTCTTCCAGCGCGGTGGCTGTGAAGCTGGCCTTGCCAACACCAGCATGGATCACTCCGGCTTTTTCAACGCGAAACTCAACCGAACCGCCTTTGGCGTCTTTGACAGCTTTGGTCACGTCCGGCGTGACGGTGCCAACCCGCGGGTTTGGCATCAGGCCACGGGGGCCAAGCACCTTACCCAAACGGCCTACGAGGGCCATCATATCGGGTGTTGCGATCACGCGGTCATAGTTGAGGTCACCAGCCTGCATGGATTCCATCAGGTCTTCAGCGCCCACAACGTCTGCACCGGCGGCCTTGGCTTCATCAGCCTTGGCGTCACGGGCAAACACGGCCACTTTCATGTCGCGCCCCGTACCATTGGGCAATGTCACCACACCGCGCACCATCTGGTCCGCATGACGTGGGTCAACGCCCAGGTTCATGGCCACTTCGACAGTCTCGTCAAACTTCGCGCTCGCGCCTTTTTTGACCAGATCAACCGCTTCCGTAATGCCGTAAAGCTTGTTGCGCTCGACGCTTTCGCGCACGGATTTGAGCCGTTTTCCAACTTTTGCCATCTGATCAGCCCTTCACTTCCAGACCAATCGAACGCGCAGACCCTTCGATCATCAGCATAGCCTGATCGATGTCGTTGGCGTTGAGGTCTTTCATTTTCGCTTCCGCAATCTCACGCACCTGATCGCGGGTAACGGACCCGGCGACGGAACGGCCGGGCTCGGTGGAGCCGGACTTGAGGTTGGCCGCTTTCTTCAAAAGGTAAGACGCGGGTGGCGTCTTCATTTTGAAGGTGAAGGACTTGTCCTGGAAAATGGTGATGGTGACCGGCACGGGTGAGCCTTTTTCCATCTCCTGCGAAGCCGCATTAAACGCCTTGCAGAATTCCATGATGTTAAGACCGCGCTGACCCAGCGCTGGTCCGATTGGCGGCGACGGGGATGCGTTCCCGGCCGGCACCTGAAGTTTCAGGTAACCCTGAATTTTCTTGGCCATTGTACTGCCTTTCAAAGGCCCCGCAAAAAAGCGGGGCGGTTGGTATTTGCAAAACCTGATGACCCGGAGTTGGGACTAACTGACTTTGCGGTTGCAGCCCGCGTGGTCTGGCTTGATACCCGGCCAGGGCATCGCACCTCCCACACGGTCTATGCCGCGCACCACTCACGAGCGGCCCGCAGGCAAAACGGGGTGAAACGTCTCTAGACCTTTTCCACCTGTCCGTATTCGAGATCGACCGGTGTGGCCCGGCCAAAAATAGAAACTTCCACTTTCAAGCGGGCGCGCTCCTCGTCCACCTCTTCCACAGTGCCGGAAAACGATGCGAACGGACCGTCGGAGACCCGCACGTTTTCGCCGATTTCGAACGTGATAGACGGCTTCGGCCGCTCCACCCCTTCCTGCACCTGATTCAGGATGCGGTCGGCTTCCTTGTCGGTGATAGGCAGAGGCTTGTTGTCCGAGCCCAAAAAGCCGGTCACCTTCGGCGTGTTCTTGATGAGGTGATAGGCCTCATCCGTCATGTCCATGCGGGCCAGCACGTAACCGGGAAAGAACTTGCGCTCTGCATCCACCTTACGGCCCTTGCGCACTTCAACAACCTTTTCGGTGGGCACGATAATCTGCTCCACCAAGTGCTCCAGGCCTTTCTGGCGCACAGATTCCTGAATCGATTCCACGACCTTTTTCTCAAAGTTCGAATAAGCGTGAATGATGTACCACCGCATGGCCATAGCGCGTGTGAACTCCGTAAATGGGTTAGTCCTAGCCGAACAGCAAACCTGTTCCGTAGCTGAGCAACTGGTCGATAAAGAAAAAGAAGACGGCTGTGATGAACACAAGGATCAGGCACATAATGGTGGTCACAACCGTTTCACGGCGTGTCGGCCACACCACTTTGGCAATCTCTGCGCGCACTTGCTGCAAAAATGAAAACGGATTGGTACGGGCCACGTGCATCTCTCGTCTTGGGTTAGTTTGGCAGTTTGCCAACTGGTCCACGTTACCTAAGGGGCCACAGCCCAACTTGCCAACGAATACCGCAAACACGACCCTTAAAAACAACCGGGCGCCAAACAGAAATTGAGCGCGTCCACCGGCCAGCCGACAAACGCGCTCTCTGTTAGGGGCGTGTGTACAAATGATGACACGCAATGGCAAGGGGCAAGCAGGCGGAAATGGACACCACCTTTCCACGCATCACCTAACACCATCAGCACCATATCAGTATGGCGCATCCACATCATTCATGGACACATAGACCGATTTCAAAGCGCTGTAATGGTTGATCGCCAGTTTGGAGTTCTCCCGCCCAACCCCGGACATTTTTGAGCCGCCAAAAGGCGCTTCGACCGGCGCGAGATTATAGGTATTTATATAGCACGTCCCCGCCTCGAAACCGGCTGCCACCCGGTGGGCGCGGGTAAGATTGGACGTAAAAACACCTGCGGCCAGACCGTATTCAGTGGCGTTGGCGCGGGCGGTCACCTCTTCTTCCGTTTCAAAGTCGAGCACGGACAGCACCGGTCCAAATATCTCCTCACGCGCGATGGTCATATCATCTGTGACGTCTGCAAAGATCGTGGGTTCAAGATAATAGCCGTCACGATCCAGCCGCTTGCCACCGCACACCAGTTGCGCGCCTTCTGCGACACCCTTTTCGATATACCCCAGCACGATCTGCATCTGCGCTTCGGACACCATGGGCCCGAAGGATGTGTCCGGGTCCATCGGATCACCGACCACCGCCATGCCAACCCGCTCCGTAAGGCGCTTCAAAAATACGTCTTTAATGCCCTTTTGGACGAACACCCGCGTGCCATTGGAACACACCTGACCCGATGAGTAAAAGTTTGCCAGAATCGCGCCGCCCACAGCGTTTTCCACGTCGGCATCATCAAAAATGATCAGCGGAGATTTGCCGCCCAGTTCCATCGTGACATGCTTCATCTGAGACGCTGCTGCCGCATAGACCTTTTTACCAGTGGGCGCGGAACCGGTCAGCGACACCTTGGCCACACGCGGGTCAGTCACCAGCGCCGCGCCCACATCGCCAAACCCTTGGATGACGTTGAAAACCCCGGCGGGCGCGCCTGCCTCAACCAAAATCTCAGCCACTTTCAGCGCGGACAAGGGCGTGGTTTCGGACGGTTTAAAAACCATTGTGTTGCCGCAGGCCAAAGCGGGTGCGGCCTTCCAGCAGGCGATCTGTGTGGGGTAGTTCCAAGCGCCTATTCCGACACAAACACCCAGGGCTTCGCGGATCGTGTAGACAAAATCACCGCCCGCCAGCGGAATATGCTCTCCTGTCAAAGACCCTGCCAAGCCGCCAAAATACTCCAATGCATCAGCCGCAGACGTCGCATCGGCTACCGTGGTCTCCTGAATAGGCTTGCCGGTATCATGGGTTTCGATGACGGAAAGCTCATGATTGCGCTCCCGCATAATGTCCGCCGCCCGGCGCAAGATGCGCCCCCGCTCCGTCCCCGTCAGCGCCTCCCAAGCCCCCTGCGCCGCCGCAGCACTGGCCAACGCCCGCTCCACAATCTCAGGTGTGGCGGAGTGCAACCGCGCAATCACCGCCCCGGTAGCCGGATAGATTACATCCAGCGCGGCTCCACCGGCGTCCTCAACATAGGCTCCATCAATGAAATGGCTGGCAACGGGTTGGAATTTCATGGTCGGGACTTTCGTTTTTGTGTCATTTAGACTGCCGCGATGGCCTTCCCAATGATACTTTGGAAGTCAAACGCATCTGTTTCGGCGGTCTTAAAAAGGGCAATCCAAGCGGTTTGACGCATGACAACGCTGCATCCATGGTTCTCTTATCGATTTGATGGGTAAAAAGCCAAAAGGTGCTCAGATCGCATTACGTTGTCTACCCGGGGGAATTTTGAAATCGCACATGACGTAATGAACAATATGGGGAGTAGGCTATGAAACTTAGTTTAGGCAACGCTACGAAAACACATACGAAATTCAGTTTTGTGCTGTTAGCGATCGGTACACTCATCGCTTCTTCAATCATCAGCACGGCCGTCTCAGCGCAATCGCTGACCACAACGGCTGAAGTTAAAGCCGCACTTGCAAACACCACCTTAAGAATCAACGGCCAAAACGTTTTCATGGGCCAAGGCCGCCTTTGCTGGAAAAACGCCAAGGGGAAAATCATCCGGAAAAAGTGGAAGGTCCGAAGAGGTGTTTATTTTAGCAATTGGGCTTGCAAATCAGGATGCAAGATTTCGAAGTCGGGCGGTCGCATCAGTTTTCTGTACTTAGACACCAAAAAGCGGGTTAGTTTTCGCACCCGTAGGGGGAAACGAGCCGATTGCAATTAGCGTCAAAAAGCTCAATCACCGCACATTGGCGAAATTCGCCAAAGGTGCCCGTGCCCCTACCATGATTCTTTCGCAAAAACTTCGTTGGAGAGCCCGTCTATGAACTGCGTCTTTGTTCAACTGCGCTGCAACCCTGGCCAAACCTATGCGGTGGCTGACAAGATTTATGAGCGCGAGATAGTCTCGGAACTCTATTCCACGAGTGGCGACTATGATCTTTTGGCGAAAATTTATGTGCCCGAAGGAGAGGATGTGGGAAAGTTCATCAATGACAAACTGTTGGACATTCCCGGCATATCCCGTTCGTTGACAACGCTGACGTTTCGCGCATTCTGAAATCGATGGATCGTGGATGGCCACAACGGTGCGGGAGGCGGGGGCTGACCTCGGCACGCAGACGAATAAAACCAACTGATAAAACACAAACTGGGGGGAGAAACCCGATGACATTGACCTTGAAAAGCATGGCAAAAACCGCCGCTATTTTGCTGGCGACCAGCGCCCTGTCCGCCGCCACTGTGATGGGCACCGTCGGTGCCGCAGATGCGGGCAAAGTGAAGGTTGGCATGATTACCACCCTGTCAGGGGGTGGCGCGGGCCTGGGCATTGATGTGCGCGACGGGTTCATGCTGGCGGTCAAACAGGCGGGCAATTCCGACCTTGAAGTCGTCATCGAAGATGATCAGCGCAAGCCGGACATCGCCGTGCAACTCGCTGACAAGATGATCCAGTCTGAAAAAGTTGACGTGTTGACCGGTATCATCTGGTCCAACCTCGCCATGGCCGTGGTGCCCGCCGCGACGGCTCAAGGCAAGTTTTACCTCTCGCCCAACGCAGGCCCGTCCGCGCTGGCCGGTAAGGGCTGCCACGCAAACTATTTCAACGTCGCTTGGCAAAACGACAATCTGCACGAAGGTGCAGGCGCTTACGCTAAGGCAACCGGCTACAAAAACAGCTTCATCCTCGCCCCCAACTACCCTGCAGGAAAGGATGCGTTGACCGGCTACAAGCGCACCTATGGCGGCGCACTGGCCGGTGAAGTGTTCACCAAACTGGGCCAAACGGACTATGCGGCTGAGATCGCGCAAATTCGCGCATCCGGCGCAGACAGCGTGTTCTTCTTCCTGCCGGGCGGCATGGGCATTTCGTTCATGAAGCAGTATGCCCAATCCGGCGTGGACATTCCGTTGGTGGGTCCGGCGTTCTCGTTTGACCAAGGCATTTTGCAGGCCGTTGGCGATGCCGCATTGGGCGTCAAAAACGCGTCCCAGTGGTCCAAAGACCTCGACAACGCCGCCAACAAAGCCTTCGTAGAAAGCTTCCAAGCGGAATATGGTCGCCTGCCATCGCTTTACGCCAGCCAAGGCTTTGACACGGCCAACCTGCTTCTGTCCGCAATGGCCAAAGCCGAAGTGACGGACGCAGTCGCGTTCCGCGCCGCATTGGCGGAAGCCGATTTTGCTTCCACGCGAGGTGACTTCAAATTCGGCTCCAATCAGCATCCGATCCAGAACATCTACATCCGTGAAGTGATCAAGGAAGGCGACGTATTCACCAATAAGGTCGTCTCCACCGCTTTGACCAATCACGGCGATGTCTACGCAAAAGACTGCGGCCTCTAGGTCTCAGTCTGCGCGCTGACATGACGATACGCTCGGCCAGTCTGCGATTAGGAGTGATATGAGCCGATGGACATTTCGCTCCTTATGGCCATTCTGCTGGCCGGGTTTATCGGAGCTGCCAGCCCCGGACCTGCCACAGTTACGATTGCGACCACATCGGCCTCGCACGGCACACGCGCTGGCTTGGCCCTCGCATTGGGCATCGTGGCAGGCTCGTTCACGTGGTCCATTTCGGCTGCGCTTGGCTTGAGCGCACTTATGATTTCCAACGCATGGGCGTTGGAAATCATCCGCTATGCCGGGGCGCTCTATCTGCTCTATCTAGCCTGGAAATCCGCCCACGCCGCGTGGGCGGGCAAACCAACCAGTTTGCTGGGGGCAGCAACCCCCTCTTCGCACAAGGCGCTGTTTGCGAAGGGCCTGCTGCTGCATCTCACCAACCCCAAAGCCATCCTGTTTTTTGGCGCGCTTTACGCCTTCGTGTTGAAGCCTGGGGAACCGTGGCAAACCCTCGTGATCGTAGTGACCGCCATCGGAATTCAAAGCACCATCATTTTTTTGGGCTATGCACTCCTATTCTCTAGACCCAAAATCCGGGCGCTCTACGCTCGCTCCGCCCGCGGCATTCAGGCGGCATGCGCCGTGGTCTTTGGTGGCTTTGCCCTGCGCCTGCTTACGGCCAAGCTGGCCATCTGACGCAAAGCTTTTGAGCACGCCAGCATGACCCTTCCTTTGCTTCTTGAGCAGGTTCTAAACGGCCTCCAATTCGGCATCATGCTGTTTTTAATGGCGGCCGGGCTGACACTTGTGTTCGGCGTCATGGGCTTGATCAACCTCGCCCACGGCTCGCTTTACATGGTGGGCGCATTCGCCTGCGCAGCAGTAGCCGCCGCGACGGGCTCGTTCTGGCTTGGCCTTGCGGCCAGCGTGGTCGTCGCCGCCTTTGCCGGTGTGTTGATCGAAACACTGGTGATGCGACACCTCTACAGGCGCGATCATCTCGACCAGGTATTAGCAACATTCGCGTTGATCTTAGTCTTCTCGGAGGGCACTCGCTGGCTCTTCGGCTCATTCCCGCTCTACCTCAATATCCCTGCAGCTTTGTCGAGTTCGATCACCCTGCCCTTCGGCATCGTCTATCCGGCCTACCGCATGGCCATCATCGTTATCGGGCTGGTGGTCGCGGTGGGGATATTCCTGCTCATCCACAAGACCCGGCTTGGCATTCAGGTCCGCGCCGGAGAAAGCGACCGCGAGATGATAGGAGCGTTAGGCATTGATATAGCCAAGCTGTATACGATCCTGTTCGCCATCGGCGCGGCTTTGGCCGGGCTTGCGGGTGCGCTGGTGGGGGCTTTGCAATCTGTGCAGGTTGGCATGGGCGAACCCGTTCTGATCCTGGCCTTCGTGGTCATCGTAATTGGCGGCATTGGTTCCATCAAAGGCGCTCTGGTTGGCGCATTGATCGTAGGCCTGACGGACACTCTGGGACGCACTTTGTTGCCCGTTTTCTTCGGCACGTTCATGGAAAACGCAAGCGCGATGTCCGTGGGGGCATCCCTCTCATCCATGCTGATCTACATGGTGATGGCGATCATCTTGATCGTGCGACCCAACGGCCTTTTCGGGACGGCCCACTGATGACCGCAGCCCTGTCACGCGAAGCCACGATCAACTGTGTGATTGTTGCCCTGCTGGCGGCCACCGTGCTGTTCGCTGTGGTTGCGGACGAGCCTTTCACCATCACACTGGCCACCCGCGTTGCGATATTTGCCATTGCTGGCATCGGCCTCAATCTGGCTCTGGGGCACGGCGGGCTGGTGTCTCTCGGACACGCGGCGTTTTTCGGGATCGGTGGTTACGCTATGGGTATCCTCGCCAGCCACGCCCAAACATTCGAGCCATTGGTCCTGTTTGGACTAACGATTGAGGGCACGAAATCCATGCCCGTGATCTGGCTGGTGGCCATGGTCGCATCGGCTTTGGCTGCCCTTTTGATCGGGGCGCTTTCGCTGCGCACCAGCGGCATCTACTTCATCATGATCACACTGGCCTTCGCACAGATGGTCTACTATTTCGCGATCTCCTGGCCCGCCTATGGCGGTGAAGACGGCTTGTCGATCTACGTGCGAAACTCCTTTCCGGGCCTGAACACATTGGACCCGATCCAGTTCTTTGGCTTGTGCGCGGTTATATTGGCTGTGGTGATCTGGCTGGCGGACCGGCTGGTGCGCTCCCCTTTCGGGTTTGCCTTGGAAGCCGCCCGCCAAAACCCAAACCGCGTCATGGCCAGCGGACTGTCGCCGTATCAAATTCGCCTCATCGTCTTCGTCATATCGGGAGCGATCACAGGTTTGGCCGGTGCGCTCTACGCGGACTTGAACCGCTTCGTCAGCCCCAACATGTTTTCCTGGCAGCTGTCTGGGGAGTTCATTATTTTCATCATTTTAGGAGGCACGGCCCGCCTGTTCGGCCCTCTGGCGGGGGCAGCACTTTTTGTGACTCTCGAACACTTCTTAGGCGGCCTCACCGAGTTTTGGCAGTTCTGGTTGGGGCTCATGCTGCTGGCGATCATCCTGTTCGCACGCGGCGGATTGATCGGCCTGCTGGCGGGGGAGCGACGGCATGGCTGATCCTGTGCTGTCGATTGAAGGGGTTTCAAAAAGCTTCGGTGCGCTCGCAGCGTGCAGCGATGTTTCCCTTACGCTCAAGCCGGGGGAAATCCACGCTCTGATCGGCCCCAACGGGGCAGGCAAATCCACGCTGATGAAACTCATCGCTGGCGAGTTAAAACCCGATGCCGGACGGGTGACGCTGGACGGTGAAAACATTGACCCGCTCGGTCCGGTCCAACGCGCCCGCATGGGCATGGCCCGCACGTTCCAGATTTCCTCACTCGTCCCGGAGTTTACCGTGCTGCAAAACGTGCAACTGGCGCAAATGCAGCATCATGGCGGCCCGCTATCCTTCCTGCGCCGCATCGCGTCCAATTCACCGTTGCGCGAGGCGGCTTTAAACGCGCTGGAACGGACCGATCTGCAAGACCGCGCTGACGTCTTGGTGTCCGAAGTCTCCCACGGCGAACGCCGCCAATTGGAAGTGGCTTTGGCGCTTTCCCGTAAACCCAAGGTTCTGCTCATGGATGAACCCATGGCCGGAATGGGCCCGGATGGTACGGCCCGCCTAACTAAGCTGATCGACAGTTTGCGCAAAGAGGTTCCCGTGCTGCTGGTGGAGCACGATATGGATGCCGTCTTTGCTTTGGCAGACCGTCTTACGGTGCTGGTCTATGGCCGTGTTCTCACTACGGGCAGCGTTGAGGATGTGCGCAACGCCAAACAAGTGCAGCAGGCTTATTTGGGGGTAGACGCGTGACGCACTTGCTGACTCTTGAAAATCTCACAGCCGCCTACGGACCGTCGCAAGTCCTGTTCGACGTTTCGTTGAGCGTTGGTCAAGGCGAAGTGCTGGCGCTTATGGGTCGCAACGGCATGGGCAAGACCACGACCATCCGCACCATATGCCGTTTAATGCAAGCCTCCCAAGGTACGCTACACTTTGCCGGTGAGGACCTGCACAGCGGCACCTACCGGCGCGCACCACATAAAGCAGCGCGTCTTGGACTCGGCTTGGTGCCCGAGGGGCGGCGATGTT
>JBCBYZ010000147.1:0-7317 GCA_039815595.1 Pseudomonadota bacterium | reverse complement strand
TGATCGTGGGAGGTGGGACGTTTCCGTGCACCGTATGGGGCCACCGCACGAGGGCTTCGAAGCTCTTGATGCGCCCGTTGTTGGGGTCAATGACCGGTTGAAAATGGGTTTCAATCGGGTTGTTCGTAACCCCTGTTGATAATGCCCCTTCCATTAATGAACCGAGGGCCGTCCAGCGACTGGCTGCTTTCTCAATTGCTGGTTCGTAAAGCAGCGGGCGCCCACCCAGCTGCGCTTGTTCGATGGCGAGTTCTGCGTTTCCTAAGAGGGTCTGGGGGGTAGAGAGTGCCGAAGAAGCCCGACGCTCCTGTTGATCGTTTGTCATGTGACGAGTGGCCTGTTCGTCGGCTGTGCAGAATGTGGCCGCTCCAAGCGCAACGTGGCTCGACTGGAACCCGGTTTGTGCCAGTTTCTGCAAGCGCCGCAATCCATGGCGCACGGATGCGTCATCCTTGGAAAGGACGGTGAAAAAGCTGATCGTATCCAAGCTGTACCGTCCCAAAGCGGTGCGGATACCAAACTCCTGTTCGATGGACTGGCTGGTGGTTACCGTCTGCTCAATCCGTGTTTCATCGTCACTGCCCGCGGCGGTTGAGCCGGGAATGCGCAGCAAACACACTAGCGCGATTTGATCTTCAGTGAGGTGTTGGAGATGGTTTTCAACCGAGCGCAGGAACGTGCCTTTTAGTTGCAAACCGGTTGCAGAATCGTGGCCGCGCGCGCGATGCAATGCGGCCATCATGTCGACCGACTGTGTAGTGTTTTCACATTCCAGCAGTTTGTAACTGCGGCCATGCCGCCAGGGCAAAGGACGCATGGATACGCAGCTTGGACGTCTGTCCCAATTGAGCTGAAACTGAAGGGCCGGCGCGTCTGGCGACAATGCAAACAGATCAGCCGGGTTAAACCGTTGTGGCAACAAGTCGCTTAGGAGAAGCGGTAGCGGCGCATCGCAGATGGTGGCCTCGAAGGCCAGGTTTGTAGCGATGATCTCCAATCCTTCGCACAGCGCCATGGGCCGTGCCAGATCACCATAAGCTGTTTCAAAGACGGATTTGGCTAGAGTGTCCAAATCCGTTTGATGTGCGGCGAGGCTTGCTAAAGTTTTGCCGAGCGTGCTGAGTACGCTTTTGCCTTTCATGGAATAATCAACGCCTTATGATGCAAGGAACTTTAGGTGATAAGTTTCATTATACAGCTTTAGGTTGTGCAATTATTAAATGACGTTGATTGATGCTGCGGCTGATTAACCGGGTTTGTCTCTAGTTGCGCTTTCAGTTGTGGACCGCCCAGCGCGCTTCCCGTGAAGTGGCTTGGCGCGCGTCAGGCGCGGGTCTAAGCCAATCGTGTGAGAGCGAGGGTTCCATTGCCAACCTTTTGGTGGACTGTCGGCGTTTCACCGGTGGGAGTGCGACGGTTTGGCAAAACTCTATTTTAATTATTCGACCATGAATGCGGGCAAATCCACGGCCTTACTACAGGCGTCGCACAATTACCGTGAGCGAGGCATGCACACACTCTTGCTGACCGCAGCCTTCGACGATCGGGTGGGTATCGGCAAGATTGGATCGCGCATTGGGCTGGACGCGGAAGCGGAAACCTTTGCGCCCGGCGACGACCTTCTGGAACGCATCCGCCTGTCCCATGAGCAAAAGCACATCAACTGTGTTTTGGTCGACGAGGCTCAGTTTTTGAGCGCCGATCAGGTCTGGCACCTGTGCCGTGTTGCGGATCGTCTGGGCATACCCGTCATGTGCTACGGGCTGCGCACGGATTTTCAGGGCAAACTGTTTCCCGGCAGTGAAGCGCTTTTGGCGCTGGCGGATTCCATGCGCGAAATTCGCACGATCTGTTGGTGTGGACGCAAGGCCACGATGGTGGTGCGGCGCGACGGGGACGGACGGGTAATCGAAGAGGGTGAGCAGGTTTCCATCGGTGGGGAAGAAAGCTATGTCTCGTTGTGTCGCCGCCACTGGGAGGATCGAGACCTTGGCCCGTCCAACCAACTTAAAATGTTCCTTTAGGGTGACCAACAGCCGTGGTTAGCCATGTCACAAGACCAAAGTCCGCCGGCCCGAACGGAGCAGGGCTGTTTGCGCCAGACTTACAAGTCACCGTCGGCTCCTATGTCACGGTGCTTGCCCATTTGATGGCCCTTCTGGGGGGCTTGGTTCTGGTCGCGATCACAATCCTCACGGTAGCAAGCGTTACCGGCCGATCTTTGATCTTCATGGGCCTGGGGCCTATTCGTGGTGACTTTGAACTGGTGGAAGCGGGGACGGCCTTTGCAGTTTTTGCGTTTTTGCCCTGGTGCCAATTGCACCGCGGGCACGTGACCGTGGACATCGCTGTGGTCGGTTTTGGCCCGCGTGTGATGGCTTGGTTGGCGTTTGTTGGAAACGTGCTTTTGACCTTGGTGGCCGGATTGATTTTTTGGCGTTTGCTGCTCGGCATGGCTGACAAGCAGACGTACTCTGAGACGACGTTTATTCTGCAGTTTCCTGTATGGTGGTCCTATCTGGCGGCCAGTGTCGGTGCGGGTCTGTTCGCGCTGGTGTGCGCTTACACCGTTTGGCGCAGCGCAAATGAGGCCACGGGTTTGGGCGAATCGGCTCAAGGCTCCGGCGCGCACTGATAGGCTTTGGCGATGGGCAATCTTGAATTGGCGGGTGCGTTTTTTGCGCTGTTGATGGTGCTGATTTTTCTGCGGATGCCAATCGGTTTGGCCATGCTGCTATGCGGAATAGGCGGCAGCGTTGCGGTTACAGGGTCCACTGTCCCCGTGATGGCGCAAATGAAGACGATGGTCTTCGACACGTTTTCTTCCTACTCGCTTTCCATCGTTCCGTTGTTCTTGTTGATGGGTCAGTTTGCGACAAGGGGCGGCATGTCAGCTGCACTGTTTAAGGCTGCCGAGGCCGCACTGGGGCGCTTGAAAGGTGGTGTTGCCATGGCGGCCGTGGGGGCCTGTGCCGCCTTTGGTGCGATCTGTGGATCGTCACTCGCGACAGCTGCCACTATGGGGCAGGTCGCGCTGCCGGAGATGCGCAAGTATGGTTACAGCGACGCGCTTGCCACCGGGGCGCTCGCCGCCGGTGGGACGTTGGGCATCCTCATTCCGCCTTCGATTGTGCTGGTGATCTACGCGATTTTGGCGGAGCAAAATATCGCTAAACTGTTTATGGCAGCGCTCATTCCCGGTCTGCTTGCCTCGCTGGGCTACATTTTGGCCATAGCGGTGGCTGTGCGTCTCAAGCCGTCTTTGCTGGGTACGTCTGTGGATGGTCCGCCCGTTCGCTCCGGAGCAACGGCGAAAGATATTGCGCTCGGTGTCTTGCCGGTCCTGGTGATCTTTTTTGTCGTGATCGGCGGGATTTCGTTTGGCTTTTTCACGCCGACGGAAGGCGCTGCGGTTGGTGCGGCTGCCACGGGCATAGCGGCAGTCACGCTGGGGGGCATGGATTGGCGTTCGTTCGTGGGCGCCCTGCAAGAAACCGCAACTGCAACCGGCATGATCTTTTTCATCGTTTTGGGGGCTGCGTTCTTCAACACGTTTTTGGGCTTTTCCCAATTGCCGCAAACAGCTTCCGCTTGGGTGGGTGGGCTCGATGTAAATCCGTATTGGGTGCTCTTTGCGGTTTTGGTTTGCTACCTGATTTTTGGCTGCGTGATGGATTCACTTTCCATGATCCTGCTCACCGTGCCGATCTTCTTTCCCATGATGTCGGAACTCGATTTTGGCCTTACGCCGGAAGAGTTTGCGCTCTGGTTCGGCATCATGGTGCTGGTTGTTGTCGAGGTCGGGTTGATCACACCGCCGGTCGGTATGAACCTGTTTGTCA
Source organism: Pseudomonadota bacterium (assembly GCA_039815595.1). Lineage (GTDB taxonomy): Bacteria > Pseudomonadota > Alphaproteobacteria > Rhizobiales > Rhizobiaceae > Pseudahrensia. The sequence goes on along the minus strand of JBCBYZ010000147.1, from coordinate 3,475 downwards.
TCAACTCCATGGCCAAGGGTGTCCCCATCAGCACGACCTATGGCGGCGTTATGCCGTTTATCATCACAGATGTTTTGCGAGTGGGCATTTTGATTGCGTTCCCTGCAATCTCGCTCTTTTTGGTCCGCTGGCTGTTTTAGCTTGTCCGGCTATTCTTATGCTCTAACCAGTGTCGCATGTGCGATAGATTGGGCTGAAATCTGCCGTTTTCGTGGATAGGGCTGCCCGCAGACTATCGCTTAGACTTTCCGCAGGACGGTGGTTGAAAGGCCAATGACCAACCGGCTTTCGACATGGGGAGTGTGTGCTATGGGCATTGATGTTGCAGCGTTCAACGGCGTTTTGGAACCGGTTGCGACCGCGCGGGGTCTTCCAAATGCCTGTTACACCGACCAGGCTACGCACGACATGGAACGTCAGGCGGTGTTCTTCGACAATTGGGCCGCACTTGCCTTCGGTAAAGATGTGCCGGAGCAGGCGGATGCTGTTCCCATAACGTTTTTGGGCATGCCGCTTTTGCTGGTGCGTGGGCGCGATGACGTTGTGCGGGTCTTTCAAAACACCTGCCGTCACCGGGGCATGATCCTCGTGGATGAGCCACGCAAGGTTCGCGGCGTCATTCGCTGCCCATACCATTCCTGGTGCTATGATCTGAACGGCGATTTGAAGACGACGCCCCATGTGGGCGGGCCGGGCCAGAACGTGCACGAAGCCATCGACAGGGACAATTTGGGCCTCATCGAAATCCGCAGTCACGTTTGGCACGATATCGTCTTCGTAAATCTGTCCGGCACGGCAGACCCGTTTGAGGACTACGCTGCGACTCTACTGGATCGCTGGCAAGAGTTCGAACAACCCTGTTATTTTGGTGGCACGGATTCCGAGTTTGATCTGCACGTCAAAACCAATTGGAAACTGGCGGTGGAAAACTATTGCGAAAGCTATCATCTGCCTTGGGTGCATCCGGGTCTGAACAGCTACTCACGGCTTGAAGACCATTACAACATCGTTGAGCAGGGCCTGTATTCCGGACAAGGAACCACGGTTTACAATCCCGATTTGTCCCAGCAGGAGGCTTTTTCGAATTTCGAGGGTCTTGGTGACAAGTGGGAGACGAACGCGGAATATATCGCGCTCTATCCCAATGTTCTGTTGGGCGTGCATCGGGACCATCGTTACGCGATTATACTGGTTCCTGAGGGCACTGAAAAAACCGTGGAGCGCGTGGCGTTATACTATGCCAGTGAGGACATGCTGGATGCGTCCTACGCGGAGCTTCGGGCTAAGAACACCGCCCAGTGGAAATCGATCTTCGAGGAAGACATTTTTGTGGTGGAAGGCATGCAGGCCGGTCGGCAAGGCGGGTATTTTGACGGCGGCAAGTTCTCCCCGGCCATGGATGAACCGACCTGGACGTTTCACCATTGGGTGGCGACGCAGATGATCAAAAACGCCGCTGCAACGGTCGAACCTTAAGGCGCTTGCGGCTCGCCGGTAGAGCTTATGGATGAGGCTGCACTAGAAGCCACTATTTTGGCAGCCCATGCCGCACTTGATGAGGCGGTCGCGGGGGATCGTCCGCAAGCCACACACGTCTTGGCGGAACTCTATTTTCAGGCGGCCGAACTGAAAGTCGAGATGGGCCAGGAAGACGCCGCGGCATTTTTGATGACCCACGCCTATGTGTTTGCCCTCGATGCCGGAGACAAACCGACGTCTCACCATACGGACGACCGTCCCGACAGCTTAGCCGAAAAGGCCTACGCCTATTTGCGTGAGCGGGGACGTGAAGTCTGAGGCAAAGGTCGTCTGGCTTTGACGTGGAAGGCCGCAATTCGCCGCTGTTAACGGCATCCTAACCATAAAAGAGAAAATTGTCGGTGAGGCGGTCCGTCTGTACCTGCGAGCATTTGTGCGCGCGGGGCTGGGTTCGCTGTGGGGCAGTAATTGAGTGAGTGTACTATGGCGGGCCGCTTTCATCCGATCTTTAAACGCAAAACCAAAGTGGCGCTGGAAGTGCCCAAGGCCGCGCGACCGCTTATGCGGGTGCTTGAGCCGAGGATTTTGCTGGATGCAGCGTCGGTTGAAACCGCGCTGGACATAGCCGGGCAGGCCACTCACAGCCAGTTTGCGGATGACTATTCCGATACTCTGCAAGAAGGGAGTTCTTCCAATGGCGGTGACGGTGCCGGTTCCAACACCGGTGCCTTTGCGGAATTTGATGGCACGGAAGGCCGTCGCTCTGACAGCGATATTGTTTTCATTGATGCCAGCGTCCCGGATCGAGATGACCTCATTGCGTCTTTGGAAGCCGGTGCGGTCATTCATATTCTTCACGCTGACCAAGACGGCGTGCAGCAGATTGCTGACATTTTGGACGCGTCTGGCGGCTTTGATGCCGTCCACGTTTTCTCTCATGGTTCCAGCGGTTCCATCGGGTTGGGCAATACGCAACTGACGCTCGATAGTATCGAGGGCGAACATGCCAATGCGCTTGCCACCATCGGAGCCTCGCTGTCAGACGATGCCGATATCCTGATCTACGGGTGCAATTTTGGCGATGGAGCCGCCGGGCGCGCCGCCGCCGAGGCCCTGTCGCAAGCTACTGGTGCGGATATTGCAGCTTCGGACGATTTGACTGGCGCCGATGCGCTTAATGGCGACTGGGATTTGGAAGTGCATGTCGGGCAGGTGGAGCGCCAATCCTACAGTCTTCCCGATTGGCACAACATCCTACCCGAATTTCAAATGCAGGCGGTGTCCGACCCGATTACCACCCATGTGAATGATGGTATTGTGGGCACGCCTGGCACCATTGCCACCTGGACGGGCGCTGTCACCCGCGACCCTGGCGGTGGTGGAGCCATTGAGACTTACGACATTCGTGCGACCATTTTGGCGGTAACAGGCGATGCGACAGCGAGCTTTGATACCGTGTCCACGACAGACCCGACGCTGGATGATTTTCGTGTTGTCGTTACCAATGTCGGCGAGGTGGAAACCACGATTGGTGGCGAAGATGTGTTGGTTGAAGGCACAGTCACCGTGTCCTGGGATATCGTTATATCGGGCACGGAAGATCCTGCCCCGTCCGACATTATCAATCTGGTCGTAAGCGATATTGATGGCTTGGGCGGACAGTCCGACAGCCGTGAAGCGGTGCGCGTCGATCCGGTCAATTTGAGCGCCTACACAACGGAGACAACGACCAATCTTGCGTCCGACATTGTGGAAGAAGAATTGTCTTTCGACGGCACTCAATCCGGTACCAACGACCCTGCTTCACAGGTTGGTTTTAATTGGGACAGCGCAAACCAATTCGTCCTCACCTATGAGACACGTACCCAAACATCTGTCTTCGACATGGACGGCGATGGCGACGTGACGTTCAGCAACCCGGTTGTTTTGGAAACGCAGACCATCGATCTGGAAGGCTCCGACACCGGAGCGAGCTATCAGGCGATTTACGTCAACG
>JBCBYZ010000069.1:0-17603 GCA_039815595.1 Pseudomonadota bacterium | reverse complement strand
TTTGGCAGAAATTGAAAAACAAGAAGAAACGCCCGCAAACAGCCCGTGGTGGCTGACCCTACTGCGTTTGCTCATGGCCGGTCTGATCGTGTTGGCGCTGGCAGAGCCGATCCTCAATGCCCGCGAAGACCAAACCAGCGGAACAGGCCCTGCCCTCATCATGTTGGATGACACATGGTCCACCGGTGCCAACTGGGATGCCCGGGTTACGACCACACAACGCTATCTGGAGGAGTTTGCAGCAGCGGGTCGTCCCGTGGCGCTTGCGTTCAGCAGCCTTGGTGCGCGTGCTGATTTTACGCCAAGAGCCGCGTCCGAACTGTTGCCACTCGTCGCCGCATCCGAGCCGCAACCCGTGCAGCCTGACAATCCGGCTCTTGCTGCTTCTTTGGCCGCTTCGGAAACGACGTTTGGGACCATCGTGCTTTTGTCCTCAGGACTGAACGAAAAGAATGCACCTGAACTTATGGCGGCGGTCACGGAAAAAAGTGCCGGTGAAGTTATTGTGGTGCGGTCAGAAACGGCGACCACATGGGCCTTGGGGCAGCTTGAAAATCGGCCGGATGTGCTGGTGGCTCCCGTGGTGCGCGCCAGCAGCGGCGATACAGCGTCCGGCACCGTCGGTGCTTTCGACCGCCAGGGCCGGTTGCTTGGCCAAGCGCCGTTTTCCTTTGGCGCAGGTGATACCAGTACCAACGCGGAATTCGCTTTGCCGGTGGAACTTCGCAACGACATCGCGCGGGTGGAGATCAACGGCTCATCCACGGCCGGTGCCGTTCAACTGCTGGACGAGCGGTTTCGGCGTCGCCGCGTGGGCTTGATCGCCGGTGGCAATGCGGATCGCGATCAACCGCTCCTGTCACCGCTCTATTTTATCTCTAAAGCGCTGGCACCGTTCAGCGATGTGCGCGAAGCCGATAGCGCCAACGTGGTGGAAACCGTTGAGCGCTTTTTAAACGAGCGCATCTCCACGCTGGTGCTGGCCGATATTGGGCGCATCCCCACCGCTGCTGAAACCCAATTGCGGGAGTGGCTGGACAATGGCGGTACGCTGATCCGATTTGCCGGGCCGCGGTTGGCCGCAGCCGAGGATGACGCACTTGTGCCGGTCACTCTGCGACGCGGGGGGCGCAGCCTCGGCGGGACTCTTACATGGGGTACGCCGCAAAAGATCGTGTCGTTTGAAGCCGACAGTCCGTTTGCGGGCATTCAGGTGCCTGAGGACGTGGCTGTCACGCGGCAGGTTTTGGCTGAACCCGGCATCGACCTGCGCGACAAAACATGGGCAAGCCTTGAAGACGGTACACCTTTGGTGAGCGCTGCTCGGTTTGGCAAAGGCACGGTTATCCTGTTTCATGTGACGGCAGACGCAAGCTGGTCCAACCTTCCGTTGTCGGGTGCATTTGTGGATATGCTGCGCCGCATTGTGGCCGTCTCAAACGGGTCCGTGGCCACCGAACAATTGCGCAGTCAAACAGCTTCAACAAATACCGGTGCAGACAACGCGGAAACCAGTGCAACGCCGCAGGCGGTTGTGTCCCTGCCACCATTGCAGATTTTGGACGGATCAGGCCGCCTGACGGGACCCGGCAGCGATGTCCGTCCGCTCGAAACCGGAGCGGGCACGGTGTTGACCGTCAGTCTGGAGAATCCGCCCGGGCTGTATGGAACCAATGATGCCTTTGCAGCGCTGAACCTGTTTGGAGAAAATACCCAATTGACCGCCCTGTCAGAGGCCGACTTACCTTCCGGCGCCCGCACCGTCAGCTATGTAGAGGCCGAACCGTTCCCGTTTAGGGCATGGTTGTTTGCGGCTGCATTGCTGCTGCTGGCGCTCGATTGTCTGGCCGTTTTGTGGATGGCCGGTGCATTGCGGTTGCCGCGCTTTGGTTCTGCTGCTCGCCTGCGTGGCGCTTCGGTGGTGTTAGCTTCGGCGCTTTCCCTTCCTTTGTTGTTGGTCAGCGCACCGGTCTTTGCACAATCCGCATCCAGCGACGCGGATGCGGTAATCGATTTTGAAAACACGCTCAAAACGCGCATTGCTTATGTCCGTACGGGCGTATCTTCGGTCGACACGATCAGCCGAAAGGGCCTGACGGGCCTTACCCAATTCATCGCCTCGCGCACGTCCTTGGAGCCGGGACCGCCTGTCGCTGTGGACATCAGCAGCGATGAATTGGCGTTTTATCCCCTGCTCTATTGGCCGATCTCGACGGACGCACCTCTGCCGGATTCTGAGACCATGGCGCGGATCGATGCTTTCATGAAGCGCGGTGGCAGTGTGTTGTTCGATACCCGTGACCAGATTTCAGGCGGCTTCGGCTCGTCGCGCCTGACGCCGGAGACCCAACGCTTGCGGGAGATACTGGCAACACTCGACATTCCGCCGTTGGAACCTGTGCCGGAAAACCACGTGCTCACGCGGGCGTTTTATCTGCTCAATGTATTTCCCGGTCGTTATCTCGACGGGCGCCTATGGGTGGAGACAAGCCAACGCGAAGATGAACAGGACGCAGACCGACCGGCCCGTGCCGGCGATGGCGTGTCTTCGATCTTAATCACCGCCAATGATATGGCGGCTGCTTGGGCTGTGGAGCCGGACGGGTCACCCTCGCTGCCCATCGTGCCGCCCAACCCAACCCAGCGCGTCTACGCCTATCGGACGGGCGTGAACATCATCATGTACACACTGACCGGCAACTATAAGTCGGATCAGGTGCACATCCCCGCTTTGCTGGAAAGGCTTGGCCAATGAACGCTTGGTCGGTTGCTCTCGCCCCTCTCTTTCCCGTCTGGGTCATCGCCCTGCTGGCCGCTGCTGCCGGTTTGCTCGCGCTGTTCGGCATGATTCAGGGCGTTCGCGGGCGCTTCTTACGACTGGGGGCGTTTGCAGCGCTGACACTGGCACTGCTCAATCCCTCGTTGCTGCAAGAAGAGCGTGAACCGCTCAAGACCGTCGTCTCACTGGTTGTGGATGAATCTGACAGCCAGAAGCTGGACGGTCGCGACACCCAGACCGAAGAAGCGAAAGCGGGACTCAAAGCCCTTTTCGACCGGTTTCCGCAGTTTGAACTGCGCGAAGTCATCGCCCGCAACGGCGGGGCCGACACGGCGGACGCAACCACCGCCCTGTTCAGCGCATTGCGTTCCAGCCTAAGGGATGTACCGCCAGACCGTGTGGGTGGTGCGATTTTCCTGACTGACGGCCAGGTCCACGACATTCCGGAAAAGGCAGAAAATCTGGGCTTTGACGCGCCACTCCACGCGCTCATCACAGGCAAGGAGGATGATCGGGACCGCCGTGTCGTGATCAAGCGCGCACCGCGTTTTGGAATCGTGGGCGAAAACCAAGAGATTATCTATTCGGTGGTGGACACCAATATCGACACACAAGGCGGTCTGGTGGAAGTCCGCTTTTTTATCGGTGGCGAACTGATGTCAGTCGAGCAAGTCGTACCCGGAGAAGATGTCAGCTTCTTTTTCGACGTGCCCAATGGTGGCAAAAACGTCATCGAATTGCGGGCGGATGTGGCCGATGGCGAGATCACCAGCGTCAACAATCAGGCCTTCACAGTGATGGACGGCATTCGCGAAAATCTGCGTGTTTTGTTGGTATCCGGCGAGCCCCATGCAGGGGAGCGAACATGGCGGAACCTGCTCAAGTCCGATGCGTCGGTCGATCTCGTGCACTTTACGATTTTGCGCCCACCGGAAAAACAAGACGGTACGCCGATCAATCAATTGTCGCTGATCGCTTTTCCGACGCGGGAATTGTTCATCGAAAAGATTGATGAGTTCGACCTCATTATCTTTGACCGTTATCAGAGGCGCGGTGTGTTGCCGGTGCTCTATTTCGATAACATCGCGCGCTATCTCACTGACGGCGGCGCTATCCTCGTGGCCGCCGGTCCTGAACATGCCGGCGTCGCCAGCATTCACACGACGCCACTTTCATCCGTTTTGCCCGCCGTGCCCACCGGCACTGTGGACGAAGGGCCTTTCAGGCCGCAGGTGACCGAACAAGGACGCAGGCATCCGGTCACACGCGATCTGCCGGGACTGCCCGCTCTCGACAGCGAAAACGCGCCCGACTGGAGCCGCTGGTTCCGCCTCATTGAGACGGTTGATCCGCAGGGCAATGTGGTGATGAGCGGCGGAGCGAATAAACCACTGCTGGTTCTCAATCGACCCGGAGAAGGGCGGATCGCGCTTTTGAATTCCGACCACGTCTGGCTTTGGGCGCGGGGCTTTGAGGGCGGCGGGCCGCACTCGCAATTGCTGCGCCGTCTCGGCCATTGGCTGATGAAAGAACCGGAACTTGACGAGGAAGCTCTGCGGGCGGAGGCCAACGCCAACCAGATCACCATACGTCGCCAAACCATGGGCGATGAGCCGGGTGACGCAACACTGGTGACGCCCACAGGTGATACAGTGCGCGTGCCCCTGGTCGATCAGGGCAATGGTGTTTTTGAAGGCGTGTTCACCGGAGATTCGCTCGGTCTTTACCGCATCGGCAATGGAGAGTTGACCGCCCTCACCCATGTCGGGCCCGCTAACCCGAAAGAATATGCGGACATCGTGTCCACCACCGCTCCGTTGGCACCCATTGTGGACGCGACGCGGGGTCTCACCCAACGTGTTGCACGTGAAAGCGTCGCCCGGTCGCTGCCACGCCTTGTGCCCGTGCGGGGCAACAGCGCACGCTCCGGCAATGGCTGGATGGGCATTCGCACAACCGAGGCCAGCGTTCTGAAGGGTATCACACAGGTGCCACTGCTGGCTGGGTTCCTGGGGCTGGGTATCCTGTTGCTGGTTCTTGCAGGAACGTGGGCGCGCGAGGGACGGTAACGGCTACACTTCGTAACGTGTAACCGGCCCCTCGATGCCATCCATATTCGCGCCGTTCAGCGGACACATCAAGATGCGTGACGGGTCTGCAGGCCTTGGCATGGGCGCAGTCCCTGCGCGCACTGGCTGGAAGCCGAACGGTTTGTAGTAGGCCAGATCGCCCACCAAAATGATGTGGTGAATGTCGCTGGTCTTAGCTTTTTGCTCACATGCGGCGATTACCTTTCGCATGAGAGCGCTGCCAATCCCCTGCCCCGACTGGTTACGCGCCACGCCCAGAGGGCCGAGCATCCAGACAATAGAACTGCCCCACAGCACTTTCGTAATACGAACAGAGCCCACCAACTTGCCATCATCGGCCTCTGCGACGAAAGCAAGATCGGGTTCGAAAGCGATCCCTTCGCGCAGGGCATAGGCTGCACGGGCCGTCATTCCCGGTCCGAAGATGTCCCAGATGAGAGTTTCGACGTCGTCTGCTTCTGCAGCCGTTTCCAGCCGGATGGTGTACGGAGTGTTGGTCATTGGGTCTACCGGATCAAAAAACCCTTCGCGCCTGATTTTATCGACCGCAAGGGCGGCACAGGCTGGACAAAAAGGGGAAGTGAGCATGTTGTCTTCGCCTTGGCGGCTTTAGAAGACAGGGTGGCGTGCGCAGACTTGCGCGGTGCCACGTGCGGCGGCACCGGTTAGCGAATTCGTCGTCGAAGCCGGGCAGAAGTGCTCATTGTCTTTTCAGTTCCCAGTAGATGGAGATGGGCGGCAATAAATAGCCCCGCATCCATGCCACAGGGCGATATCATGAGGCCCACAGCCCGTCCATGCAAAAATGCACACCAAACATGAACCCCCTCTTTTCGGTTGAAGGCGCAGTGCAACGCCGCCACATCTGCCTCACGCGAAACGATTGAGGATGAATTATGGGCTTGCTTGTAGACGGTGTCTGGAAAGACCAATGGTACGATACCAAGAAATCTGGCGGCAAATTTGTGCGTAGCGATGCCGGATTTCGCAACTGGGTGACCGAGGACGGCTCTGCTGGCGCCACTGGTGAAAGCGGCTTCAAAGCCGAAACGGGTCGGTATCACCTCTATATTTCCCACGCCTGCCCTTGGGCGAACCGTGCCGCAATTTTTCGCAAGCTGAAGGGGTTGGAGAGCTTGATCGATGTCTCGGTTGTCGATCACTTCATGGGCAGCGAAGGCTGGACATTTGATGAAGCTAAGGATGACCCGGAAGACACGCGGGACCAACTGGGCGGGCGCAGCCGCATGCACCAAGTCTACACAGCTGCAAAGGCGGACTACACAGGTCGTGTGACCGTTCCGGTGTTGTGGGACAAGGAGCGCGAGACCATCGTCTCCAACGAGTCCAGCGAAATCATTCGGATGTTCAATTCCGCCTTCAACGCGGTGGGTGCGACGGGTCCTGACTTGTATCCCGACCCGCTGCAAGAGGAGATCGATTCCGTCAACGAGCGCGTCTATCACACCGTGAACAACGGCGTTTACAAATGCGGCTTTGCCACCACGCAAGAGGCCTATCAAGAAGCGTTCCAACCGATGTTCGAGACGCTGGATTGGCTGGAAGACCGCTTGGCCAAACAACAATGGCTGGTCGGAGATCAGGTCACGGAAGCCGACTGGCGTTTGTTCACCACGTTGGTGCGGTTTGACCCCGTCTATGTGGGGCACTTTAAGTGTAACCGGAACCGGATCGCCGATTTTCCCAATCTGTCGAACTATACACGGGCTCTGTACCAGTGGCCGGGCGTGGCAGACACGATCAACATGAACCACATCAAAAGCCACTATTATGGCAGCCATGAAACGATCAACCCAACGCGTATCGTGCCTGTGGGTCCTGATATCGATTTTATGGCACCGCATGATCGCGGACGTTTTGACTGACGTACTAAGCGCTCTTACCAGATGTCCGACTTTGGAACGCCGTGCAGCACCTCTTGCATGCGCTGCGCGGTGGATTTGGTTACGGTTTCGGGAAGTGCGTTGATCGAGAAGAAGCGTGCTTCGGCAATCTCGTGATCGGGCACTTTAGGGTCGGTTTGTCCCTCGTGCTGACACACGAACAGTACCACGTGATCAAAACGCGAATGCTGGGTGTTTCGATAAATGTGAAATAGCTTTGGCACAGATTTGAGTGTGATATTGGCCTCTTCGCGCAGCTCTTTGATCATTGCCTGCACGGCGGCCTCGCCCCGCTCCACTCCGCCACCGGGAAAGTGCCATCCTTCGACATAGGTGTGCTGCACCAGCAAGACCTCACTGTGCTCGTTGAAGACGACGGCCCGCACGCCCAAGGTCATGGCACGGGTGGACAGGCCAAACACAACAGCTAGGCGACTTGCCAAAGGGCGCGGCAGGCCGGTCAGAACTTTGATGGCGATGGATTTGAACCGAGACACGGCGTCTTTCAGCTTTTTCAAATTGAGTGCACGAAAGGCAACGAACCGAAAGGCTTTGCCGACACACCAAAACAGGTTAGTGCGGCACTATGTTTCGCCTTGTCCACCTTTCCGATGTGCATTTGGGACCTCTGCCCAAGGCTAAGCGTCGCGAACTCGCGTCAAAACGCATCACCGGTTACGTAAACTGGCACCGCAACCGGCGCGATGCCATGGGCAACGATACGCTGGAAAAGCTCATCAACCATATACATGAGGCGCAAGCGGACCATATCGTCATCACAGGCGATCTCATCAATCTTGCGTTGGACGAAGAAATTGACCTGATGGCGGACTGGTTGAGCACTGTCGGTGCGCCAAAATTGGTGACCGTGATCCCAGGCAACCATGACACTTACGTGCCCGGCGCATTGGCGAAAATACGCACAGCGTGGGCACCCTATATGTGCGGCGATGGGGCCAATGGAAGCCAATTTCCCTTTCACCGCGCGCTGACGGATGCCGACGGACGCACGCCTGTTAGTTTGATCGCCACCAATTCCGGACGCGCGACGGCACCTTTCATGGCCACGGGGTCGTTTCGACAAAGGCAAGCAAAAGCGCTTTCTGCTTTGTTAGATGACACCGCGCAACACAATCGCTTTCGGATCGTGTTGATCCACCACCCGCCCTTTAAGGGGGCAACGCATTGGAACAAAAGACTTATTGGCGCATCGCGGTTTCGCGAGGTGGTGCGCAACCATGGTGCTGAACTGATCCTGCACGGCCACACGCATATTGAGAGTGACGAGACGATTGGTGGACCGTACCAGCCAGTACGGGTGGTTGGTGTTCCATCCGCCAGCCAACAGGCACGCCCAGTCGGCGCCAACCATGCCAAGCCCGGGGCGCAATACAATTTGTTCGAAATTGCCGAACTAAAAGGCTCAGAACCATCAAGCGATGCAAAATGGTCTGTTCAGTTTGATCAGTTCGGATTTGCGGACGGTGAAGATACGGTCACGCATTTGCGGCGCACCGAGTTCGATGTACCGGGTAGCAATACTGCAAATGGAAGCGTGGCCAAAAAAGCCTCTTAAAACGCGTCCGGCACAAGTGTCACGGCTGCAAAGGCGATTCCGATCAACGTGGCAAGTACACCGACGAAAAACCAAAACACGCTGCGCCAGCGCGAACGGGCCTTCGATGGTACAGTGCCGGTGGCAGTCGCTGCGCTCACAGAAGCCGTGTCAGCTTCCGCTTTTCCAGCAGCTGTCTTTGCGCGGGCATCTTCCCAGTCTCCATCAATGGCGCGCTCCCGTTCCAATACGCGCGATGCAACGTAATGCGAGACGTGATCAGCCATTGCCGACATCTCGTCCGCCTCTTCCAGAACAACACGCCCGCCACGTCCGTCTTTGATGAGGCGGTAAAGGCGCTTGTCGGCGCCCATCGCCACGAAGCAGGTAGCATCCACCCACATGCGCGGGCGGTCGCCACGGGTTACCACGAGATCAAAGCGTTCATCAGATGAATCCACATCGTCCAAGACCGGGCGCACTTCGTCGGCCAGAAGCTCAAGCCGTGCACGCTCGGCCTCTTTCATTTCGACGACAACGTCATCGCGCTCAGCCTGCTGCGTCTTCACATCATAAAGAGCCGCTTTGAGCGTGCGGCGCGGGGCTGTACTTGCCGCGCTGTGATCAACCGGAGTCTCTGTACTGTCTGTCACTGTCTTTTCCCTCTTTGGTCATGGGCCGAACCCACAGACCCTGAACAATTTGACCGCCGCACTCGGCTCTTCCAGTCTTTCGTGCAGCAGCGATGATCAGAACAGGTATTTGCTCACCAACTTATCGCGCTTGTACACGTCGTCAAAGAAGAGTGGCACACCGTTTTCGTCGACCCAAGCGGTAAAATACGCCAGATGCACGGGCATTTTGCGTTTCAGATTGATCCGGGTGCGTTTCTTGCTGTCGACGATGGGACGAATACGATTGACGTCCATGCCGCCCTGCAGGGAATACAGCTTCTCGGCAAACTCCAACGGCTTATCAATGCGGATGCAGCCATGAGAGAACGCGCGCCCATCCTTGGAAAACAAGGTGCGGGACGGGGTGTCATGCATGTAGACGCTGAACTTGTTCGGGAAGATGAACTTCACTTGGCCAAGTGCGTTTTTTGGACCCGGCGGCTGAACGATTGTGTACGGGAATTTGCGTGGGTTCACCGCGCTCCAATCCACTGCGAACGGATTGATCGGCGTTGCGTTGGCGCCGTAGCCGCGAAAGAGATCATAGCCCCGTTCATTCAAATAGTTCGGGTTGTCGATGATCTTTGGCAGCATCTCTTTACCGGCAATGGATGATGGCACGGTCCATGTGGGATTAAACTCAGCATAGGCGATGTTGCTGGAAAACATGGGAGACTGGTGGAACGGCTTGCCCACGATGACGCGTCGGTTATCCACGATCTTGCGACCACGCATGACGAAGAGCTCAAATCCCGCTTGATTGACCAGAACGTGAGTATCCCCCAACTGGCGCGGCAACCAGCGCCAGCGCTCCAGGTTGATCGCCAATTGATCGACCCGGGTTTGGGCAGAAATGTTCATGGCGCGAAACGTATTGGGGCCCGCAACACCGTCAGCGGTCAGCCCATGGCGTTTTTGGAAGTGCATAACCACTTCCTTCAAAATGTCGTCGTACTGATTGTTGTCCGGCATCGCCAAACCATCATAACCACGGGCAGAAAGGTTGGCTCGCATCTCACCAACGCGCGGCGAGTTCATTCCGGGCTTCAGTGTTTCTCCTTTGGAGACCGGACTCCATCCGCCGCGCAACAGCAAAGCACGATAGCCCGCCAACATCTGGCGCAGTTGTGCATATTGTGGGTGATTGGGCCGCAATGTACGCAGCATTTCGGTTGGGCCGACAGAACCGGCCCCCTCCAGCCACTGGGTGAAGTCCACATCTTTGCGCTTGATGATGATGTTGGGATCCGTCACCGACGGCGTCGTGAGACCAGAAAAGAGATCCAAACCCAGCGTCAAAAAGGCGTGGGAGAGAGCCAATTCCAAACGGGAGGCGTCGGCCTCACTCGCAACGCTCGTAAAGCCGCCGACTCCTGCCAGGTATTCAGATGGGTCGAGACCGTCGCGGTATGAGTTAGTGAGTTCATCAATGAGCGCATTGCCGGCTGCTGTCACCGTGGTGCCGTTGGTCCAGAGCGGCTGAAAGCCACGCGCTTCGTAGGCGGCGCGCATGCGCTCGGTTTGAAAACTGCGTCCTGACCATTCCACCGAGTTGCGCTGCAATTGCGATGAGATTGCATCTGCACTGCCCGCAATAGCGCTCGGGCTGGACAACGCGGTCAAAGCGATACTCAACGCAGCTGCGAGAAGGGCTGACTTTGGCTTGATCATTCGATTGTCTCCACCGGGACTATTGGTCTGCTTCGCGAAGTTTAGCCCATCGATTGCCGCTACGTCAGCACAAAAGAGTGAATTCGATCCCAGCCTTAAAGACCTGCCGCTCTTCGGATCGCCTGCTCCGTCACATCGGGAGCTTCCTCAGCAGGTGAATGACCAATGCCATCCAGCAAAGTCACTTCAAATGGTGCATCCAAAGCCTTGGCTTGCTCCACCGGCAGCACACCATCCTGTGTGCCCCACAGAACATGCACACCCACTCCGCACTTCGCCAAAGCATCCAAAGGCAGGACCCCTTGTTTTCCATCGCGGGCCATGGACGCACCGATTTTTGATAGCGCCTCAACCAGACGCGGCTCCTGGCGCGCTTGATGTTGAAGGGTCACCGCCTTTTTGGGCAACTCAAAACCGGGGCCAAAAAAATGCGGCATCACTTCACCCAAAGCCTCCTTCGAGGCAGCCTGAGCCCACGTCATGAGGAGACCATGATTGAAGCTTTCGCCAAATCCGCCGGGTGCCAGAAGCACCAATGCATCCACACGTGCGGGCGCAAGTAGCGCCATCAAGGATGCCACCGCCCCGCCCATGGAGTGGCCCACAATCACAGCTTTTTTGATGGAGCGGGCGTCCAACTCATTCAGCACAGCTTGGGCCGCCAGTTTTGGCGGCCCAAAGCCTGGATAATCCAAACTCATGCCGTGGCCTGGAAGATCAAAAGCCAGCGTCTGCGTGTCATAAGACAGGCGCGTTTGCAGCGGTCGCCATTGCGCTGCCATGCCACCAAATCCGTGCAGAAAGACAATGGGAACGGTGTCACCAACCGCTGCTCCGTCGGATTGACGCGCGGTGTTGTCGATTTCGATGGCACCCAGGCGAGCGGTCATTACGGTATCCGTAGCCGCCATCACAGGTCGCCAGACAGGGCGCGGTTGGCGGCGGAAACCAGCGCTTCCAAAGACGCTGCTACGATGTTGGAATTGATTCCGACGCCGAACCAGCGCTTGCCCGTTCCGGTGTCCTCCACCTCCATGTAGCAAATCGCCGTTGCATCACTGCCCTGTTGCAGCGAGTGCTCGGAGTAATCGGCCACTGAAATGGACAGGCCATAGGCTTGGTTCAGCGCGGCGGTAAAGCCATCCACCGGACCGTTACCCCTGCCCTGCAAAAGCGTTTTTATGCCCTTGTCGGTGACGGAGACTTCCACTTTGCGACCGCCGCTCTCGGCATCCGTCAGCGTGGCATGATCCACATAACGAAGACGCCCATCCGGCTGTCCGACGTAACGCTCCATGAAACGCTCGTGGATACGAGCGGACGGCAGTTCCACGCCCTCCTTGTCTGCAATGCGCTGCACCTCATCGCGCATTTCAACCTGCAGGTTGCGCGGCAATTTCAGTCCGTAGTCGGTCTCCATCACATAGGCGACGCCGCCCTTGCCAGACTGGGAATTGATGCGGATGATCGCCTCATAGGTGCGACCAACGTCCTGTGGGTCGATGGGCAGATAGGGCACTTCCCAGACATCGGCATTGGCCTTCTCGATGGCCTTCATGCCTTTGTTGATGGCATCCTGGTGGGAGCCGGAAAACGCGGTGTAAACCAACTCACCCACATAGGGATGGCGCTCTGGAATGCGCAGCTGGTTGCAATATTCATAAACGCCCTTAATGCGCTCGATATCCGATACGTCCAGTTGCGGATCAACGCCCTGGGTCATCATGTTGAGTGCCAACGTCACCAGATCAACGTTCCCGGTGCGCTCGCCATTGCCAAAAAGTGTGCCCTCGACACGGTCCGCGCCCGCCATCAACCCAAGTTCCGTGGCGGCTATGCCGGTGCCGCGGTCGTTGTGGGGATGCAGGGAGATGATGATGTTCTCACGGTTGTTCAAGTTCCGCCCCATCCACTCCATCTGATCGGCATGGATGTTGGGCGTGGACATTTCCACGGTGGCGGGCAGGTTGAGAATGACTTTGTTATCCGCATCCGGCTGCAGCACCTCGGTCACCGCATTGCAGATTTCCAAAGCGAACTCCAACTCCGTGCCAGTGAAGCTTTCGGGCGAATATTGATATCGGAAGCCCTCTTTGCCCTGGCGTGTCGCTGAGGCCATATCGACAATCATCTTGGCGGCGTCGGTCGCAATGCGCTTGATGCCTTCGCGATCCTGATTGAAGACGACCCGTCGCTGCAACTCACTGGTGGAATTGTAAAAATGCACGATGGGCGTTTTTGCGCCTTCGAGGCTTTCAAACGTGCGGGTGATCAGTTCCGGTCGGCACTGCACAAGAACCTGCAGGTCTACATCATCCGGCACATTGCCCTGTTCCACACACCAGCGGGCGAAATCAAAGTCGGTTTGTGAAGCCGATGGGAATCCGATCTCGATTTCCTTGAACTTCATGTCCAGCAACAGGGCGAACATGCGCGCCTTGCGTTCATGCCCCATGGGATCGATGAGCGCCTGGTTACCATCACGCAGATCGACCGAACACCAAATCGGTGCTTCAGTGATGGTTTTTGACGGCCAGGTGCGGTCCGGCAAATCGACCTGCGGATAGGCCACATAACGTTTGGATGCTTCCATCAACACGGTTTGTCTTCCTCGTCTTTGTGCGAACGCAACCATCAAACAGGTGCAAAGCGATGTGCCCGGAGGATTAGCGCGATTTGCGCGTCACAGCCACACTTGCGATGGTCTTAGATCGAACCGCATTGCCTTTGGCAATGGCGGTTGGGATACAGATTTTTTGGGTTTGGGGGCTGGTGACCGGTGGAATGTTACTAAACATTCGGCGGCGGTCGCACTATCGACCGCCGGTTGCCCCCTTTAACAAGGCAAGAGCCGACGGCCGCCACTAAGCAGTAGCAGCGCAGATAGGATCATTAGGGGTGCCGAAAACCAGTCCATGGAAAAACGCTAGTCGCCACTACCACGTTTGGCAAGCGGATAGGCTGGTTTTTTTACTGGTGCTCGCTGTTCTACTGTGGGCCAGCATGGGCCTTTTGGGGACCGTTCAGGCTGCAGAAGGGGCTGGGCAACAGAGTGAACGGCCATTGTATTTTTGGGCCATAGCAACGGTCCCGATAGACAACATGCGGGCCGCCCCAGAGGGGGAAAGCCAAACTGATGGGCTCTACGCACAGTTCTTAAATCGTGTTCAGGCCATCTGGTCTCGCCACGGGATGCGCCTGCTCATGCACGGTCGGTTGCATATCCCAGAACAAATGCTTGGACCAAACAGAACAACCAACCAAACCTATGGCTCGCTGTTGCGCATCGAAAGCCGGGAGCAGTTTGCCGCTTATCTATCCGACCCTGACTACATCACGATTAGGCCGTTGCGATTGGCAGGTGTTACCGATCTCGCCATCGTTGAAGCCTACGGATCACCGGACAGAAAAGCTTTCGAAGCACTTCTTGCAGCACGGTCAACGAACCGTGGTTCGGCTTTCGCTGTCAAACTTCTTCCGAAAAGAAGTGAGCAATCCGCAACTTCACCGTGCTCACATCCCTGTTTTCAACTCTCCGATTTAAGAGTCTTCGTGGTGAAGGGCGCCGCGCCGACGTGGCTGGGCAGTGTGAGAACAGTGACTTTAATGGAACTTCAAACGAAACGTTTGGAGGGCGTGACTTGGTATCCGGAGCCCTGAAGCTGGCCCAAGAAAAGCGCCAGTGCGCGAACTCCCGCAGCGTTAACCACTCATTAAAGTTTGAACACTGGCGTTTACTTTATCTGTTAGGCTTAACGCTCAGGCCCGAATTGCGGGCGATCACATGGACTGCAACCGTGGTGCGGTGCCACAGTGACCAAGTGAGGGGACAGACCGATGAAAACGTTTCTTTTGACGACCGCTTCTGCCGTGCTGGGCACCTATATGATGTCTTCCAGCGCGGCATTTTCGCAAGAGTTGCCGCCCGCCAACGCGGCTGCTGGCACCTGCTGGGCCAAAGTTTTGCTGCCCGCACGCTACGAAAACATCCCGGAAGAAGTGATGGTCCAACCGGCCAGTTCCAGCTTCCGTAAAACACCGGCGGTATATCGTGAGGTGGCCAAGGAGGTGTTGGTTCAGGAGGAAAGCTACGAGTTGATCCCCGTCCCTCCAGTCTACGAGACCGTGACCGAGACCGTGCTGGTGCAGCCGGAACAAGTGGTAAAGACCATCATCCCGGCGACCTTCAAGACCGAAACGAAGCGCGTGAAAATTTCCGATGCGCGGGTTGAATGGAAAGTGGGCCGTGGTGCCTATGAGAAAATCGACGAAGCTACCGGTGAAATCATGTGCCGTGTGGAAATTCCTGCCGTCTTCAAAACGGTAGAGCAGCAGGTCATAGACCAGGCATCGCAAACCAAAGAAGAAGTCATTCCCGCGCAGTATGCGACGGTGGAGCGGCGCGTGATGCGCACGCCGCCCACAACCAAGAAAAAGGTCATACCGGCTAAGTTCCGCACGATCACCATCAAGGAACTGGTGGAGCCCGAGCAGTTCGAGGTCGTCCAATCGCCCGCGCGGTTTGCCACGATTCAGAAGCGCAACCTTGTGCAGGCGGAAGCCGTGAAATGGCGTGAGATCCTCTGCGAGACCAATACAACACCTGCTGTGGTGAAACGCATTCAAAATGCGCTCATCGCCGCCGGTTACAACCTAGGCTTCGAGCCCGATGGCAAGCTGGGTGAAGGCACGCAGGCGATCATCCGTCGCTTTCAAGAGGATAGCCAATTGCCAACGGGTGGTCTGACCATAAGCACGATTGAGCGCTTGGGCATCAGACTCTAGCGCTGGACACTCCGTCGCTAGACGCACCACAACTTGGTTGAGTTTCGGACATTGGTCCGAGCTGGCACCCGATGAAAAAACAAAAGCCGCCGCAGAGACACTTCTCTGCGGCGGCTTTTTTTCATCCAGAAATCAAACCCTGCTTGCCGGCGCTGTTCTTAATGCCAGAACATCGCAACGGTGCTTAGCCTTTTTCTTCGTCGGTGCTTTTACGGCTGGTTTTGATCTGACCTTTTTCAACGCGTTTGGCGTGGTCTGTCGTGCCACCGGCGGCCAGAATTTTCGACTCGCCCTTCCAGTTTTCGCGTTCCGCACGCCCGGGGAAACCGACACCGTTGCTCAACCAAGTCAGTTCTGCGGCGGTCATCTTAGCGACCTGATCAAAGTGGTAGATGCCAAGACGGAACATCTTCTGTTCAATGGCGTTACCGACACCGTCGATCAAAGTGAGATTGTCGGGCTTGCCTCCGCGGGCGGCTTTGAGCAGCCCTTTTGGCTCCTTGCCCATGTCGCCAGCCTTAGCCTTACCAACGCTGGAACTGACTGAACCGGATTTAACCCGTTTGGCAAAATCGGTCTGACCGCCCTTAGCGAGGGTCTTGGCTTGGCTCACCCAGTCTTCCCGTTCGATACGACCGGGGAAAGCCAGCACGGTGCCATAGTTCTTCTGATCTTTCTTGGTCCACTTTGAGATCTGCGCAAATGTGTTGACGCCCAGACCGTTCAAACGGCCTTCGTTTTGCGGACCAATGCCCTTGATGAGTTTTAAGTTGTCGGGTGTAGCGGCCAGTGTCGCTGTGGGAAGAGCCGCACGTGCAGCGTCCGCATCTGCCTTTGTCGGTTTGGCAGTTGCCTTTGCAGCGGTTTTTGCGGTCGGCTTTGCTGTTGCCGCGGCCGATTTCGCCGCCGCTTTGGGCTTCGGTGCCACTTTTGGTTTTGGCGCTGATTTCTTCGCAGCGGGAGGCGTTGCACTCACCAGTGAGGCCGGGGGGGTCGGGGTCTCCGCCTTTTCGACAGGGGCAACTGGCTTAGCTGGCACAGGCGGTTTCGGCACAACCGGAGCTGGCTTGGCCGCCGGTTCTGCCGTTGCTGCACGGGCGGTGGCTGCAACACCACCTGCAATGGCTGCGCCTCCTGCAATGGCAGATGCAGATGCTCCCGCTTCGGCACCGGCTGTGCCGGCGAGTTCGACCTCATCTGGTCCGCCAAAGAGGTTCCGCAACAGGCAGCCCAACACGCAGCCTAAAATGAATGCGATGGCCATCAGCAAGATGGTTTGGATGATCAGGGCAACCATGGTGTCAAAGTTCCTTCTTATGCTCATTTAGAGCCGGTTTGCGCGTCAGCAGCTTTAGTAAAACTCGTTTGTCGCCGCAGCCACGCCTGCCAAATTGCTATGCGTCAGATCAGTTGTTTGTCACGCTCGGTCGACGTGATCAAACTGCATTTCGTTCAAGAGTGTTTGCGTTTTTCTGTCGCCCACCAACCGACGATCAAACCGATCAGGAAGGCGATTATCAAAAAGACCAAATATTGTTCAGCCAGATACCACATAATGCATCTCCTTGGTTGTCCGCATCTCACCAGCGCTCGTGGAGGTGCGGACTGTGTGATTGGGGGCCCACCTGACGATCAAATGCTGTAAGCGGGACCTTTGTTTTGAAGCATCAGTCTTCAGACAAGATCTTAAACTCAATGCGACGGTTCTGGGCACGGCCGACACGGCTACCATTGTCCGCGATGGGAAGCGTTTCGCCATATCCTTTGGCCGATAGGTTGGCGGTATCGATGCCCTTTCCAGCGTAGTATTCTACAACGGACCGGGCACGCGCTTCGCTAAGCTGCTGGTTGTAGCTCGCAGCTCCTTGCGAATCCGTGTGGCCGCCAACCTCGATTCGTGTCCCGGAACATGTCGCCAATCCCTCGCCCAACCGATCCAAAAGCGGGAACGATTCAGACTTGATAACGGCTCGATTGGTATCGAACAGGATTTTGTCGCCGGCAAAGAGGGCCGCAAAATCCACGTTACACACCGCAACTGGCGCGGGCGTTTGCGGAAACCCGATCAGCTTTGTCAGCGTGAAGTTGGATGGCAAAGCCGATTCCAGTTCTGTGCCAATACGGTTGGCCTCTGCCTCAGAGGTG
>JBCBYZ010000034.1:0-25444 GCA_039815595.1 Pseudomonadota bacterium | reverse complement strand
ACGATGATGGCGTAAGAAGGCACGATGCCGCCTTGCGAGAGCCCAAAGATCAAACTGACCACATAAAGCGATGTAAGCCCTTCAAACGGCAGATAAAGAAACAGCGCAATGCATTGCGCGGTGGAGCCGATGAGCAGTGTCATCAACCCGCCGACCTTGTCGGCCACCATGCCGGAGATAAGTCGTGACACGACGCCTCCCAACAACATGATTGAGAGCATCTGACCGCCCACGGCGGGGCCGTAGCCAAGGTCTATGCAAAGGGCAACGATGTGGACTTGAGGCATGGACATGGCAACGCAACAGGCGACGCCTGCGACGGCCAACAACCATTGTAACGCGCGGGGCGATAGGCCGCTGGCCGCCGACGCTATGGCCGAGGCGGCGTCTGCTCGTGCGGTCATGGTTTCAGACACTTTGCGACGCAAAAAGAGCGACAGCGGTATCATCACAGCGAGTGTCGTGACCCCCAGCACACCATAGGCACCGCGCCACCCGTGCGTTGCCAAGACGGGCACTAGTATGAAGGGCCACATCACGCCGGAGAGGTAATTTCCGCAAGCGGCAATCGCCACGGCGATGCCCCGTCGCGTCATGAACCACAGTGAAATGTCGGCGATGAGCGGGCCAAAGCAGGCGGCTGTTCCAAGCCCAATGAGAAAGTGCAGTGCGGTCACCATGACCATGCTGGGGGCGAGGGCGGAGAGAAAGTAGCCAAGCCCGCACACCAGCGCCGCGCCGATGAGAGAGAGGGTGATGCCGTACCGGTCCACCGCGCGTCCGATCACCAGGTTGCCCACGGCAAACCCCACCATGGTGAGCGTATAGGGCAGTGTCGCGTCGGCACGAGCCACCCCAAACTCTGCTTGCACTGCGGGTAGCAGCAGGATCACCGCCCACATGCCAGCATTGCCCACGGTCGCGATGACAAGCGATAAGATCAGCCGTCCCCAAGAGTAGGCGGAGTCGAACTCGCTGTTGGGGTTTGGCGTTTGAGTGGTTGTATCAGTTGGGCTCATGGCGCGGGTGCTTTCGCTCGTTTGTTGACCAGCACAATACCGATCGCGACCAAAACCAGCGCCAACACAAGCCTTGGGCCCACAGTTTCATCCAAGATAAGCCAGCCAAAAAACACACCAAAAACGGGGGCCAAAAAACCAAAGCTGGCCATGTCCGAGGATGGATAGCGGGCGAGCAGCCAGAACCAGCCGGCAAAACCAAAACTAACGATCACTACCACCTGAAACGAAAAGATCGCAGCATGGTGCGTTTCAAACTCCCGAACCAGCGGTCCAAACAACGGCGCGACCAGAAGAACGACCGGCGTGGACACGGCCAATTGGTAGACCAGTTGCATGTGGGGTGTGGAGCGCGACAGATGAGTGAGACGCGCCGATAAAGCTATCCCCGCCCACATCATCGCCCCCACCAGACACATAAGATCGCCTAACAAGGCATTGGGTGATGCCGGGGCGGATTGATCCAGCAGAGCGACAACCACCCCCGCCATGGCCAAGGCGAGACCTGTCGTGCGGACACGTGTCAATTGCTCGCCGGGGATCAAAAAATGCGCTGCCAGTGCCACCCAAAACGGCATGGTGTAAAAGAAGATCGAGGTGCGGGCGACGGTCGTGTAATCAAGCGCCAAAAAGAGCAAAATGAACTCACCGGCGAAGAGCAAGCCGCACAAGAGACCGCCCAAGAGCGAGCCATCGCGGATTGACAATTTTGAGCGCATGACCAGCGCCACGAGGATAACGATGGGCAATGCCAGGAGGGAGCGCAATCCGGCCTGAAACACCGGCTGCAATCCCGTGTTCATGATCTTGACCAAAACCTGATTGAGGCCCAGCAGCCCGGAAAACGTGACCAGCCAAAACGCGCCAAACGCGTCTATCCGTTCCTTCCGTTCCAAACCTTAAATCCCAAAGCTCGCCCGCAAAAACCCTCGTGGTCAGCGATAGGGGTTTCAGTGGCAGCCGTCTACGCACCATCTGGCTTGCAACCGTTAGTCCAGAGAGTGCCTTTTTGATCGCGGTCGCGCGTGATATGTCGTCGCTGAACCGCCTTGCAGGACCTACCATGTCAATAAAACTCTACGAATTGTGCAGTGCCGATCCGGCGCATCTGTTTAGCCCCCATTGCTGGAAAACCCGCATGAGCCTGGCTCACAAAGGGCTGGACTTTGAAACGGTCGCGACTCCGTTTACTGGCATTGCCGGTGTTGAAGGCGGGCCTGCGCGCCGCGTACCGGTGCTTCGGGACGGTGAAACCGTGATCGAGGAAAGCCTTGAGATCGCCAAGTACCTCGATGCGAACTATCCCGATGCGCCCAGCCTGTTGAAAGGCGAGGGCGGCGCTGCGCTGACCGAACTGGTGATAACGTGGTCGCAGACGCAGGTGCATCCCGCGGTCGTCAAACTGTGCCTGATGGACATTTTCAACGCTTTGGCACCCGAAGATCAGGTGTTTTTCCGCGCCACCCGCGAAAAAGCCTTTGGCAAAACGCTCGAGGAGTTTCAGGCCCAGTTCGATCAAAACGACAATTCAGGCTTGGTGGCTTCGCTTCTGCCGGTGGAATTGATGCTGAAAAAGCAACCCTTTATCGGTGGAGATACACCGCTGTTTGCTGACTACGTGGTGTTCGGCGCCCTGCAATGGCTGCGTACTAGTGCACCCCGCGACGTTATGCCGAAAGACAGCGCGGTGGCCGGTTGGTTCGAACGTTTGCTGGACATGTATGACGGCGCTGGCCGAAGGGTCCCGGCTGCCTACGCGGCTTGAAGCACTTCCAAAGCGTTGATCAGTCTCGCGCGGGTTTCAGAAGGCATGATGACGTCGTCAATTTCAAAATAGCTCGCGGCGTTCAGCGCTTTGCCGCGTTCGGCCATACCATCCACCAGATCGTGGAAAAGGGCGTTTCGGCTGCCCTCGTCTTCGCAGGCGGCAAGCTGCTCGCGGAACCCAAGGCGCACCGCGCCTTCCAGACCCATCGCGCCAAACGCGCCGGTGGGCCATGAGATGGTCAAGTCGCTGGCGTGTAGTCCGCCACCGGCCATGGCCATCGCTCCCAAGCCATAGGCGCGGCGCAATATCACTGTTAAAAGCGGTGGTCCAAACCGTGCGCCCGCTTTGAAGAAGCGGCCAATAGGTTTGATCTGACCGGTTTCTTCCGCCGCTGGTCCCACCATGAAGCCCGGCGTGTCCACAAACGATATGATGGGCAAGCCCCGCTCATGACACAAATCGAACAGGCCGGCGGCTTTCTCGGCGGCGTCGCCGTCGATTGCTCCACCCAGCGTGCGGCAATCGCTGGCCAAGAAGCCGACAGCCCTCCCGTTCAGCCGTGCAAGTCCAGTCACGAGAGCAGCACCAAAACCGCGCTTCGTTTCCACCACGGTGCCCACATCAAAAACTGCGTGCACTACGTCGCGCGGCTCAAAAACCGCGCGCCGGTTGTCCGGTATTAGCGTGTCCAGCATCCTTTGCGCGGGGAAAGTGTCCGGCAGCGGCCCGAACGGATCAGCAAGCAGCCCCAACATCGTTTTACAAACAGCGGTCGCTGCCGCCTCATCTTTGACCACGCAATCCAACGATCCGTTGGTAAGATGCATCCGCGCCGGTCCCACTTCCTCGGGCGTAAAAACGCCAAGCCCGCCCCCTTCGATCATGGCGGGACCACCCATACCGATACAAGCGGTTTCGGTGGCGATGATGACGTCGGCAATTGCTGC
The DNA here is from genome assembly GCA_039815595.1 of Pseudomonadota bacterium. Classification (GTDB taxonomy): domain Bacteria; phylum Pseudomonadota; class Alphaproteobacteria; order Rhizobiales; family Rhizobiaceae; genus Pseudahrensia. The sequence goes on along the minus strand of JBCBYZ010000034.1, from coordinate 21,710 downwards.
AAAAGCCGCGCTGCCCGCAAAGCAGTATCCGTGCACGACGGCGATCACCGGTACATGCTCCGGCAACGCAGCGATGGCATGAAAACTCGCGACCTCTAATTGCGCGACGGACACCGGATGGGCGTCCACATCGTTGGGCCGTCCGCCGCCACCCTCCGGATACAGGATCAAGGGCAAGCCGTTGCGCTTGGAAATGTCGAGGAGGCGATCCACTTTCTTGTGGTGGAAAAACCCCTGCGTGCCAGCCATCACGGTGTAGTCGGCAACCAGCACTGCCACTGGTAGGCCGTCCACTGTGCCTGTGCCGGTGATCACCCCATCATTGGCGGACCGTTCGATCAGTGTTTCCAACGTGTGAGTGCTGTGCTGCGCGGCCAGCGCATGACCGCCGATCTCGTTGAAACTGCCAGGGTCCAACAGATCGTCCACATTTTCGCGGGCGGTGCGCCCGCCGCTGGCATGGCGCCGTGCCACCCGTGCGCTGCGGCCCGCATCAGACAGCGCTGCGCGGCGGGCATTGAGTTGTTCCAAAAGTGGCGACGGAATTTGTTTGGTCTGACCATCGCCTCCCTGCGCGGGTGCTTCGACGGCCTCAAGAGTGGCCAGGACCGTGCCTGTCTCGATGGTGTCCCCGACCGCGACATGCACTTCCAAAATCCGCGCAGCCGCGGGCGCGGTCACTTCCGTGAGCATTTTCATGAGTTCGGTCGCGATCAGCACGGTCCCGGCATCCACAGTCTCGCCTGCTTGCACGGAGACGGCACTCACCACGCCCGCGCTTTCAGCAACCAATTTCATCTATCGACCCTCCGCTCGTCCTCTTGGCTCAGGATAAAGCCTGCCGCGCAACTGGGTGCAAGATGCGGTCGTGGTGGTGTCGGCCACAAGTGTCCGGGCCTTGCGGCAGAAGGGGCATGGGTCTATAGGCTCGCCAACCCTCCCATTTGTCTCAATCAGGAACTCTTTCGATGGCTATCGAACGCACCTTTTCTATGATCAAGCCAGACGCCACAGCGCGCAATCTCACCGGCGCGATCACCGCAAAACTCGAAGAGGCTGGCCTGCGGGTTGTCGCTTCCAAGCGCGTCCACATGTCTTTGGCCCAAGCGCAGGGCTTCTATGCCGTGCACAGCGAGCGCCCGTTTTTCGGCGAACTGACCGAGTTCATGTCCTCCGGCCCAACCATCGTGCAAGTGCTGGAAGGCGAAGGTGCCATCGCCAAAAACCGCGAAGTCATGGGTGCAACCAATCCCTCTGAGGCAGCCGACGGCACGATCCGCAAAGAATTTGCTCTGTCCTTGGGCGAAAACTCTGTACACGGTTCCGATGCCCCCGAAACTGCAGCGGAAGAAATCGCCTACTGGTTCAGCGGCATCGAAATCGTCGGCTAGTTCGATCCGCATACTGACGTTTAAAAGACCCGGAGAGGCCCACGGCTTCTTCGGGTTTTTTGTTGCCGTTTTCGGGCCCGAAGCAAGTTAAGCTTCGCGCTGCGCAAATAGGAAAGCTGTTCCCATGATCCGTCACATCGTGCTCACAAAATTCTCGCCGGAAACCAGCGAGCAAACCATCGGCGACATTTATGAGGGGCTTGCGGCTCTGGTCGATCGATTGCCCGGCGCGGGTGGTTTTACGGGCGGGCGCTCTCAAAGCCCGGAGCAGATCGAACGTGGCTATATGCACGGCTTCACAATCGACTTTGACACGTGGGATGCTTTGGAGGTTTACGCCGATCATTCTGAACACAAGCAATTGGGCGCCCGTTTGGTTGCCAGCGCTGTTGGTGGCAAAGACGGAATTTTAGTTGTCGATTGGGAGGCCTGACACGGCCCGCAGCAGAAACCGGGATGGCGCGAAAAGAGTGTCAGTCCCACCGCGCCTTGGCAGCATCGTCGCTTTCCCGTGCATCCACCCAGTCGCCGGATGCCCCGTGAGCCGCATGTTCCTTCTTCCAGAATGGGGCATCGGTTTTAAGATAGTCCATCACGAAACGCGCAGCTTCGAATGCCGCGTCGCGGTGGCGGCTGGTGGCGATGATGCCGACGATCTGTTCCCCGGGCGCAAGCTTACCGTAGCGGTGGAGAATGGTCAGCGCGTCGACGGGCCAGCGCGTTGCGGCTCGTTCCGCTAGGGCAGCGAGTTGCTTCTCCGCCATCCCTGGATAGTGCTCTAACTCCAATGCGGAAAGACGCCCTTCCTCGCCACGGCAAAGGCCGGTGAACGTCGCCACAGCCCCGACATCGAAGCGTCCCTCCGTCACCCGTCGCGTCTCTTCCGCCATGTCAAAGTTGTCTTCTTGCACCCTGATGCGGATCGCCGGGCGCGCGTCAGGTTCGTCCACCACGGCGCGATCAACCACCCGTCATGGGTGGGAACAGCGCAATCTCCCGTGCCTGACCTATGGGAGCGCTGTTCTCCACATGCTCTTGGTCCAGGGCCACACGGATGATGTCTGGAAACTCCAAGGCCGCCGCGTAGCTCTCTCCACGTGTTTGAAGCCAAGCTACAACGTCACCGGCAGTAGCCACATGGTCGGGCAGGGTTACTATTTCTTCCCCAACGCCAATGCGTTCCCGCACCCATGAGAAATAGATGAGCTTGACGGCAGATTGATCGCTCATTTTGGCCCATCCTGATCTTCGTCGGCAGGGATCATATGTTTGAGGCCGTGCCGGAAATAATCATAGCCTGTGATCAGCGTTACGATGGCAGCAACCCAAAGCAGGCCAATGCCGATCTGTGTGCAATAGGGGAAGATTTTGTCACCCGCTGGGCCAGCCAACAAGAAAGAGACGGCCACCATTTGCAGCGTGGTTTTCCATTTGGCGAGTTGGGAGACGGGCACAGCCACTTTCACATCGGCCAAAAACTCCCTCAGACCGGACACGAGAATTTCGCGGCTCAGGATCACGATAGCGGCCCAGATGGTCCACCCGGCAATCGTACCATCGGCGGCCAACAGAAGAAGACACGCGGAAACGAGCAGCTTATCGGCAATCGGGTCGAGCATTCGGCCCAAGGCGGACGTCTGTTGCCAAGAACGGGCCAGATATCCATCAAAGAAATCCGTGACGCTGGCCAGCACGAACAGGCCGAGCGCGGACCAACGCATGACATCGGAGCTTTTGCCGCGCTCTTCCAGATCGAAACACAATACGACAAGGGGCACGATCAGGATACGGGCATAAGTGAGCAGGTTCGGCACGCTCCACGGACCCGCCTGCCGTTGCTGGCGCGGGACGGCCGGTGCGCCGACAGTGGGTTTGGTCAGGGGTGCGTGCTCGCTCATAGGAAAGTGAAAACCCATCCAGCCGACAAATTCAACCACCGGAGTCAGATCAAGTCCGCGAGATACCATCCCTCAGCCGCTTTATCGCTCCGTATTGGGTCAGCGGCGGGCGCAAATGACGCAACTGTCATCGGCAAGGCGGATCGCCGAACGGCAAATTCTCGTCACGACAACGGTGTTTTAAGGCATCGCCACTATCTGTTTGATGATCGGTTTGGGTATTGCCACGCCGCCAAAACCAAAGGGACCATTGTGGAACGGTTTGAGAAAAAAGGCATGGAGGAAAAAGGCCTTTCCCACGTCTTCGCCGCCTTCGGTTATTCCATGGACGGGCTACGCATCCTGCTGAAGGAAGAGGCTGCACGCCTCGAACTTGTCATGTGTGGCGTATCCATCATACTGTTTTGGCTCGTAGGAGCGGGCGCGCTGGCCTATGCCGGTCTGCTCTTTTTGTTGTGCATTATCTTGACGGTGGAAGCGCTCAACACTGCCGTCGAAATGATCGTCGACCGGATCTCTCCGGAGCGGTCGGAATTTGCGAAATTCACCAAAGATCTTGGATCTTGCGCCGTGTTTTTCATGCTGTTGGCGCATGGGGTGTACGTTGTTGCGGTGGTGTTTTCGAATTTGGGTTGGATCGCCTGGTAGGCGCACCCCGCGTCAACCCTTCTGAAAATGATCAAAAATCGTCTGAGCCATACGCTCTGACACGCCCTCGACGGCCATAAGATCCTCCATCGCGGCACGCCCCACGGCCTTTGCACTTCCAAAATGGTTTAGGATCGCGCGTTTGCGGGTCGGGCCGACACCTGGAATTTCGTCCAAAGGATTTTTCAGCGTGTCCTTTTTGCGCCGTGCCCGGTGGGTACCGATGGCAAACCTGTGGGCCTCGTCGCGCAGCCGCTGGATGAAATAGAGGGTGGGGTCCCGCAGCGGTAGGGAAAAGTCAGGTTTGCCGGGTTGGAAAAACCGCTCGCGCCCCGCATCCCGATCCGGCCCTTTGGCAACGCCCACCAAATTAACCCGATCGGTTAGCCCCAGTTCCTCCATCACCTCCTTAACGGCGGATAGTTGTCCCGCACCGCCGTCGATCAGCACCAGATCGGGCCAGGGTGGCAAAGTCCCATTGGCCTGCGCCTCCGCGTTTCCGCTGGCCTCGTCCTCGGCGCTGCCGTGCTCTTTCAGCAGGCGGGCAAAACGGCGGGTAAAAACCTCACGCATCATGCCATAGTCATCACCCGGCGTGATGTCTTCGTTTTTGATGTTGAACTTGCGGTAGTGTGTTTTGGCGAATCCGTCCGGCCCGGCAACAATCATACCGCCCACCGCATTCGTGCCCATGATGTGGGAGTTGTCGTAGACCTCGATCCGTTGAGGCACCCGATCGAGACCGAAGACCTCTTGTACGCCCGCAAGCAGTTTGGTTTGGGTTGCGCTCTCCGCCAGTTTTCGGCTCAGCGCTTCTTTCGCGTTGCGCATCACCTGTTTGATTACGTCTCGTTTTTCACCCCGTCGTGGGGTCGCTACGGTGACCTTCTTACCTGCCTTGGCTGTCAGCGCTTCTTCCATCAACTCGCACTCGGCAATTTCGTGGGACAGCAAAACCGATTTCGGGACTGGCTTGTCGTCGTAAAACTGGGAGATGAACGCGGTGAGTACTTCCGGCGCTTCAAAGCTCTTGTCGGCGCGTGGGAAATAGGCCCGATTGCCCCAGTTTTGGCCGGTGCGGAAGAAGAACACCTGAACGCAAAACTGCCCGCCTTCCTCATGCACGGCAAATACATCCGCTTCGGTGATCGTTTGCGGGTTGATGCCTTGATGTCCTTGAACATGGGATAGCGCCCACAGACGGTCCCGGTAAATTGCGGCGGTCTCGAAATCCAAATCTTCCGAAGCCTTTTGCATGCGCTGCGAATAGCGGTTGGTGAGTTCCTTGGATTTGCCGTTGAGGAAGTCCTTCGTTTGCTGCACCAATTCGGCATAGCCCTCTTTCGATATCTCGTCGGTACAAGGGGCTGCACAGCGCTTGATCTGATATTGCAGGCAGGGGCGGGTGCGCGCGGCGTAGAACGAATCCGTGCAAGTGCGGATCAGGAAGATGCGCTGCAAAGCATTGATCGTGGTGCCCACCGCGCTTGCGCTGGCGAACGGGCCAAAATAAGCGCCTTTTCGGTTCCGTGCGCCCCGGTGCTTGAACAAGCCCGGTGCATCATGATCGGTGGTGAGCAAGATGTAAGGAAACGATTTGTCGTCGCGCAGAAGGACGTTGAAGCGCGGACGCAGCCGTTTGATCAGATTGGCTTCCAGCAGCAGGGCTTCGGTTTCCGTGCTGGTGGTCACGAATTCCATCGCGGCGGTTTCCGCGATCATCCGTGCGGTGCGGTTGCCACCATGGCCAATGCCGCGGGCGTAGTTCGACACGCGGTTTTTCAGGTTTTTGGCCTTGCCCACGTAAAGCACATCGCCGGCACGGTTCATCATCCGGTAGACACCGGGCTTCGGCGGCAAGCGTTTCACCAAGTCGGCAATCACCTCTGCGCCAGGCTTGTCAGAGGGTGGGGCGGTCTCTTCCCACATCACATCGCCGGAATCGCGTGGCTTGGCCCGCTTCACCTCATCGGGCGAGGGCTCTTTTGGCTGTGGTGGTGCGGAATCGGTCATGTGAGAACTATAGGAGTGTCGGTCGGTTTTTGGGATAGGACACGTGTGCCTGCAACGACCAACGGTTACCGGGATTCCAAATACTATTCGCTGATCATCTGGTCCGGCGTTTCCCAAGCAAGGTGTTGTCCCCCGTCCAAGGCGATCATTTGCCCTGTAACGGATTTCGCTTGCGCGAGATAAAGCACTGTCTTTGTAAACTCGTCCAAATCCGGCCCGCGTTGCAAAGGTACTGCTGCCACTTGCGCATCGAAGTCTTCTTGCCGTTGGCGTGGGCTGGGAAGAGTGGGGCCGGGGCCAATCGCATTCACCCGAATGCGGGGCGCAAGCGCCTGTGCCATGGTTTGCGTGGCGGCCCAAAGGGCCGCTTTGGACAGTGTATAAGAGGTGAAATCAGGTGTCATCCGCCAGACCCTTTGGTCAATGATATTCACGATCAACCCGCGGGCATCGGCTGGCAGAGCGCCGGTAAAGACGCCAGACAACCGGGCAGGTGCTTTGACATGCACATCGAAATGCGTATCCCACAGCGCTTCATCAAAATTGCCGAGACCATCGCGTTCAAACACCGATGCATTGTTGATCAGGAGTCCCACGGGACCAAAGGATGCTGCAAGGTCCGGTATCAAACGCTCCGTTTCGCGCATGTTGGTCAGGTCGGCAGCCAGAGCCACGGCATCTCCACCAGCCGCCGTAATGCGCTCCACCAGCGCGTCCGCGTCCTCTGAAGAGCCGCGATAGTGCACGCCAACCTTGTATCCGGCTGCGCCGAGCCCCTCGCAAAGGGACGCACCGATACGGGCTGAACCGCCGGTCACCAACGCGGTTTTGGGTATGTCAGATTCAATCAAGTCTTTTGGACCGAAAAGCTAAAGCACCGCTGTAGTGGCCAGATAGGCGATGTACAGCGCCAACAACAGCGCGCCCAAACGTCGCCCGATTGTGAGATGGAAAACCGGGATGATTACGAGGATGGCGGTCGCGGCCAACATCACCCATGCATCCAACGCCAAGATATGGGGCACCGCGTCGATGTCAGTCACCAGCGCGGTAATGCCCATGATAGCGGCAATGTTGAAAACGTTGGATCCGATCACGTTGCCCACGCCGACAGAGGCATTGTTATGACGAGCGGCCATGATGCCGGTGGCCAGCTCCGGCAGGGACGTGCCAATCGCGATAATCGTGAGGCCGATCACTTCGTCAGAGACGTTGAGCTGTTTGGCAATTTCCACCGCCGAGTTCACGGTCAGGTTCGCGCCCAAGGGCAACGCGACAAGGCCTGCCACCAGAAAACCCAAAATAATCGGCATGCTGCTAGGCACATTGCCAACCTCATCCTTGTAGTCTTCCCCGCTGTCCTGGTGCTTGCGTGCCTTGTAAAACTGCAGGCTGAGAAACGCAGCCAAAAACGCCAGCAAGACTAAGCCGTCAAGATAGGTCAGTGGTGGGTTCATCAACTGCCAGACGAACACCACGGATATAATCACCATCAAAATGATGGAGTCAGCGATATCGTTTTTCTCGTAGTGGATGCGGGCGATCAGAGCGGGTACCCCCAACACCAACAGCACATTGGCGATGTTGGAACCGACCACATTGCCAACAGCGATGCCGCTCGAATCGTTCAATGCTGCTTTGATGGAGATGACGAGTTCCGGCGCGGACGTGCCAAACGCGACGATGGTAAGCCCAATGATAAGGGGTGGTATACCCCATCGTTCTGCCAAACCCACGGCTGCTTTTACGAGCCAGTCGCCGCCTAAAATCAGTGCGACCAGGCCAAGAATTAAAAGCAAATAAACGAGCATGAAAAACTGGATCCGTTGGGCAAAGTCCGGAGTGATAGCCGAACGGCAAATACCATCGTGTGGGGCGAGAAATGGCGCTCGCGGGAAGCGATTTCAACCGCTGGCACCAAGAAACTCAAAATCTGGCTACCCGAGTTAAAGCGTCGTCCGATGCGTCTCAGCCCGCCTGTAGTCAGGCCGCTGGCAGCAGGTCCGCCAGTGTCTGGTTGGCCGCTGCAAAGTCGGACAACCAATTGCTCAGTTCGGACCGTCCGTCTTCCCATTCACCGGGGTACCGCAGGTTGAGGTATGAGATGGCAGCAGCGCAGCCAAGGGAACCGGCGGTCAAGTCTCCTGACGAAGGTGGCAGGTCTGCCATCAACGCGTCGAGACCGCGATACATCTTGCCCAGTTGACGCTCTTGCCAGGGCTTGTGCACTTTTTCCTCGGGCCGAAACCGCATTTCATAAATGTTGGCGACGGCCGCTTCGCAAATGCCGTCGCAAAGAGATTCGGTGTATTCGACTGCAGTCAACGCGTCATGGTCTGACGGGAAAAGGCGGTTGCCGTTCTCCCGATCCAGGAACCGCACGATGGCGCGACTGTCAAAGACGGTCTTGCCATTGTCGAGCACCAGACAAGGTATTTTACCCAGCGGGTTGGCAGCCAGCAGTTCTGCCGCCTGGTTGGTGGCATCCACCTCGGTAACGATCACATCTGCATTGAGATAACGTGCGGCCAAAGCCGCCTTGGCGGCAAAAGGCGAGGGCCCTGACGCAAGCAATTTCATAACGATCACCTAAAACGAAAAGAGAAGAGAAAGGCCTACCAGTTCAGCGTACGGCAGGCACCGTTGTGCACGCGCCAGCCATCGGCATTGCGGAGGCAAAACTCGACATGGAAGCCGGTGCCCGCAAGCCCTTGGCCGCCTTCAATAAGGTAGTACATGAGCCGGTGATGACCGTTGGACAAAACGGCCTGCGCGCGGCAATAGCGGCGAGGGATTTCATAGCCCGTTCGGGTCATGCGTTCGTGGGGATTGGCAAGATCGGTGACGTAAAACCCCCGGTGCCACGTGTTGTCTTCCGCCCAGTTGAACTTCTCCACCACTTGGCGGAGCACTTTGACGTCATCACATTCCGGGAACGTGCGCAGATTGATGTGCGGCTCCAACAGACCTGCCTGTGCAGGTGTGACGGCAGGTTGAACGAAGGCCAAACCCAGCGCCACCAATACGGTGGCTGCCGTGCGGGTAAAGTAGGTTAGAACGCTCGGTGTGGATCGCAAAAACATGGCGGCCTTCATTGGCTGGAGCAGGCGGTGGGCATTGTGGCGAACATGCGCCAGCCGGAAAGGTTAATCAAGCGTGGGGCAACGGCGCGCCGCAGCTGACTTTCTAAGACTTGGACAGGTTTTGTATTCGATGCCCGGCACCTTTTCCTTGTTTCAAGACACCTGCAAGCCAAGGCAGCAGACGCCCCATTTCATCGCGTAGCGTGTAGGGCGCGTTGGCGATCACCATCCCGCATCCGTTCAGCAGTGAAGAGGGCCGCGGTTCGCGAATGTAGATTTCAAAACTCATCAGGTCATCGAAACCGCGTTCCCGCAGGCTGCCCAGCCATTCGTCCGTGTGATCGCGGCGTTTGACAGGATACCAAAGCGCAACTGTGCCCCCAGCCCATCGGTGCCGGGCTTTCTCCAGAGCGTCGATCATCCGGTCAAAATCCTTGCCGTCTTCAAATGGAGGATCGATCAGCATCATGCCGCGCGCTTCCTTTGGTGGCACATGTGCTCCGGGCACCAGCCAGCCGTCCAACGTGTTGACGCGGGTCTGGTAATCTCCTGCGAAGTTTTGGTTCAACTCCGGAGCATCCTCCGGGTGCAATTCGTAAAGCGAAAGACGGTCTTGTTTGCGCAACAATTTGCGCGCGACCATGGGCGAACCCGGATATGCGTTTTCGCCAAACATGTGGACCACATCCAGATAGTCGCCGAGGATTTTCTTATGTTCTGAGGGGATGCTGGCGGCCAGCAACGCGCCGATGCCGGCTTTCCATTCCTCGGTCTTTCCCGCCTCTTCGGATTCGAGGTTGTAAACGCCCAATCCCGCGTGCAGGTCGTAGACCCGGAACGCCTTCTCCTTGCGTTTGAGGTAATCCACCATCCGCGCCAGCAAAATGTGCTTGAAGACGTCGGCAAAGTTTCCAGCATGATAGGCGTGGCGATAATTCATAATATCCTGACCGGAGAATGAGGGTGGCGTGGCAATCGTGTTGCGGAGGAAGCGCTAGCATTGCACACTGCAAACTTCCATCGCAGGCCGATTATCATTGCTTTGCGGTTGGAAAAAACTTGCGTCCCCAGCCGGAGCGACTTGCACAATGAACAAGCCCGTTGACGTCAAAACGCTTGCCTCCGCCTGTCCCCACGACTGCCCGTCCACATGTGCCCTCGAAGTCGAGGTGGTCGATGGAAAGTCCATTGGTCGGGTGCGCGGGTCAAAGGACAACACATACACCGATGGCGTGATCTGCGCGAAAGTTGCGCGCTACTCGGAGCGCATTCACAATTCGGACCGGATCACCAAACCGCTGATGCAAATGGGCGAACGGGGAAGCGACAACTGGCGGGAAGTGTCCTGGGACAATGCGCTGGACCATGTTGCCGAACGGCTCACGCAAACCGCGCAGACCTATGGAAGCGAGGCCGTCTGGCCCTACATCTATGCGGGAACGATGGGGCTGGTTCAGCGCGATTCGATCCACCGGCTGCGCCACGCCATGCGCTGGTCCAACCAGTATGACACGATTTGCATAACACCCGCTTGGACCGGTTTTGCCGCCGGTACGGGCACGCTGATGGGACCGGACCCGCGCGAGATGGGCGTGTCGGATTGCGTAGTGATTTGGGGCACCAATGCGGTCAACACGCAGATCAATGTGATGACCCACGCCGTTAAGGCGCGCAAAAACCGTGGCGCGAAGATCGTGGTCATCGACGTTTACCAAAACGACACGATGAAGCAGGCGGATTTGGCGCTTTGTCTGCGCCCTGGAACGGATGCTGCGCTCGCCTGCGCCGTGATGCACTGCCTGTTCCGTGACGGCCACGCAGATCGCGATTTTATGCGTAAATTCAGCGATGTGCCGGACGGGCTTGAATCACATTTGCAATCGCGAACACCGCAATGGGCGTCGGAAATTACCGGGCTGACGGTGGAAGAAATCGAGGCCTTTGCAACATTGTTGGCGCAGCGGCCAAAAGCCTATCTGCGGTTGGGTTATGGCTTTACCCGTTCGCGCAACGGCGCCGTGGCCATGCACGCCGCCCAGTCCATCGCCACAGTGTTGGGCGCTTGGCAATATGAAGGCGGTGGAGCCTTCCACACAAACGCAGATATCTTCAAAATGGATTCCAGCGAGATTAAAGGCGCATCGCTGGTCGTTCCGTCCATCCGCACATTGGATCAGTCCAAAATTGGGCGGGTGCTAACGGGCGACGCCGAAGCTCTGCAGGGCGGCCCGCCTGTGCACGCGCTGTTCATACAGAATACCAATCCTGTCAACGTCGCTCCGGAACAAAAGCTCGTGCGGAAGGGCTTTGCCCGGCCCGATCTGTTCACCGTCGTCCACGAGCAGTTCATGACCGAAACTGCGCAAATGGCTGATGTGATTTTGCCAGCGACAATGTTCATGGAGCATGATGATGTATACCGCGGTGGTGGGCACCAATTCATCATACTCGGTCCAAAGCTCATCGACGGACCCGGCGAAACGCGACCCAACTTGTTTGTGGTGGAAGAACTGGCCAAGCGCCTAGGTGTGTCGCAAAAGCCCGGTTTTGGCAAAACAGCCAATCAGTTGATCGATGGTCTGTTGAAGACCTCCAATCGCGGGTCACTGGAAGAGATCACGCGGGACCGCTGGGTGGATTGCCAACCGTCTTTTGAGGAAAGCCATTTTGTGGATGGCTTTGCTTATCCAGACGGGAAGTACCGCTTTGCACCGGATTGGACAGCGGTGCCTTGGGGTGCACCGCCCGCCTCCATGGGCTTGCAAGGCGCGGTGTCGCACATGCCAACTTTGCCGGATCAATGGGATGTGACCGAGGAGGTTGATCCAAAGCACCCGTTCCGGCTGGCGACATCGCCCTCTCGGTCCTTCCTGAACTCCACATTCGCGGAGACTGCCGGCTCCAAAAAGCGCGAAGGCGAACCGTCAGTCATAGTTCACCCGGATGATGCCGATGCTTGTGGCATCGCCGACAAATCAATGGTTGCCCTGTCAAATCAACGCGGCGAAGTGTGGTTGCGCGCCAATGTGACGGAGACAGCCAAACGGGGTGTTTTGATCGCCGAGGGTCTACACCCAAACAAAGCGCACAAAAACGGCTGGGGTATCAATGTGCTCATCAGCGCCGACACGATCGCACCGCATGGCGGGGCGGCCTTCCACGACACACGCGTTGCGCTGCGTGCTTTGACAGACTTGGCAGAGTAGCTGCGGTGCGTTGGGAGCGGGCTAGTCGGCAGGCGTTTCAGGTTTCATGACTGGCCAGAAACACAGATCTTGAGCGGCTACGTCTGTTGCGATGACCGCATTGTCGCCACTCCACCGCACAGTTTGGGTGGCCACCAGAGCTAAAACATGCGGGAACAGCGCATGCTCCTGCTCCAACACGCGCGCGCCCAGAGTGTCCGCATCATCTTCCGGCAAAACCGGCACAACGCTTTGGGCAATGATGGGTCCGCCATCCAACTCATTGTTGACGAAATGGACCGTGCACCCATGAACCCGCACACCCCGTTCCAGTGCTCGCGCATGGGTGTCCACACCGGGAAAAGACGGTAAAAGACTGGGGTGCATGTTGAGCAAGCGCCCGCGCCATTGATTGACGAAGGCCTCCGTCAAAATGCGCATGTAACCGGCAAGGCAAACGTATTCAGCACCCACCTCAGTCAAGGCTGCTGACACAGCGTCATCATGCTCCTCGCGGGTCTCAAACGCCTTGTGGTCAACAATTTTGAACGGAATGCCTTTTTCCTGCGCGTGCAAAATTCCTTCAGCACTGGGCACATTCGACAGCACCAAGACAACTTCCGCCGGATAGTCTTCCGCCAAGGCGGCCCTCAACAAGGCGGCCATGTTGGAGCCGCGCCCGGAGATCAAGATGGCAACTGGAACCTTGGCCATGGTTTATGCCTTGCCATCAAAGCGCAGCATACCGGTATAGTGGACTGTCTCACCGTCGTCTGATCCAGTGCCATTCTGCAACCGACCGAGCGGAACGACACTTTCACCTGCATCTGTCAGAGTCTTGGTGATGGATTCCGAACTGCTTTCCGGCACCACTATGACGAGGCCAATGCCGCAATTAAAGGTGCGCAGCATCTCGCTTTCTTCGATCTGTCCTTCGCGTTGCAGCCAGCCAAACACACTTGGAACCTGAATGGTGCTCAGATCGATATGAGCGATCTTGCCATCCGGCAAAACGCGGGGTAGGTTTTCGGTCAATCCGCCGCCGGTAATGTGTGCTACCGCACGAATATCATCATGCACTTTCAACGCGTCGAGAACTGAACGGACGTAGAGCCGGGTGGGTGTCAGCAGAGCTTCGCCCAAAGACGCCGCATTATCATCAAATGGGCAGGGCGCGTCCCAAGCCAAACCACTGCGTTCGACGACACGCCGCACCAGCGAGTATCCGTTGGAATGAACGCCATCGCTGGCCAAACCAAGCAACACATCTTCGCCGCTCACACCCTTGGGGAGAAGGGCATCGCGCTCCACGGCCCCAACGCAAAATCCTGCCAAATCGTAGTCACCCGCTGCGTACATGCCTGGCATTTCAGCCGTCTCACCGCCCAGCAGTGCGCAACCGGATCGCCGACAGCCATCAGCAATACCCGCGATCACTTGCTCCGCGACGCCGTTTTCCAACGTGCCGGTCGCAAAGTAGTCCAGAAAAAACAGCGGTTCTGCACCCTGTACAATCAAATCGTTCACGCACATGGCCACAAGGTCGACGCCGATTGTGCTGTGATGCCCGGTGTCGATGGCAATTTTGAGCTTGGTGCCCACCCCGTCATTGGCCGCGATTAACAGCGGGTCTTTGTATCCCGTTGCTGCCAGGTCAAACACGCCGCCGAAGCCGCCGATGGACCCATCTGCCCCCGGCCTGCGCGTGGCGGCCACCAGCGGTTTTATGGCCTGCACCAGGGCGTTGCCGGCATCGATGCTCACGCCCGCATCGGCATAGGAGAGCGGCGGCTTGTTGCTACCGGCGGGGGGCGGTGTGGAGTTCGACATGGTTTTGGGCCGTCACTTGGTTTTACGGTCGACGATAACGCGGGCGCTACGCCCATGTCCGTTCCTAAGCGGTATGCCGCTATACGTCCCCCGCACAGGAAGTGAACGCAGCAATAACCACAGGTTTTTGTGAGGTTGGCGTCATCAGGGCACGAGTCGCTTTATCACTTCAACTCAATGCGATGGGCAAACGTGTCCCCGTCAGAAATCGTTACCTGCAAAAATCCGGTCAAACGGGCCAAATCGAGAAAGTTGAGGTTCTCAGGTTGATTGGCCTCGCGAAACAAGGGCGATGTGCGGGCTTGAGCAGTAAGCGCCGCCAGCAACGCCCGCAGTCGATACAGTGTGTTGTACCGGTCTGACGCGGTTGCCACGATGATCATTTTTTGACCCTCAGCGCCTTTGGCAAAGATATGATAGCCGGGCGGAAAAGCACGTTTGAGCTGTTGCGCGTTCAAGCCGACCGTAAAGCCGATCCGCGTCCGCTTTGTGGCCGTCGGCATGGGGGCCAAAGGAGAATCATAAACTTCGCGGCTCTGCGGCTGGGGATAATAGTAGCCCGAATGACGGTCGCGATCCCAACTCAGTGTGACCGATGGCTCTGACGCAACTGTATCTTCTGCGTGAGACATCTGTGTCTCTAGGGGCAACGCCAGCGCGGTGATGATACCCAGGGCAAAACTGCGCCTTCTGTTATTTCTCCCAAATATCATCAACGATCACTCCAAACACCATGACTGAAAGCACTGTCCGGTGCTGCCCAAAGCGTGTCAATCGTGCATTTTCTTGATATTTTGCGTCTGAAACGCCATTTTTAGGGTACTTTAACTTCGCCCGCTGCGGAAGGGCACCGATTGACCGTTGCCAACATCATCACGCTGGGCCGCATAGCCCTTGTGCCCTTAATTGTCTGGACCCTGCTGTCGGGACAATACGGCGCTGCGTTTGCCCTGTTCCTGGCTGCTGGCTTGTCGGACGCGGTGGACGGTATCGTTGCGCGGGTTTTCAATCAGCGCAGCGCGTTGGGAGAAATACTCGACCCGCTGGCCGACAAACTGATGATGTTGTTCGTCTTCGTGGCGCTGTCACACCTAGGGCATTTACCGGTTTGGCTGGTCGTCATAGTGGTTGGCCGCGATGTTGGGTTGGTTGCCGCCGCCGCAATCGCCTCTCTGCTGGGCAAACACGTCACGATTGCGCCCCTGTTTATTTCCAAGATCACAACGACGTTGCAAATCGCACTGGCGGCGCTTTTATTGTTTGAATTGGCGTTTGACATTCGATCGAGTTGGTTGGAGCTGGCGTTGATCTGGGTCGTGGCCGGGTTCACTGTGGCGTCGGGCGTTGTCTATCTTTATCTGCGCAGCCGCGCGTTGCTGGCGGCCTCCCCGAAAAGCTCTAAACACGGCACGACCGCAGGGTCTCTTGCAGGTAAATCGAATGCTCTGACGGGTCTAAAGGACCTCAAAGGCGACGTAAAAGGTCAAAGTGCAAAATTATGAGTTCAAGTGAGACAGGTACTGGCGTGCTCAAACCCGACGATGCGGCTGAAGCCAGTGATTCGCATGAGGCAGAATCCGTTCTTTCCGGTTCCACCGATCCCAACGACCCTTTGCTAACGCCAGCCGCGACCCGTCAACTCGTCTTCTGGACATCGGGTCTGTTGGTTTTTGGCCTATTCTTGTCGCTGTTCAGTTCGATCCTTCTGCCCTTCATCGCAGGCATGGTGCTCGCCTACTTGCTCGATCCCGTCGCGGACCGGCTTGAAAGTATCGGTGCCAGCCGACTGGTCGCCACGTTTGTGATTTTGCTGGTATTCGTGATCTGCTTCGTTGTGGCCTTGCTTGTTGTGGTGCCTGTCCTGTCCAACCAGTTGGCGACCTTCATTGAACGTCTGCCGGGTTACGTTACACTGCTGCAATCGCAGTTGACCCAGATTGAGATGCCCTGGCTGCGCAAACTCGTAGGCGAAGGCGCGGACAATTTGCGCGAAAATCTCGACGAATTGCTCACGCAGGGCGCTGGTTTCATGAGCACGCTGGTTGCGTCGATCTGGAACTCCGGCAAGGCGCTGATCAACGTGATCTCGCTCTTGGTCATCACGCCCATCGTGGCGTTCTACTTGTTGCTGGACTTTGACCGCATGGTTGCGCGGATCGACAGTTGGTTGCCCCGCGATCACAAGGCAGACATCGAAGAGATTGCGTCGGACATCAATGGGGCCATTGCCGGTTTCGTGCGCGGACAGGGCTCCGTTTGTCTGATCCTTGGTATTTTTTACGCTGTGGGTCTTTCGCTGGCGGGCCTCAATTTCGGTTTGCTCATCGGAATGTTTGCCGGTCTCATCAGCTTCGTGCCTTTTGTGGGTTCCATTGTCGGTCTCATACTGTCCGTCGGCGTCGCTTTGGTTCAGTTTTGGCCGGACTATCTGTGGATTGGCATGATCGCGGGCATCTTCTTCTTGGGTCAGTTTTTGGAAGGCAACGTTCTGCAGCCCAAGCTGGTGGGAGACAGCGTCGGTCTTCATCCGGTTTGGTTGATGTTTTCACTGTCCGCCTTTGGTGTGCTTTTGGGCTTTACAGGACTTCTAATCGCCGTGCCCGTGGCCGCAGCTATCGGTGTGTTGGTGCGTTTCGCTTTGCGAAAATACCTCGCCAGTCCGCTCTATCTGGGACATAAGCCGGATGCTGCAGCCAATCCCTATGCGAGTGGGTCTGCGGATAAGCCCGACACGCTTTGATCAGGACCCACCACTGACGTGGCCAAACAGCTTTCCTTCCATCTGCCACTTCAGGTGGCGTCCGCCCGCGATGATCTTGTGGTTACGCCGGCCAACACGAAAGCTGTAAAGTTTTTTGATGGCTGGCCCGAGTGGCCCACGCAACTGGTGATTTTGGCAGGTCCTATAGGTGCGGGCAAAACCCATCTGTGCCACATCTGGGCGGCACAGGCGGATGCACGTTTCATCCAGCCCGGCCAATACGAACAACCATCGCCCGACACGCAGCACCATCTTGTGGTGGAAGGTTTGCAACAGGGTGCCTTCAGCGAGGCTTGGCTGTTTCACCTCATCAACGCCATGCGCGCGGCCAAGCGTACCTTGGTGCTGACCAGCCGCCGTTGGCCCGGAGACTGGGGTGTGGCGCTCCCCGACCTGCAATCCCGGCTCCGTGCTGCCCATCTGGTGGAATTGGACGAGCCCGATGATAATCTGTTGCGCGGCGTCTTGGTGAAACTCTTCGCCGATCGGCAGGTCACCGTGTCCCCCACATTGATCGACTATCTGGTGGTTCGCATGGAACGGTCTCTGGCTTGCGCCCAAGATTTAGTGGATCGCTTGGACCGGGCATCACTGGCCGAGGGCAGGGCTGTGACCCGCAAACTGGCAGCTGAAGCGTTGAAGGATGCGGGGTTGTTGGACTAGCCGACGACGACTTCTGGAAACGCCACAGTTTTAACTGCGGCTACAAGAGTTCTCATCCTGCCACTGGACCGTCACCCTGCTGTCACATATTCGTATCGTATAGCCGACATGTGGAGAGTGTTGTCCCTTTCAGGGTTCGCTGCGCACCGCGCTGCCAGCACTCACAAGACCGTCTGCAGGAGTAACTATGATTGAGAGCAACAGCGCGCCGGACCATGACGAACCCACGGAAACCGAAACCGAGGGTCGAGTGTCAACCGATAAGAAAAGTGTGACCGATCTTTCACTCCCGCAAAACCGCTTTATCAATCGTGAGTATTCCTGGCTGCAGTTCAACCGCCGTGTGCTGATGGAGGCGGAGAACCCGCGCCATCCGCTGTTGGAACGTCTACGGTTTCTGTCGATCTCCGCTGACAATCTCAATGAATTCATGATGGTGCGCATAGCCGGTCTGGCAGGGCAGGTGCGTGAAAACGTGAGCGCTGTTTCTGACAATGGCCAAACCGCTGAGCAGCAATTGATCAACGCCACCAATGAAATCAGCGCGCTGGAGCAAAACCAGTACGAAATTTTCACCGAGTTGAGAAAGGAACTGGCGGCGGAAGACATCCACATTCTTGAAAGCGCTGACCTTGACGGTGCCGACCGCGACTGGGTGGAACAGCATTTCCTGTCTTCCATTTTCCCGGTCCTCACGCCGCTTTCCATCGACCCGGCGCATCCGTTTCCCTTTGTTCCCAATCTCGGACTTACGGTTGTATTCCGCTTGGAACGCAAAAAAGACAAACGCGCCATGACCGCACTCGTGCGCGTGCCGCTTCCGCTTAAGCGTTTTGTGCGGTTGCCTGTCGAAGATGAAAAAGGGCCTTACCGTTACATCTCCGTGGAAGAGATGATCAGCCTGTTCATCAATCAGCTTTTCCCCGGCTACGCACTTCTGGAACGCGGCATGTTCCGCCTCGTGCGGGACAGCGATCTGGAAATCGAGGAAGAAGCTGAGGATCTCGTCCGGCACTTTGAATCCGCCCTCAAACAAAGACGCAGGGGCCAAGTGATCCGTGTCGAGTTTACGGCTGATACATCAGCTGGCCTGCAGGCTTTTGTAAAAAAGCAACTCCACGTCAGCGACGCTGAAGTTATGGAACTGGACGGTATGTTGTCGCTCGATAATCTCAGTGAGATCGTCAAAACACCGCGCACGGACCTGTTGTTCTCGCCCTACAATCCGCGTTTCCCGGAGCGCATTCGTGAACACAATGGCGACTGTTTCAGCGCCATTCGCCAAAAGGATCTTGTGGTCCACCACCCCTATGAAAGCTTCGATGTGGTGGTGAGTTTCTTGCGCCAAGCGGCGTTTGACCCCGACGTTGTCGCTATCAAGCAGACGCTCTACCGCACCTCAAACGACAGCCCCATCGTGCAGGCGCTCATAGAGGCGGCGGACAACGGTAAGTCCGTCACGGCCCTTGTGGAGTTGAAAGCGCGCTTTGATGAAGCGGCTAACATCCGCTGGGCGCGGGATCTTGAACGGGCTGGTGTGCAAGTTGTTTATGGGTTCATCGAACTTAAAACCCACGCCAAACTCTCACTTGTGGTGCGGCGGGAACGAGGCGAACTCGTCAATTTCTGCCACATCGGGACGGGCAATTACCACCCTACCAATGCCCGCATTTACACCGATCTTTCCTTTTTCACGGACGATCAGGAGATCGCGTTGGATGTGGCGCGCGTGTTCAATTTCATTACTGGCTACGCCCGTCCCGAGGGCTTGAAAAAGCTGTTGGTCTCGCCCGGTCACATCCGTGAAAGTCTGGCCAGCCTTATTGAAAAAGAGCGTGCCCACGCCCGCGCTGGCAGACCGGCACAAATCTGGATGAAGATGAATTCTCTGGTCGATCCCGCCATGATTGAGCAGCTTTACGCGGCCAGCACAGACGGTGTGCAGATCGACCTTGTGGTGCGGGGCATTTGCTGTCTGCGTCCGCAAGTGCCGGGCCTATCGGAGAACATACGTGTTAAATCCATCATCGGTCGCTTTTTGGAACATGGTCGGGTGTTTTGCTTTGGAAACGGCCACGGCCTGCCGTCCAAAGAGGCGCTGGTCTATGGCGGTTCAGCAGATCTGATGCCGCGCAATCTCGATCGGCGTGTTGAAGTGCTTGTGCCGTTTGAAACACCCACGGTGCACCAGCAAGTTCTCGATCAGATCATGTTGGGCAATTTGATGGACAATCAGCAAAGCTGGGAAATCCAGCCGGACGGCACTGCAAAACGCATTCAGCCGGGCAAAAAGCAAAAGCCGTTCAGTGCGCAAGAGTATTTTATGAACAACCCCAGCCTGTCCGGTCGCGGAAAGTCGTTGAAAAAGGACGCACCGCAAACGATCATGTACCCAAGAGAGACGCTTTCTGCCAAAAATTGAGCAGAGAGACTGCGCTTCACACGCACAGTGATCTTGGGGCGGTCCGGTGAGTCCGGGCGCTTCTGATCACTTTGTGCCGGTGGGCGTATACGATTGGGGGGCATTGCCATCGCCCGGACTTTAAAATCCGTTCTGCGTGCACAGGGCAGGCTGCGCAAACTCGTACCCGTTGCCATCATCGATATTGGTTCAAACTCGGTTCGTCTCGTCGTCTATGAGGGGCTTTCACGCTCCCCCACGCCGTTCTTCAACGAAAAGGTGCTGTGCGGGTTGGGCGAAGGTCTCGTCAACACGGCGCGCTTGAACGAAGAGGGCGTGGAGCGGGCATTGCTGACATTGCGCCGCTTCCGGGTGCTCGCCGAACAGGCCGGCGCGGAGGAAATCCACACCATGGCGACGGCGGCGGCCCGTGATGCGGAAAACGGCCCGGCCTTCATCAAGCAGGCGCAGGCTATCTTAGGTCACAAAATTCATGTTCTGACCGGCGAAGAAGAGGCGCAGTTTGCCGCCTATGGCGTGATCTGTGGGTTCCAGAAGCCGCAAGGCCTCGCGGCGGATATGGGCGGTGGCAGCGTGGAATTGCTGCGGGTGGATGGCTCCAAGTTCAAGGGAGAGGGGTCTACTTTCCCCCTCGGTGGCCTTCGGTTGCGCGATGAATCCGGTGGGTCGGGCAAGGCAGCCCGTGCCTTGGTCAAAAAAGCGCTCAAAGGCGCGCCGCAGCTCAAACAAGCCAAAGGCGAGACGTTTTATGCAGTGGGTGGCACTTGGCGTGCCATGGGGAGGCTGCATATGGCACGTAACAACTATCCGCTTCACATCATGCACAACTACGAAATCTCGGCCAAAGAGGCGCAGATGCTGTGCCGCCGGCTGACCGACAATCGGCCCGGATCCATTCGTGGTATCGAGGCCGTCTCCTCCAGCCGCCGCAATCTGCTCACCTACGGGGCTGTCTTGCTGTCTGAAATCATGGCGGTGATGAAACCAAAGTCCATCGTGTTTTCCGCCGTAGGACTGCGTGAGGGTTATCTCTATTCTCTCCTGCCAAAACGCACGCGCACGCTCGACCCGCTTGTGGCCGCGGCAGAAGAATGGGCGCTTCTGCGTGCTCGTTCACCTGTTCATGCTAAAGAGTTGGCCCAGTGGACCGGGAAAGCGTTCAAGGCTTTTGGGGTGTCTGAAACGGCTGACGAAAAACGCTATAGAACGGCAGCCTGTATGTTTGCTGACATCACCTGGCGCTCCCATCCGGACTACCGCGGCGACCAGGCACTCAACCTGATCTCTAACGCCAACCTGGTGGGGGTCGATCATCCCGGACGCGCGTATATGGCGCTGGCCACGTACTACCGGCATGAAGGCTTGATGGACCCGGAAGTCAGCCCCGCCTTGCGCAAGTTAGCATCGCCCGAACAAGCGCAAAAAGCGCGTCTGTTGGGAGCGCTGTTTCGTGTCGGCTATCTGTTTTCTGCGGCTATGCCGGGCCAACTGCCCAAGATCAGCTTCTCAGGAAATGCGGAAGATGGCTTCGCCCTCAACGTGCCGCGCGAGATCAATGCCTTTCGCGGAGAGCGGTTGGACCGTCGCATAAACGGCCTTCAATCGGTGCTGGAAACGCCCGTCACGTGGACGGACGTATAGTGGTTTCATTATCCGAACGGATTTCTGGAACCGTTCCCGTTCAATCGGAATCGTTTGAGCGAAAGAAACCACGTTAAACAACCAGCTGGAGGCAATCGGCGTTTCAAAGAAGCGGTGATTGCCTTTAGCCGATCATTAGATCGAGCGATTGCACGCAAGCGCCGCTGGCACCTTT
>JBCBYZ010000163.1:0-6061 GCA_039815595.1 Pseudomonadota bacterium | reverse complement strand
TTTAACAACCGCCGCCTTCTAGAACCAATAGGCAATATCCCTCCAGCGGAAGCGGAAGAACGCTACTATGCATCTCTATACGAGCCAGCAATGGCTGCTTAACTTAAACTAAAAAGCCTCCGGTAAACTGGGGGCGGTTCAGATTGTTTCATGTGCCAGATCTGTGCAGCTTCAAAATCGTTTAATTTTACCTGCACGGAAGAGCGGCCTGCAGATGATGTCAATTCAGAAGCCACCGCGGAGGAAATCGAAGCGGCCAACAACGCTTTGAACAAGCCCAGTTTTACCTGGGCGCAAGCGGCTCAACAGATCAGCGATTGGCAAGATGGTCCCGGCGTAGAACACAACAAATGGAACGATGGCGGCAGCAACGCGCTGGGAACTGCCGGCACGGTTACATATTCCTATTCCGCCAATCCGCCGTCAGGGCTTACCCAACTCACCTCCGACCAAATTCTGTTTTCCGAACAGGCGATCAAAGCGATCACCGATGTCGCGGATATTACGATGATCCGGGTTGGGTCCGGCACGACGGGGTCACAAGCCTATAGCGATGCCGGTGAGCTCACCATCGAATCCATCCCCAACTATGGCGGCGGAGTGGGCGGTGGCAGCTACTACCTCAACAACGCGCCGGAAGCGAACGAGTATTTCAGCGGCTACGCGCGCATTGGTGCGACTGCAGGCTACACCAAGGAGGGTGACTTTGGGCTTTCTCTCGCCATGCATGAGATCATGCATGCGTTGGGCTTTAACCACCCCGGCGCGTACAATGGCTCGGGCGCTACAAATTATGCCGACCAAGCGGAGTATTTTGAGGACAGCGAACAGTTCACGGTGATGAGCTATTGGTCCGCATCCAATACGGGTGCCGATCACTTTGAATGGGTGCGAGACGACCAAAACAATTGGGTTGGCGTCGGCGGTGCTGCGACGAACCTCTTGCTGCATGACATTGCGGCGCTGCAATATCTCTACGGTGCAAACATGACGACCCGCACCGGAGACACGGTCTATGGCTTCAATTCCAACACGGGCGATTTCACGTGGACTTTGGATGATCGGTTCGACTCCATCATCGGTTCTGTCTGGGATGCCGGTGGCGTTGATACGTTGGATCTCTCCGGGTTCAATGCAAACGCGGATGTCGATCTGCGTGAGGAGGCTTTTTCTTCCTTCGGCGGGCTGACTTACAATTTTTCAATCGCCAAGGGTGTGATCTTTGAAAACGCCATTAGTGGTTCAGGCGACGACCGGCTGCGCGGCAACGATGTTGCCAATCGCCTCGAAGGCCTGGACGGCGGAGATACACTGCTTGGGTTTAATGGTAGCGATATTTTGCTGGGCGGCTTGGGTGATGATGCGCTTGAGGGTGGAGATGGCGCCGACTGGTTGGACGGCGGCGCTGATCAGGACATTCTGCTGGGCGGCCTGGGCGATGACACAATCGTTTACGACGCTGCGGATGACTGGGCTGGAGGTGCGGTTGACGGCGGACAAGGCTTTGACACGCTGCTGTTTGAAGCGGTCAAAACCAGTATCGATCTGACACTCTATGGCTTCGAGCAGGCGGCACTCCAATTGCTCGACACCGGCAATGCGCTCTGGCGTGAGGTGCTCGAGTACTACAACACGAGTGACCATAAAACCTCTGAGACACGCTGGTTTGACGACGGCACATCCACGATCACCGACTATGACGTTGCTGAGGTGGAGACCTGGTCGGAACGCATCCGAACCTATGATGAAAACGGTGTGCTGGTATCAGAAACGTTCACCGATGATGTGGTGATCCCGACCGGGCCCGTTGTCAATCTGACGGACCTTTATTCTGATGCGATGTCTGTGAGTATGAGTTCAACTTACGGCAGTTATGATGGTGACCGTGTTTTGGACAACAACGCGAGCACGGCTGCATTGGCCTTGTACGGGCCGGATGAGTTCATCCGTCTTGATCTGGGTGGCGCGATGGATATCACCCGTGTTGAGATCAAGAACGGTCGGTCTGCCGGTGATCGTCTGGACGGGTCTACGGTGTCGGTGCTTGATGCTGACTTCAACGTTTTGTTCGTGTCTGATTTGATTGCCAATGCTGGCAATGGAGAATTGCTGACGTTTGACGTTGGTTCCGTTCATGATGCGCGGTATGTGCAGGTTGATGGGGCCGACGACAAGCTTCTGAGCTTCGCCGAGATCGATGTATTTGGTTACAATGATTTTGTGATCTAGCAAGTGCGGTTGTGGAGGGCTACACGGCGGTTCACTCGAAGACAACGAAGCGTCTAGTCTGCGCCTTTCAGGGGTAGAAACAAACTGATGCCGAATGCCGACAACTGCGGTTTGAACAAGCGTTAAGAGCAGTAATGCAACTTTTTGGCGATCTGTTTATTCTGGCGGCAGGGCGCTCGGTTTGCATCGAGTGCCCGAAAAAGCTGAGAAGGCGCCCGGAAATTGATTTCAGCAAAGAACCCGACGAGACCTTAGTGAATGAGCGATTTGCAAGTTGATGGTTGGCAGCAGCGCGCTATCGCAATTTTGCTGGATCTGCCGCGGTACCAAAAACGCATTGTTCAAGTTGCCGTTGATTCCAGCCTGATTTCCGCTTGCTTCGCTTTCGCAATGCTTCTGCGACTTGAGAGTACTTTTTATTTCTTCCGATCAGATTTTTGGATTGCGCTGGCGATTGTTTTGCCAATCAGCCTCATCATCTTCATCCGTTTGGGATTTTATCGGGAGGTGGTGCGCTCTTTGAGCATCAAGGCCTTCACGAACATCGCCTTCGGTGTGCTCGCTTCAGCCGTTGCGCTTTACGCCATTAGTCAAGCCATCGGCTTATTTGTCCCTCGCACGGTTTCTGCGATTTACTTTTGCCTGTGTTTAATATCGGTTGGCGGCATTCGCGTCGTCTTGCGTTCATTGTTGAACAGCAGTCAGCATCGGGAAGCGGAACGCGTTGTCATATATGGCGCTGGTAGTACGGGGCGGCAGCTCGCGGGAGCGCTTGGCCGTGACGGGGAATTCAAACCGGTCGCTTTCGTTGATGATAATCCGGAACTGCGCCGTGTGACCATAAACGGGCTGCGCGTGTTTCGATCCTCTGACGTAGCGGACGTGGTCAACCGGTTCGGTGCGGCCAGTGTCTTGCTCGCCATGCCCTCCATCAGTCGTCGTCGACGATCCGAAGTTGTGGCGTCGCTGCAAGCGCAGTCTGTGCAGGCTAAAACGGTGCCGCGCATGGCTGATCTGGTAAGCGGTCGTGCCGTTTTGAACGAGCTTCGCGATGTGCACATTGAGGATCTGTTAAGCCGGGAGCCTGTAGCGGCGAACGAAGAAAACCCTGACAAAACGATCTTAAACAAGATTGTCTTGGTGACGGGTGCTGGTGGCTCCATCGGCGCACAACTGTGCCGACAGATCGCGTTATGGCAGCCTAAAAAAGTTGTTCTGCTCGAAATGTCTGAGCCCGCGCTCTACGAAATTGACCGTGACCTCCATCTGTTGAAGCGTGAGGATCCGTCTCGTCCAGACTTTGAGATTGAGCCGGTATTGGGTTCGGCGTTGGACCGTGACCTCATGCGGTCCGTTTTGAATGAGCACACCGTCTCCACGGTCTTCCATGCCGCCGCTTATAAACACGTGCCGTTGGTGGAGGCCAATATTGTAGAGGGTGTGCGTAACAACGTTTTTGGCACTTGGCATGCACTCGAAGCGGCCGCAGAGGCTGGAGTTGAGACGTTTGTTCTTGTGTCCACCGACAAGGCCGTTAGGCCCACCAATGTCATGGGGGCTTCGAAGCGTTTGGCGGAAATGGTGTGCCAGGCGAAGCAAGAGTTGCATCCTGACATGCGCATAGCGATGGTTCGCTTTGGCAATGTCATCGGTTCATCCGGTTCGGTGATCCCGCTGTTCCGCAAACAGATCGCACAAGGCGGGCCAGTTACTGTGACCGACGAGAAGATGACCCGCTATTTTATGACCATCCCGGAGGCTGCACAACTCGTGGTTGAAGCTGCTTCCATGGCGAAGGGCGGGGAAGTGTTTTTGCTGGACATGGGCAAACCGGTTCGCATCGTCGACCTAGCCGAGCGCCTGATCCGACTGTCGGGGCTTACGCCGTATTTTCCCGACGCAAATCACGGCAAGGAGACTATTGGCGACATCGCAATTACGTTCACCGGTGTTCGACCAGGGGAAAAGATCTATGAGGAACTGTTGGTGTCCAGCGACGCGCTCAAAACCGATCACCCCAAAATCCAGTGTGGCGTGGAGGAGTTCCTGACTTGGAATGAACTGATGAAGCACCTCAACAGGCTTCGCGAAGGCTGTGAAAAAGGAGACGAAAGCGCGGTGCGCTCCGTTTTGTTGGACATTCCCTTGCACTATCGACCAGCGATGGAAGCATTGTCCATGGACGGATCACTTGCTTCTGACGAGAAATCTAACTCTTTGATGCCAACATGAAACTTGTTACAATTCTAGGTGCCCGCCCCCAGTTTATAAAGGCAGCGGCCGTCAGCCGTGCTGTTGCTGAAAGGAGCGATGTTGAAAACCTTCTTGTACACACGGGGCAACACTACGACCCGAACATGTCCGACGTGTTTTTTGAAGAACTGAGTATACCCAAACCTGCCTATCATCTTGAGATTGGTGGTGGAACGCATGGCCAGATGACTGGTCGTCAACTGGAGGCGATTGAGACCGTATTGGCTAAAGAAAAACCGGATACGGTGATTGTTTATGGCGATACGAACTCGACGCTTGCCGGTGGCCTCGCAGCTTCAAAAATGGGAATTCCAGTCTGCCATGTTGAAGCCGGACTTAGATCTTTCAACAGGTCGATGCCGGAAGAGATCAATCGTGTGCTGACCGATCCTTTATCGACCTGGCTTTTCACACCAACAGAAACTGCCGTAAAGCACTTGGCAAAAGAAGGCATTTTTGGCAGCTGCGTGGTAAATGTTGGTGATGTGATGTACGATGCGGCTCTCTTGTTTGGCAATGATGCGCGGCGCAAGTCTACAATTTTCGATCGTTTGAACCTAGAGGAGGGCGCTTTTCGCCTTGCTACGGTTCACCGACAAGAGAATACCGATAGTCCTGAACGATTGTCTATCATTTTCGAGGCTTTTCGCACGCTGGCCGAGGACAGTCCTTTGGTTTTGCCGATGCACCCAAGGACACGCAAAGCGCTTGAACTGACGGGCGAATTCAAAACCATGACAGAAGGCCTCACGGTGACCGAACCTTTAGGGTTCTTCGATGTTATCCGCCTGATGCAGGGTGCTTCTGTGCTTCTTACAGATAGCGGCGGAATGCAAAAGGAAGCCTATTTTCACGGCACGCCAGTGGTCGTGTTGCGTGATGAGACCGAGTGGGTGGAACTGGTTGAGCTGGGGTGGGCAAAGATCGTCCCTCCCAATGATGTTGCCTCCGTCGTCGACTCAGCACAAAAGGTGCGGATGCCAACAGAATCTGTTGATGCAACACCTTATGGTGACGGAAGTGCGTCAAGTAAAATTGTTTCAGAGTTGAAAAGCTGATTTGCATTAGACCAAAACTCTAGTTAGTTTTTTTATACAGCTCCAATAGTCAAGTTCTGATATGTGGATTTCGATTTTTCACAGATAAATCAGTCAGTAGGTAGTGAATTTAAACCTTGTCTCAATTCTCACGCTAAATTTTTTGTGGTCTAGAGCGTTTAATTGTTTGATTGAATCCTGTGGATTCTACTTCCGTTTGTATTGTGATTCAAGATCAAACACTGGATACGAAGGGCGCACAAACGAACCAAAGAAGACGTGTGGAAGACCGTTGGAAAACTCATCGGCACCATCACAGCAAAAGAGTGTGCAAACTCCATTCAAAATGCAGGCTACGGTTCAATCAATAAGTGAGACGCTCTAAAAGAGATTTCTATTGGTGACCTGCTCCCCGGATTGTCCTCGTTTATAAGTTAGCTCTGTTCCGGTTTTGGTCCTGAATGGACCGGGTTGCGTATTCGATCGGCGTCATGCCGTCGAGGCTCGTATGGGGCCGTTCGTGATTGTAGTCGAGGCGCCAC
>JBCBYZ010000134.1:0-9147 GCA_039815595.1 Pseudomonadota bacterium | reverse complement strand
GTTGCTGCAGGTGTTGCTAGTGAAGTATTAGTACAGGTATCTTATGCCATCGGAGTGGTCGAACCAACCCATGAGTGGCAGACCAATGGTAAGAAGCGGTTGGGTGAGCAATACGAGGACAAGACCGCAGAGGATCGCAATCGTCAGCGAACGCAGGAAAACCGCCTGTTGCTCCTCAGCATCATCAGCCCCCAACGCTTGTGCGGTGAATCCCGCTGTCGATGAGCGCAGGAAGTTAAAAGTGCCGTCCACAAGGCTGAACAGGATGGCCCCGATTGCCAGACCACCCAAAAGCGCAGCGCTGCCCAATTGCCCGATCACCGCCGTGTCCACCAAACCCAAAAGCGGCGTCGATATGAAAGCCAGCGTCATCGGTGTGGCGATCATGACCACATTGCGGTGGGTGACCTCAAACGGGCGGATTGGGCGCGCTTGATCGGCGCGACCTACCTCTGGTTCGGGATGCACGACGGCCTAACCACCGGAACCCGAGCGGTAGTTCAAAATACGGATGATCACAAAGGCCGGAATCACGATGGCAGCGCCTAAGAGCAGATAATCCAACGCACCGTAAATGGCCTCAAATCCCAGTTCCCAAAGGCCCTGCACAAACTCGACAATGCCATAATAGATGTCGCGCGGACGCCAACCCAGCGCGCGCATCACAATGCCCACCACCAGTGACAGCACGGCAAGTTTGATAAAAATGCGAACCGGGCTGTCGCCCAAAAAACGGGTTATGGCATTGGCCATGGAAGCTGCTCCGTGGTGGGAGAGTTTAGATCATGTCTTCACGCGACATAGGCCTACAGGGCTTCGCGGGCAACCGGCTTAAAGCAAGGACGGAGCTTGTAACCGTTAAA
Source organism: Pseudomonadota bacterium (assembly GCA_039815595.1). Classification (GTDB taxonomy): domain Bacteria; phylum Pseudomonadota; class Alphaproteobacteria; order Rhizobiales; family Rhizobiaceae; genus Pseudahrensia. The sequence continues at coordinate 8,284 of JBCBYZ010000134.1, read as the reverse complement.
CCGTCACCATGAAGGCAATGGCAAACAGGGCAACAACAATGGTTGTGATCACCATCCGCACCTGAACGAACCAGTTGCGAAACGTTCCTGATTGACCGGCAAAGGAATCCCAAGCGCCCTGCGCCGCAAATGCAACTGCCAAGACACCAAAAGCCATGGCGTCTGGCAAAAATAGAGCAAACCAACCCACCAGTGATGGAATGACGGAGGCCACATGGACCCAAGCCGCAAACCGCCGATCCGTTGCTTCCAACGCCAGGCCCCAGCGTATACCGCCGAGAAAAGACAAAATGACCGCGCCATAGGTTTTAAGGGCATCTACGGCGACCGGCTGCAACGGGTGGCCCTTGCCGACAAACACCAAAAACAGCGTGGCCAGAGCAAACGGGATGACGCCGGACAATGAAAGCGCCCAGACCATTTTGCGCCGGTATGCGGCGGCTGCCATGAGTTCACCCTGATCTCCTGGCGCGAGGGCGCGTCGTGGCTTTCCTGTATTTTGCCCTTTGACGGCCAAAACTCAGTCCTTTTGGAAAATCACGTTGGCGAGCCACCCCGTAGCGATGGCCACCAACACCGCGATGATGCCGTATAGCAGTCCGTTGCTGTGAGCCAAATCGTAGGTGAATTGCTCAAAGCCGATCTTGCGCACCTGAAAGCTCACGCTCTTTGCGCTCACCATTTTACCCTCTGAAAACAAGAAAGCGCGGGCGCGGTGTTCACCAATAGGCACACTGGCCGGCAGAGGAACACGGGCCTTGAACAGCGAAGGACTGATGAACTCCACGCCACCAATCTTCTCAACAAACAAAGCCTTGTCGGTTTTGATGCGCTTGAGCGACTCCCGAAACGTGCGTGCATCTACACTGTCAGCGTCTTCAACCAGCGGTGCCATTTGAAGATTTTGCAGCCCGATCTGGAGAACGGAGGTTTCCTTTTGATCCGCAATTTCATCCAGCGCCTTGCTGGTAGCAACCGAGTAGGAAGCGGGGATGTTTTCAAACCGCATGGATTTGCCATTCACCCAGACACCAAACCGGCGCTCCTTGCGTCGCACAACAACCGGCTCCAACGGGCCTATCAAGACAACGGCGACCTCATAGGCGCGGTCGATTAAGCGTTGCGCATCCGCCCCTTCAATCGTGCCAAACACGATGAGGTCCGTTCCGTCAAAACTTGATGAAATGGCAACTGTGTCGTTGGACAGACCAATCTGGATTTCTTGCGAAAAGGCGGATTGGGACCAAAAGGCGGTAATCACAAAGAAGAAAGCCATCAAGCTGCGCATCAGTGGCCTCCCGCAAAACCAAGTGTGAACAACTCATCCGGGCGGTTCACCAAGTCCCACCCCAAGCGCAGGCACACTGCTAGCACAATCAGACCCAACAAGGCGCGCAATTGCTCGCCACGGAGTTTTTGTCCCACCTGCGCGCCAAATTGCGCACCTATGACGCCCCCCACCATCAAGATAAGGGCAAGCACAATATCCACCGTCTGGTTGGTGGCGGACTGGGCGATGGTTGTGAACATGGTCACAAACATGATCTGAAACAGCGACGTACCGATCACAACATTGGTGGGCACCCGCAAAATGTAGATCATGGCTGGCACCATGATGAAGCCGCCGCCGACACCCATGATGGATGCCAAAAGACCCACCACAACGCCCAACACCAAGACCGGAATGACGCTGATGTAGAGTTTGGAACGGTGGAAGCGCACCTTGAAAGGCAGGCTGGTAATCCAGCCCCGATTGGCTTTGCGGATCGTGGCGGCCTGCGGTTGCAAACGCGCTTTGCGCATCGCGTTTAAGCTTTCCACAATCATCAACGAACCGATGGTGCCCAAAAACACGACGTAAAGGATCGAAATGATCAGATCCAGCTGACCCGCTTCCCGCAGTGAGGAGAAGATCGCGACACCGGCGGCGGACCCGGTGATGCCGCCGATAAGGAGCATCACCCCCAGTTTTATGTCCACCGTGCCCCGTCTAAAGTGCGCCAGCGCACCTGAAAACGAGGATGCCACAATTTGGTTGGCCTCGGTGGCCACCGCCACGGCAGGGGGGATGTTGTAGAAGATCAACAGCGGGGTCATCAAAAACCCTCCGCCAACGCCAAACATGCCCGATAGAAAACCCACCCCAAGCCCCATGCCGAAAAGCACGAAGACATTCACCGACATCTCGGCGATGGGCAGGTATAGGTTCAACGGCTCAAACTCGCGTGTGACCGGGCAAAAGAAGAAGGCGACTGCGACCGCGCAAACAGAGTTCGCATTAGACCCCAGCCAGCTTGAAAAGCCTCATGCGCCCACACCGGGATTGTGTCAAATCCGCGCGGCGTGAAAGCAGGCTTGAACCAGCGCTGGCCTCAACAAAGCGACGATCTGGACTGATCGACAAGCGGTTGCACACGAAGTGATAGAAACGCCGGTCACCGCCCGCCGCAACCTGTATTGCGAGCCTAGGAAGTTTGAAGCGCCAGAGCCTTAAGCAGGCTCGCGTCCACTTTGCCATTGATGGGCACCCCCGCGCTGCGCTGGAATTCCATGATGGCGCGAGTGGTTTTTGGACCGACAAGGCCGTCTGGATCTCCGACGCTGAATCCCCGCTGGTTCAAAAGCGTTTGCGCTTGCTTGACCATTTGTTTTGCAGACAGTCCGGCTGCACTGGATGCGCCACCTTTGCCTTGCCATTCCTTGGGAACGGCCACACGGTTGGTCGCGTCATTGAGTTTTTCCGGCTGCCAGTTGGTCACCAGTTTGCGCGCTGCTGTCAGGTCAGCCGGGTCCATGGCGTTGGCCACTTCATCGCGTTTTTTGCCAGCGTCGGTGTCACCGGTCTTTGCAGCAAGTGCGAACCATTTATAGGATTCGCCAAGATCTTGCGGCACGCCCATACCGCGACCGTAAAGAATGCCCAAATTAAACTGGCTGTCTTTGATGCCGTAATTTGCGGCTTTCTGGAACCAGTCCACCGCGGTGTCCATGTCCGGCTGAACCGAAGGTGGATTGCCCATGGCGCGGATGACCGCGAGGTTGTGCATTGCACGGGCGTTGCCCTGCGCGGCGGCTTTGTCATACCAATCGGCGGCTTTAGCAATGTCCCGTTCCACCCCGATGCCTTTTTCATACAGGCTGCCGAGGGAGTATTGCGCCGGAGCGAAACCGGTTTTTGCGGACCGTTCAAACCAAGAGGCGGCTTCGCCCATGTTGCGGGTCACGCCATCACCTTCCGAATAGCGCATACCGAGTTGGAACAGCGCTTTTTGATCTCCGGCTGATGCGGCGGCAATGAGCGCTGCCGGGCCAGCCGATGCGGGCACGTCATACACGGCTTGTGTTGGGACAGGCGCGGCTGACGGCGTGCCTGCGGCATCCTGAGCGTTGGATGTGTCTAGTGTTAGATTGCCCGATGTGGAGGCGTTTTCCACCGTGCCTTGGTCACCTGAAACCGGTGAGCCATCCGTATTCACTTGATCGCTTGCGTTCGCATTGGCGGTGGGTGCATCGCCACTCGCTGGCGGTGTGTCAGAACCATCCATGGCGGCTGCATTGTTCAGCGCCAAGTCGACGCTGCTTCCATCAGTGCCGTCACTCCCATCGGCGCCATCACCGTCGACGCTGCGGACTGCACGGCCTTCATCGGCCAGTTGTGCCGTGTCCGTACCGCCTTCTACTGACTGTTCGACAGAGGCTGCGACCGGTGTGTTATCCGGGCTGGACGTCAACATGCTCCAGCCGTTCCATACCAATGCCGTGAGCAACACTGCGGCGGCGGCCATGATGATCGGGCGACGGGATTCGCCGGAGCGCGCCTTGGCGACCAGCGCCATGATGCGTGATTTGATGTCACCAGATGCACCAGCACCTTTTTTGGCTTTACCCTTTTTGCCACTCTTGGCGTCACCACCATCCTCACGGGCATAGGCAGCCGCCTTGCGGGCCGCAGCGGTGAAATCAGTTTCCACACCATCGTCTGTCATACCGGGCGCGGATGGCGCGCTCTGCGGAGCGCCTTGTGGCATTCCGGCAGCCGATGCGTTGAGGCTTTGAGTGGCCTGCTGCAAGTAATCATCGATCTGCGGGGCGGGAGAACCCGGCTCCAACGGAGCGTTGTTCTCCGGCACCATCATATGAGGTTGCGGCATGTGGCCGGGCGCACCAGTCGGCACCCCGGCCATGGAAGCATCCATCGTCGCGCTGGGGTCCAACGGAGGTGCAACGACGGGACCGGTGGGCGGGGCCACAAAACCGGAGTCCAATGCAGCTTGATGAATGACACCGAGATTTTCGTTGGTGGACGCCGCATCCGACAGGCCGTCGGCAGCAAACACCGCTTCGTCCAATGCGTACGCGCCCATATTCTGATCAGTGTGACTTGGCACATTTTGACCCATGAGCGCCGATGGTGCCGTGGACGTTGCCAAGGGCCGTTCCTTCACCAGCGAAGCAACGCGCTCTTCAACGGCCTGCGACGCCCGGTCCACCGTGTTTTCAACCGCGCCTTCCAGAGAAGCCAAACGGTCCAAGACGGCGTGCAGGGTTGAATTGACCGCATCATTGTTGGTCGCTCCCTGCGCGGGCGCGACAGCACTTTGTTGCAGGGATTTTAGATCTTCGGAAAGCGCAGCCAGAATTTGGCTCTGCTCCGGTGAACTACCCATCATTGACACCGCCTGCTGTGCAGCTTGTTGCGCGGCCTGCTCAGCCGCTTGCTGCGCCAATTCCAAGGGCATCTGGCCCATGCTTGCGGACTGGGCGTGCAGTTGCTCTTCGATTGCGCCCAGGCGGGTTTCAACCGGGCCAAAATCCAAACCATCAAAGCTGGGCTGCTTGTCCATCTGACGCAGGATTTGGCCGATCTGCGCTTCAAGGTTGGACATTTGTGCGGCCGTTGAATTGACGGCTGACGCTTCCTGCATTTGCTGGCTGAGCGTCTGCACCTGTTGCTCAAGTGCGGACATGTCCGGCGCGGTTTGCTGATCCAGGCGGGCGCTTATAGTGCGCAATTGCTCTTCGATCTGGCCCACTTCCGGAGCGGCGAACATTTCATTGGCCGCCCCCAAGTCACCGGATGCGGCGTATTTTTCAAACGAGCCGAGACGCTCGACCAAACCTTCAATGCGGACCGAAAGCGCTTCCACTTCCGGCATAGGACGGTTGTTGGCTTCCACAAATGCGCTCGCATTCGCATTGGCTTCTTCCATCGCCTTGACGCTGGCACTGGCCATGGAATCGACGGCGCGACCGAGATCGGACATGCGCGCCTCCAGACGTTCGATGGCCGTCATGTCCAGCTTTGGCGCTTTGCGGTTGATGTTGGAGACCGCAACCAGAGCCCGGGCAATTTCGTCCAAACGGCCTTCCAGGCCCGCAATATCAACGTCCGGCGCTTGAGCCGACTGCGGGCGCGCCGCGAGGTCTTCCAGTTTAACAGCCAAATCGCCCATGCGATCTTCCAGACGACTTATCGCCAAGGTCTGGGGCATGTCTTCGACGCTTGTACGCAAGTCGTCCAAACGGTTGCCGAGATTTTCCACCTGCGGCGTCATGGTGGCTGCCGCATGTTGGGCAAGCGTGTCGAGACCGTTTGACAGGGCATCGAGGCGCTGATGCATTTCCAGATCGCGGCCGGCACTGTCGTTATGCTTTGCAGCCGTTAGATCCTGTTCGAGCGTCGCCCGCAATGCGTTCAACTCCGCTGCGAGTCCGTCCAGTTTTCTATCGGTCTCAGGATGCGCCGCTGCTTCGGGCTTTTGTGCCTGAAGGTTCGCCAACGCTGTCGCAATGCGGTCAATGTCCGGTTGCTCCACCTTGGCGGGCGGTGCCGGTTTGGCAACCTCCTGCTTGAGGCTGTTGAGGTCTTTGCGCAAGTCTTTGAGATGCCGAGCCACAGCGCCCAGAGCAGCGTTGCTGTCGGTGCGCGGGTTTGCTGCGTTCGGTTTGTTCACTGCTTGGATTGGTGTTTGGCTCTCTGTTTGCGCCTCCGCTCTCTGGGCGGCTGCGTTCAATTCCGCCTGACGGCGCGCGATGTCCTGTGCGTCCGTCAATGGCAACTGGGCAGCAGGGCCAACTAGCGCCACTTGAGAGGAAAGACGAGCGAGTTGCTGTTGCAAGATTGATAGCTGAGAAGCAGCATCACCACCCATCGGCAAGGCTTGGCCCTGAACTGGGCCTTGAGCCTGAAAACCGGTTTGAGCGTAGGGCGCGTAAGCTTGGGGCTGCAGGTTGGCGCCGTGCAGGCGTTGCTCTATCGATTCCACCGCCCGTTTGATATTGGCCAGTCGATCGCTTTCGACCGCGGCTGCACCAGCGTGAGGTGTAAAAGGACCATATCCGTACTGTCCGGAAAATGCTTGGCGCATAGCAGGAAAGACTCCGCTCGGTGGCCCGGACAGCCCCAAAAGACCCATCCGAAAAACTAAAAACCATGATTCGGACCGATTGTCCGCAGACGCAAAAATCGCGTCCGACCCCTCCAAGAGGCCCGCCAACCTTTAACAATCATGGTAAATAGGCCGTTAACCGATTGAGTTTTATGGGCTTGAAGCGCCCAAATGTGCCAAAATACACCGCAGTTTATGTGTTCAGTGCAATAGACTGGCAACCTTCTGAAAGGCTTGGGTTTGACAGATCACAGCATGTGAATCAGAACAAACAGTTCGTGGGGGGCCACGAGCGAAGGGCTGACCGCGCCGGGCTAAAACCTAAATCAGATGCGCTGCGTCAGTGAAGATAAGCAAATGGTGAAACCAGTCTTGCAAACGCAATCCCGCGACTCCGCCGTCGATGCGCCTTCCGGGCCTCTGTCCGATGACGCCAAAGAAGCGGGCCGATATCGCATTGGCGACCTCGCGCGCGAGTTTGACGTCACCCTGCGTACCCTACGGTTCTACGAAGATCGCGGGCTTCTAAACCCTCAACGCCAGGGCACCACCCGCCATTACTCCGAGAGTGACCGCGAACGGTTGCAGATTGCCCTGTTTGGAAAACGCATCGGACTTTCGCTCGGCCAGATTTCCACAATTTTGGATCTGATGGAGCGCAATAGCAGCGAGGGACCCATGGCTGAACGCATTCGCGCTGTCTACGAACAGCAACTCACCGTGCTGGAAGAACGCGCAGCAGAAACTCAAAGCGCCATTTCCGATTTGCGCGACGCCATCGCAAAGCTCTGATAAACAACGCTTTTTTCCTGTAATGCTCGGTGCGGACGTGTTGGATTTTGGCACTTTTTCACCCTGTTACTGTTGAGCGCAGCGTGTTGGCCTCAGAACTTGCGGCATGCCACACATCGTTTGGGAATGCGCGGCCAGCGCAAAAATTCTTACGTTTGCGTAAACGTAAGAGTTCTGGACATTTCAGCAAAAATGCATAGATTGCTATCGTGATTGGGCTATTAAATTGTGAGCGGGTATTCGTCGTCGCACAATCGACGCTTTAAACGCCAAGGCTTCACAACATCAGCGAGCAGTCTTCGCAATAAATCCGATCAAAACACGCCGTAAGAGCCTGCATTGGCTTGGCACCGGCAAAACACAAATTTCGGCCGCATATCGGCCAGTTCAGATTTCAGCCGCTCCGCGGCTTCAGGGAGGTCTTCACATGCCAACATATCGCGCACCCGTCGCCGACTCACTTTTCGTGCTCAACGATGTGCTGAACATCCAGCGCTACAACAATTTGCCGGGCTTTGAAGACGCGACACCGGACATGATCGAAGCCATTTTGGGGGAAGCGGGCAAACTCTCGGAAGAAACGTTGCAACCGCTCAACGAAGTTGGCGACCGCGAAGGCTGCACATGGACGGAAGGCCAAGACTTCAACAACACCGTGAAAACACCAACCGGCTTTAAGGCTGCGTACGACACTTATTCCGAAGGCGGCTGGGGTTCCCTGCCCTTCCCGGAAGAGTATGGCGGCCAAAACCTGCCGGCCACGCTCAACGTCGCCGTTTCTGAATATGTATCATCGGCCAACATGGCGTTTGGCATGTATCCCGGCCTCACGGCCGGTGCCGTTGCTGCACTGATCGAGCACGCCAGCGAAGAGCAGAAGCAGGCCTATGTGCCTAAAATGCTTTCTGGTGAATGGTCCGGCACCATGAACCTGACCGAGCCCCATTGCGGCACAGACTTGGGCATGATGCGCACAAAGGCCGTTCCGCAGGAGGACGGCACATACAAAATCTCCGGCCAGAAAATCTGGATTTCTGCCGGTGAACACGACATGTCTTCCAACATCATCCATCTTGTGCTGGCCCGCATCGAAGGCGCGCCCG
>JBCBYZ010000031.1:0-27566 GCA_039815595.1 Pseudomonadota bacterium | reverse complement strand
GGGGATGGTTCGAGGAGACCGCCGCACAACTCTCATTTGAAGCCAATGACCGCACTTAGAAAGTCATCAGGTATGGGTGTTTGGAGGGCTCAGCCGCGCGCTACCGGCACCGCCACGAAGCGATTGCGATCATTGCGGCGCACTTGCAACAAGATCGACTTGCGGTTGTCTTCCATCGCAGCGGCAATGGCAGCGCCAACATCGTTGACGGAGCCTGTGTCTTTACCGTTGATAGACACGATGACATCGCCGGGCTGGATGCCTTTTTCATCGGCAGCACCGCCGGGCATGACATCGGAGACGATCACACCGTCTTCACCACGTTCAATGGCCAGTCCGAGTTGGTCGAGATCGACGGGACGCCCATCGCTGGGGCCTGGTTGCGACATGGCGACTTCCGTTGGTGCACCGGGCAATTTGCCAAGCGTAACGGGTACTTCAACGCTTTCGCCACTTCGGAACACTGTGATCTTTGCGGTTTCAGAAGGCTCATAGGAGGCAATCAGACGTGCCAATTCTTTCGGCCCTTTGACGTCTTGACCATCAACCTTCTGGATCACGTCACCGGACCGCAGGCCGTCTTTTTCAGCTGGACTACCATCCTGAACGCCGGCGACAATCGTTCCTAATGCCTGAGCGAGACCCAGTGATTCCGCAATGTCTTCGGTTACCGGTTGAATTTGAACACCCAACCAACCGCGCGTCACCGAACCGCTTTTGATCAGGTCAGCAATGACCTCTTCGGTCGTCGCAGCGGATATTGCGAAAGCGATGCCCACATTGCCGCCGGATGGGGAGAATATTGCGGTGTTCACACCGATGACCTCACCGTTGAGATTGAACGCCGGGCCACCGGAATTGCCTTTATTCACCGCAGCGTCAATCTGGATGAAGTCATCATAGGGACCGGAGCCGATGTCGCGCCCGCTTGCTGAAACAATTCCAGCTGTCACCGTGCCGCCAAGGCCGAAGGGATTGCCGACTGCCACAACCCACTCGCCAACCCGGCTCTTTTTCTTGGCAAAGGAGACGTAGGCGAACTTCTGGCTCTCATCGACTTTAAGCACGGCCAGATCAGTTTTTGGATCCGTGCCAACGAGCTTGGCATCGAGTTCGGTGCCATCGTTTAGCACGACCTGATAGGATGAGCCGTTTTCAACCACGTGATTGTTGGTTACCACATATCCGTCCTCGGACACGAAGAAGCCAGAGCCTTGGGATGAACCGCGACGGCGCTCTCCACGACGCTCGCCTCGGCGCTCGCCAAAGCGGCGCTGGCCACGATCGCCAAACTCACGTCCATCACCGTCCGGACCGAAGAAACGGCGGAACGGGTGGTTGCGCGGAAGATCGTCAAAACCACGCATGCCACGGTTAGACGCCGGGCGGATGGGCGATTTCACGCGCACACTCACAACTGCAGGAGATACCGCTTCCACCACGTCAGCAAAACTTGGCGCTTGAGGTGCTTCAACGCGCACGGCCTCAGCCAGCACTGTCTGGTTGGGCACAAGCAAACCGCCCGCAAAGAACGCGGCTGCGAACCCAGCAGCGATTGTGGTTCCGAAAAGACGTTTTTTGAATGTCGAATGCATATTTTTAACCCTCGTCAGTGTGGCGCCGCGGAGCAAATGCTCAGCCGCTTTCGAGGGTGATATGGCCCACCAAATGCGCGGTAAAAGGGGCGCGGTGATTAAATCTATTTAATCAGACTAGGTGAGCAGCGTCTGGGGGTGAAAAGCGAGCTTCACGGCTTTTCCTTGAGCAAGGACTTCAGTTCCTGCTCCTCTTGAGCGTTCAAACGGTCATCGACGGCAACAGAACGGCTGGAAAAACGCCGGATCAGCAACAAGAACGCGAAAATGAGGAACAGACCGGGAGCGAGCCAAAGCAAGGCCGTATGCCAAGACAGAACAGGTTTGAGAAGTATGAACTCTCCGTAACGATCAACCAAAAACGTCTTGATCTGGGAGTCAGTCTTTCCAGCTCCAATCTGTTCCCGAACGATTTCGCGCAGGTCTTTGGCCACGTCGGCATCTGATTCTGCGATGGATTGATTTTGGCAGACCACGCACCGCAACTCGTGGAACAGCGCCTTGGTTCGGGCGTCGTCAGCCAGCGCTGTTGGCGGCTGAACCAACAAAGCCAGAACCAATGCGGCAAGTCCAATCCAAGAGGCTGGCCACATACGAAATCCGCTCCCATGCACCGCCTTACACAGCATGAGCATCGGCCTTTGTTGGTTTGCGGGCCTGTTGTGGCAACCCTATGCGCAGACGCCGGTCGCTTAGCGAATAGAAGCCAGCCAAAACCATAATGATGGTCCCGAACCAAATCAGGGTGACCCACGGTTTCCACCAGATGCGCAGAGCAACACTGCCATCCTGCAACACATCACCCACTGAGATATATAGATGGGATGGTCCAAACGCGTTGATGGCAGCCTCAGTGGTGGGCATCTGCCGTGCTGGATAAAACCGTTTTGACGGCAGCGCACGGTCAACTTCAACACCATTGCGCAGGATCGCCAGGTTTGCGCCTTGCCCTGTAAAGTTTGACCCGTTGGCGGGCACCAAACCATCAAATCGCACTTCGTATGAGTTGATTTTTACGGATTCACCCGGCTTCAACGTGGCAACCGTTTCGGTCTCATAGGCGGTCACCATCACAATGCCCAAAAGCATCACCCCAACACCCAAATGGGCACCGGCGGTGGACCATGCGGTCTTCGGCAGACCAGCAAGGCGACGAAGGCCAACACTTAGGCCCGTCTTGGCAAAATTCGCACGGGCCCAAAGTTCAGCCAATGACCCGAGGATCAACCAGACTGCCAAGCCGATGCCCAAAGGTGCCAAAATCGGGCCGCCTTCGATGAAACCATAGGCCAATATAATGGCGAGGATTGCAGCGCCTAAAACGAACATCAGGCGTTGTGCAACGCCCAGCAAATCCCCGCGTTTCCACGCCAGCAACGGGCCAAGGGGCATGGCCAATAAAAGCGGGATCATCAACGGACCGAAGGTCAGATTGAAAAAGGGCGGGCCAACAGAGATTTTCGCCCCCTCACCGGTGGGGCTGAGGGCGGACGTGACCGCCTCATAGAGAACCGGATAGAGTGTTCCCACCAACACGGTGGCGGCAGCGGTGGACAGCAAGATGTTGTTCAGCACCAGAGCACCCTCGCGAGATACGGGTGCGAACAAGCCTCCCGCTTGCAAGCTGTTGGCGCGAAGCACGAACAAGAACAGCGCCCCACCAACGAAAAGTGCCAAGATGGCCAATATGAAAAGACCGCGCGACGGATCGGTTGCAAAGGTGTGGACGGACGTAAGCACGCCGGAGCGCACCAAAAACGTGCCAAGCAAGGACAGTGAGAAGGTGAGGATTGCCAGCAAGACGGTCCAGATTTTCAGCGCGTCGCGCTTCTCCATAACGAGAGCGGAATGCAACAACGCTGTCCCCGAAAGCCACGGCAACAAAGACGCATTTTCAACCGGGTCCCAGAACCACCAGCCGCCCCAGCCAAGCTCGTAATACGCCCAGTAAGAGCCCATAGAAATACCAGCGGTGAGAAACAACCAAGCGGCCAGTGCCCAAGGGCGAACCCAGCGCGCCCAAGCCGCATCCAACCGACCTTCCATCAAGGCTGCAATTGCGAATGCGAACGTAATCGAGAAGCCGACATAGCCGAGGTAAAGCATTGGCGGATGGATGGCTAAGCCAATGTCTTGCAGGATCGGGTTGAGGTCCTGTCCTTCCATTGGGGCAACTTGGCGCAGAAAAGGATTGGACGTCAGCAGGATGAAAAGGAGGAACGTGGCCAACATCCAACCCTGAACGCCTTGTACGTTTGCGCGCAATTTTTCGGGCAATGACTTGCCAAAGACGCTCACCGCCGCAGCAAACACAGCCAGAATGAGCACCCAAAGGAGCATGGAACCTTCGTGGTTGCCCCAAGTGCCAGTGATCTTAAACAACATGGGTTTGAGCGAATGCGAGTTCTGCCAAACGTTAACAACGGAGAAATCCGAAGTCGCGTAGGCCCATACAAGAGCGGCAAAGCTGATGCCGATAAACAGGCAAATACCGACGCTGCTGACATCACCGGTCGCCATGAGGCGGCTGTCGCCGCGCGCAGCGCCCAGTACCGGAAGAATGCTTTGGGCGATTGCCAGCGCAAACGCTAATATCAACGCCATATGGCCCAATTCAACCGTCATTGCTTTGCTCCCTCGGCTTGGCTCCATAAGCGCCTGATTGTCCCGCGCTTGCCTCGCCCTTCCAATGGCCGTCTTTCTTCAGTTTTTCCGCCATACCGGCCGGCATGTAGTTTTCATCGTGTTTGGCCAACACGGTATCGGCCACAAAAGTGCCGTCCGGTCTTAAACTTCCCTCGGTTATGATGCCCTGTTCCTCGCGAAACAGGTCGGGCAGAATATCGTTGAAGGTGACTGGAACGGTGACCGCACCATCTCCGAGCGTAAAGCTGACGTTGAGACCCTCGCCGCGCTGGACAGAGCCTTGTTGCACCAGACCAAACAGGCGCACGCGCTGATCGGGATCAGGGGATGCTTCGCGCAGTTCTGATGGGCTCATGGCAAACGAGATGCCCGATTGAAAAGCGAACAGTGACAAACCAACGGCGGTGCTGAGCACCGCGCCGATCACACCAATCCACATCAAACGAATGCCTTTGCGGTTCATTGTTTTGCAGCCTCGCTCAAATTAAATGCCGTGCTCAAGCGCCTAAGTGATGAAAGCGCCTGCGGGTTGGAGGAAAACTGCAGAAGCGCTTTTCGAAAGACTCGCCCTGCTTCTTCACGGTTCTGCAACACGACGTGAGAGCGGATCAACTGTTCCCAACCCGGCAAATCATTGGGCTGTTCTTCCAATCTATCGGCCAGACTTGCGACCATTCCCTTTACCATTTCGGCGCGATCCGCATCGCTCATTTGGGAAGCGGCCTGCACATCTTCGCGGCTTGGACCGCGGGGGGCGTTGCGCAACGGACCGCCGACCGGAGGCGGGACGAGGCCTTGAGCGGGCAACGCTGACGGGTCGATGGCAACGATGCGCGAGCGTACCGCCGCCTGCCATCTCTCATCCTCAGTCCGCAATGCCAGCGCACGCTGCCAGAGGCCCAGAGCGTCTGACTTTTTATCTTCTTGCTCCAAGGCAAGCGCAGCATAAAACAACGCCTTTGGCATTTCGGGCTCTGTCGCCAGAGCCTCGTTCAGCAAAAGCGAGGCCCGTTCTGGAACGATGTTACCATTGGCGACGGTCAACGCCTCGGCAAGGTCAGCCAAGTGCACGGGTTTTCGTCCATCCAAACGCATCACTTGCTCAGTCACCCGTGCAACATCCGGTGCGCGGCCCAAGCGTTTATAGGTGCCAACCAAGACCGTCCAACCGGCAAGATCATCCGGATTGGACGCCAAGTGCTTCTCAGCCATAGCAACCATTTGTTCAATTGAGCGGTCCTCAAGGTTAGGTGCGACGCGGGCCGACAAAGGCTCATCGCGCAAACCCGGGGACCCAAGAGCGGCATAAGTGACAAAAGCAATTACGGGCACAAAACAAATTGCGACAACAGACCCCAAACGACGCCCCAGCAACCAACCATCATGCTTGATTTTATCCGGTTCATCCGCTTTCGCCGCCCGGATCAAACGACGCGCAATCTCCGTGCGTTCGGATTCAAGAATGGTCCGTTCAGCTTCAGAGAGGTCTTCGGCCTCCAACCGAATTTCAACGTCACTTAACTGGGCTTTGAAAAACGCGAGTGACGACATCTCAAGCGGGGCAGCAGAGTGCCGTTTGCGGGCCAGCGGCCACAGCACGCACATCACCGCCAGTGCGATCATAACCAGAGATGAAATCCAAAAAATCATGTCGTTGTAATATGCAATTGCGACGGCCAATCAATGCGTCGTGTCATCACTTCGGTCCAATAATGATCTAGGTAACAGGCCAAATAACGGGGAAGTTATGAAAATCCACTCGGAAAGCGCGCACTAACGGACGAGTTTCCAGTTTCCCTCGCCCCTTCGGCACGCTGTCCCGTTTGCGGAAACAGCCTTACCGGCACGGTTCATTTGATGGGAAAAGCGGCGGCAATCCGATTGGCCGACACGGAAGGGCTGGGAAGCCGTGATGAAACCTGAGATGCCGTTTCGGTCGCTTTGCCAAGCAATCTGCTCACCGCTTTTGCCGAAATTCAGGGCGCGGGATTCAGCTTCGGTGAGTTGCTTGCGCTCCTTGGCGTTCAAGCCCTCATTGAACTGCGCATTGGCCGCAAAGGCCAAGGCTCCGGTTTGCCCGTCAGTCGGTTGCAGCCCCGCGTCCAAGTCTGGATTGGTGGCAGCTGTAGAGGAGCATCCAGCCAACAGCCCGATGAGCACTACCGATCCTAAAATGTTCAATCTCAAGTCTGGTCAACTCCCGAACAGCTATGGGCAATCCTCGAAGCGCATTCACCAAGGATGCCGCGCCTTTACACTATAGCGCCTTTCTCCAGGAGTTGAGGTAAAAAAACGGCCACTTTCAGGCCACCCGCCTGCGACTCAGACAGGTTGAGATCGCCGCCATACTCCTCACAAATGTCCTTAACGATCGAAAGGCCAAGACCGGAACCGGGCTTAGACTCGTCGAGACGTTTGCCGCGCTGCAAAGCACTCAACCGCTGCTGCGGATCAAGACCGGGGCCATCATCGCTGATCGACATCTTCAACAACGGACGATTGCGCTTCGACAGTCCGCCGGACTCCATGGCCAAAACGATCTCGGACTTGGCAAAACGAGAAGCATTTTCCAGCAGATTGCCAAGCACTTCCTCCAAGTCTTGTTCTTCACCTTGAAAGATCATGCTGTCAGCATCGCCTTCCAACCTGAAGTTGATGTCGGGTGACAGTCGTTTCATCACGCGGAGCAGTCGATCTACGACGGGCCGAACGGGGGTTCGTGCAGTGACACCGCCGCGCTGCGCACCAATGCGCGCCCTATCCAGATAGGTCTGGATTTGCATTTGCATCATCCCGGCCTGTTCGCTCACCGTGTCACGCATGCGCTTTCCGGGACTGCGTGTTTCGTTTAGCACGACCGCCAGCGGTGTTTTGAGCGCGTGTGCAAGGTTTCCAACCTGTGTCCGGGCGCGGGTCATCACCGCCATATTGGCTTCCACAAGACCATTGATCTCCTGAACCAGCGGGGCGATTTCCACTGGGTATTCACCTTCGAGTTGTTCGGCGCTTCCGTTTCGCACCGATGCCAAGTCGCGTCTTGCCCGTTGAAGGGGGCGCAGGCCAAACCGGATCACGAAATAGTTCGCCAGCACGGACCCAAAACCGAACAGACCAAAGGCGATGGCGAGACTGCTGTTGAACGTATTGATGGTTTCAGCAAGGCCGGACCGGTTACCGGCAACGGTAACCTGAACGAGTTCGTCGCTTTCACCGACAAACAATTGCGCTTCCAGACGTTGAACGGATTGGCCGGCCTCGTCGGTGACTTGATAGCTGCGCTGGAACTGATCGTTGAAAGGCTGCTCGCTCGTATCCGGCACGCTTAACTCTTCACCGGTGATGGATTGCGAGTACAGCAGAGGGGATTGCGGGGCATTGGCCCGAGCCACACTCCAATACCAGCCGGAAAGAGGCGCTTGGAAACGGGCGTCCCCCAAATTCGGCAAGCCCGACAGCTTTCCCTCGGCATCCCGATCGATTGCGCCCATAACATTGAAAGTATGGGCCAAAAGCACGCTTCTAAAGTTGTTTTCGGCGTTGACGCGGAACAAGGAGGTGAGCACCAAACCGGTAACAAGCAAGGCCGCCGCCGTCCACAGAGCGTTGATCACCAGAAGGCGCATCGCGAGGGAGCGCGGAAGAAGCCGCATCAGATGACACTCTTTGTTTCGGGTGCAGAAACGGTTTCAAACATTCTCATAAGCGCGAGGCTCACACGCGGTAGCCCATGCCCCGCACCGTCTCAATTACGTCAGAGTGGAGTTTTTTGCGCAGCCGGCCAACGAACACTTCAATCGTGTTGGAGTCGCGGTCGAAGTCTTGATCGTAGAGGTGCTCGATCAGTGTTGTGCGGGAAACAACTTCGCCCTTGTGCATAATCAGATAGGCCAACAGCCGGTACTCGTGGGAGGTTAGTTTGACGGGCTGGTTGTTCATGGTGACGCGAGACTGTTTTGTATCCAGTTTCACCGGGCCAACTTCGATCTCAGAACTCGCATGCCCAGCCGCGCGGCGGATTAAGGCTCGCAGGCGTGCCAGCACTTCTTCGGTGTGAAACGGTTTGGCCACATAGTCGTCTGCGCCAGCGTCAATGCCAGCCACTTTGTCGCTCCAACGATCACGGGCTGTTAGCATCAATACGGGCATCGTGCGCCCTGCCGCGCGCCACTCTTCAAGCACGGTGATGCCGTCTTTCTCCGGTAGGCCAATGTCCAGGATGACCGCGTCGTAGCTCTCCGTATCGCCTAAGAAGTGGCCTTCCTCGCCATCATGGGCTTTGTCGACCACGTAGGAGGCATCTTCCAGCGCACTGACCAGTTGACGATTGAGTTCAACGTCATCTTCGACAACCAGAATGCGCATATCGGCTGACCCTTTATCCTTAACTGCAACCAAGTGGTGGCGGCATTGGTACCACGCACTACGGCAAAAGTCAGCGACGGACCGTGAAGGTGCGGCGGCGGGGAGGACCATTGCCGGACTTCACAAGGATTACAATCCGGCAATTGGCTCCAGCGGCTTGAGCACTCAAGAACTTACCGCCCTTCGATGCAGCCAAGCTGCGCCCTTTTGAGGCACATGAATTGGCATGGGCAGACTGTGTCTGCGCGAAAACCAACACCAACAGGGTGGCCAACGCATATCCAAGTTTTTTCATCGTCCAGTCCTTATCCTTTCGGCCCTCACACACAGGCAGGGGCAGCTTCGAGGACGTGTGTAGCGGTTCATGGCTGAATGCAACATGAATGAAGCATTGCAAGTTGTTCATGTTGGTGAGGCAGGGGCAGCCTCACAAAGGGACGTCCAAACCGCGTTGTGTGTTTTGACTTCCCTGACGGTTTCATCCGTATCACCAATGCTCCAAGCCAATGGACGAAATGCTTCACAAGACAGATCAGTCACGACGGTACCCGTCGTTTGCATGCAACCCATCGGCATCATCAAAAGCGCGAGCAGCAGCCCGCCGCGCTTGGGCAACCGTCGCCAAAAACACGCGCCGTTTGATCGTTCTAACCAACAAGCGAAAGCGACGCGTTTTAATGTGCTGCAAGACAGTTCCCAGCAGCACCATGAACGTGAGCAGAAGGCTGCGAAATGACGTGCTCCGGTCGTGTTCATCGCTCATCACTCAATCAATGTGCGTGCGCTTAGACGACCGACGATGGCGAAGAGCGAGCCGCCAACAGCAATGGCCTGCAAGACCGCTTCGACGAACAGTGTTTGGGCCTGTTCGTCAAAGTCGACGCCCAAGCCGGACAGGATTGCGGCGGCAACGGCTACCAGTGAGCCCCATATAGTTTTGGAAAGATACCAAGGTTTGATTGCATCCATATCAGTTCTCCATTGTTGAAAGTGTGCTGAAATTTGAGGTGCCCTGCGGCTACTACAGGTAGGCAGTGCTGGCGAAGGCAGGATCGCCTGATCCTACGCCTTGGGCGATTTGTGAAACCTTCACCAACAATACGTCACCCGACACCAAGCCCAGTTCCCCTAGTTCGGATACCGTCAGATCGAGTGAAGAGGTCTCGGTTTCCAAAGAAGTTGTGACACCGTTTGCGGCCAGTGTGATTGCATAGCGTTCCGACGCTTCCGACATAGGAATTTCGCTCACAAACCAATCGTCAGCGTCGATTCGATCACGCCTGATCCACCGCAATTGCAGGATGGCTGCGCCGGTTTCATCGAGGTCAAATCGAGAGGACAGATGGGCCGGGCTTAGTGGCACCAAGGAACGGTATCCGGGCGTAAAGTTGTTCGAAGTGTAAGTCTCTTCACTCACACCCTTGGCGCTGGAACCAACCAGCCAATTTAGGTCAAGACCACGGGGCGCGACCGCAGTTGAGAGCGGCTTTATGTTGGTATCCAACACAACAACGCGCGCACCCGCCAATGCGCCCGAAGCGGCTTGCGCTTCGGTGCCCGCCTGCCCGCGCAGCAGATCAGTAAGCGCCCAAACACCGTCCTCCACAAGAGTGGCTGTGGCGAACTGTAAGACCTCCCACCCCCCTGACTGACTTTGAACAGCGAGCGCATTTGTGCCGGACAAGACTTGCTGTATCTCAGCGGAACTGAACGAGGCGCGTTTGACCTTCAATCGGAGCGGTGCACCGCGCCACCATCTGCCGGACGCACTAGTTGTCGGCAGAGCGTTCACCAATGTGCCGATGGTTGCCGGCGTTTCGCAGAGGGCACGAGTGGTAAAATCGCTTTGTGTGGCCGATGCCAACACCGCATAGGGACCCTGCCAGGGTGTGGAAGCGACGGCCACCCAGTTTCCGCTCGTCCCTTGCGTTTGGGGCAATGTGGCTAGCTGTTTGGTCCCGGGTTTTGATGGTGCAATATTCTCTCCTGAATGGAAAGAAGCACTATGGGACAAGTTCTACACGACAGCGCCACGACCACGCACGCCATCCGAGCAACAATACAGCGATCGAAAGCTTCGGCCTCGGCGTTGAGCGAGACCTACGGGATCAATGCCAAGACGGTTCTGAAGTGGAAGAATCGGACTTGTGTTGAAGATCGCAAAACAGGTCCAAAGCAACCTCAATCAACAGTTCTCAGTGAGATAGAGGAAGCGGCAATCGTTGCTTTCAGGCGTCATACACTTCTGCCCTTGGATGATTGTCTCTACGCGCTCCAGCCAACCATTCCTCATTTGACGCGATCATGACTGCATCGATGTCTGCAACGCCATGGAATATCGCGCCTGCCTGATGTCGATCGCGATAAACCCAAGCGCAAGAAGCTCAAGCGCTATCCCGTCGGCTATTTCCACATCGATATTGCCGAATTGTAAACCGCAGAAGGCAGACTGCATCTCTACGTTGCCATTGATAGAACGAGTAAGTTTGCTTTCGTACGACTCGTGGACAAAGCCAACAGGAAAACAGCCTCTGCTTTCCTGGAAGCACTCGTCGAGGCCGTTCCCTACAAAATCAACATCGTTCTCACCGACAATGGCATCCAGTTCACTTTCCCGCCGCGCTACAAGGACGGACCAACGGCAACATAATTGACCCACATGTTCGACATGCGATGTCAGGAAAACGGGATCGAACACCGGCTCACAAAAGTTAGGCATCCATGGACAAACGGGCAGGTCGAGCGGATGAACCGGATCATCAAAGACGCCACCGTCAAATGCTACCACTATAAAGACCAACAACAGCCACAAAATTATCTGAGCGACTTCATCAATGCCTATAATTACGCTCGGCGCATGAAAACTCTCGGCGGCCTCACACCCTACGAGTATGTCTGCAAAATCTGGACAGTCGAACCAGAAAGATTCAAGCTAAACCCGATCCATCAAATGCCGGGACTGAACAACTAGGTAGCCGCCGTCTTGGTCGGACCCGATGGACATGGCCTTGCCTTCCAGGCCACGCAGCGCAGAGTCAGAACCCGAACGCATATAAGACTGGAACGCATCCTTGTGCTCATGGTCCAAGACTGTCGTGCCCCCGCCGCCAGCTCTGGCCGGGCGGTTTTGTTTCAGCACCAGCGCATCGAGGTGGCGCTTTTGTTCGTCCATGGACCGATTGATGCGCTCCATTTTTTCTTCCGTGATGACGTCGCTGGACATGCGGCGTTCCAACTGATCCAGGCGGTCGTCATTGGCATCCTTGAACGCTTCAAACGCGCCCATGAATTCATCAAAGGCACCGGCGATTTCGCTGGTGCTCGACATCTTCGTTTCCGGCGCCGATGCGGTAGTTCCCTGTTGGGATGGGTGTGTCATGTCAGTCTCCTGTGAGAGGTCTGTCTCGGGCGGGCAGTCGCGAGGGTCGAAACCGCTCGTCTCAGAGCACGCTCCAAGTCGGCCTCAGATTGGTTTGATGTGTGTTGGGTGTCAGCAGCATCCCGCTTGCCAAGCACGGTGTTGAAGCCCTTGGTCATAACCGTTCGGGCTTCCATTCGCGTCAGCCCAGCGTCGCGCGTGAGCCAGCGTTCGAATTCTCGTTTGCTGGGCGGACCAGCTTTTTTGGGTGCGCCACGGGCGGATTTAACCTGCTCCACCCGTGCTTGCGGCAGCATCGGAAATGTGACGACAGAGATTTCCCAAAGATCGGCATCGACGATGGTGCGAATGCCGGTTTTGCGATCCAATTTGGCTCGGCGGGTGCGAAACCCTATCGAAAGTCCGTTCACCGCGCCATCGCGCATCAGTTCCAAGATTTCCGCCCCGCGCTTGGAGGAACGCGTGATTTGTCCTTTGACGAACAGACCGTGGGCATCTTCTCGAATCACCTGCCACGTACCGATGGGGTCCGACGGGTCGTGCTGAAACAACATGCGAACACCGCCGCGGCCCTTTTCACGCAATGACCGGGCGAACGCGCCGCGCTGGACCCGGTCACGGCCCAGATCAATCTCACCAAACACGCTGGCATAGCCGCTGAAGGAACCGTCCTCAGCCAGTTGGTCGAGCGGCATCTGAAGACGTTTGATTTCAAATTGCGGCCCATCGCCGATCGCACCGCGCGCGCTGGTTTGTCGGATCGCTAGCGTCATGGCTTTGCCCTTCTGACTGATTTCGGTGTTGCGGTCGCAAGACCCGGAAGCGGGTTCCAGCGCTCGTGGATGCGGTGCAGGAGGCCAATAGCCCACCAAGCGCACAAGCTCGCCAGCGTTGACCCGATCAGCGTGGTTTCAAACACCGTCAGACGCTCCAAAACGCCCTGCGTTTGCGCCATTTTCAAACCGACCGTTGTCCCGAATACGAGACCGGTGATGATGCCCACCGCCAGTCGCAGGGCCGCCTCGCGGCGTCCCCGTGGCAGGATATAGGCGAGAGATATAATAGAGCCTGCGACCGATCCGATCATTTTTGCCCCGAAAATCAGCGGCGTTATCCCTTCGAACAGGGCAGCCGTTTCGGACGCCGATGTTCGCACCAGTTCCTGCACCGTCATGGTCGCGCTCCTTTGCTGAGCGTGTCGCGACTTACCCCGGCATCCTGCTGTTCACCGGGCGGGGCATCCGATGGGAAGCCGATGGCTTGGCGCTTTTCTGCGCGCGTTAAAAAGCTTACTTCGTTGAGGCGACGCCACAGCGCTTCGCGCTCGCCTGCCAAGCCGTCGATCCGATCATGATCGACGGTCAACAACGGTGCGTCATCGTAAAGCGGCGACAACCAATGGTTCAACCCGTCCACAATGCGGTTGGCGAGCGGCAAAAGTGTCTGACGCACAAAGGCGCGGTTGGCCTCTTGGTAGTTGGAATAGGTGTTGTCTCCTGGAATGCCCAACAACATGGGTGGCACACCGAATGTCAGCGCGATGTCCCGGGCTGCCGCGTTGCGGGCGGACACAAAATCCATGTCGCGAGGAGTGTACCCCATGGCCTTCCAGTCCAGTCCGCCTTCCAACAGAAGGGGCCGTCCGGCACGCGCCGCGCCTGTGTATCCGTCTTCCAGTTCCGCCCGCAGACGGTCGAATTGCTCGCCCGTGAGATTACCGCCTTCCTTAGCTTCGTAAACCAAAGCGCCGGACGGTCGCGCGCTGTTGTCCAACAAGCCTTTGTTCCACCGGCTGGCAGCGTTGTGAATGTCGAGTGCCATTAGAGCGGCTTGCAGTGGCGGGAAGCCGGACACATCGTCGAGCGGGTGAAACTGTGCCAGATGGAACACAGGCATGGAGCCGGTTTCGTCGGGTTTCAAAACCTCTTTGCTGGCCCCCGTGGTGTATTCGTAGCCGCTTACCCATCCTTCCCGATCTGTCAGAACGCGGACCCGGTCCGGCCTTAGCAGATGCAACTCGCCAGGCCCTTCCATGCCGTCGATGCGACGCAAATAGGCGTTGCCGGACACAAGCAAGTGGCCAACCAGTGTCTCCACCCATTCTCGTCCGCTTTGCATAGGATTGGGTCGTCTCAGAAGTTTCAACAGTGGATGGTCGGCGAGTTCATCCCGCTCGTTGGTGAGCACAAGCGGGATCGACGCCGTGTTCTCCGCGATCAACCGCACGCAGCGATGCACAACCGGGTTTTGCATGAAACCGACCCGGGCTAGAGAAGCGTAGTCCGGTCGCGACCAATGGGCGTATGGAGCGGACGACAACGCAAACGCTCCGCCCAGTCCCGCCATCTTGCGGTCGTTTGAAGCCGTGCCGCCGCGACCCACCTCAGGGTGCAGGTTTTCGCTCGCCGGTTGAAACCAGCGCAGTGGATTTTTCATACTGTGTCCTGAATCAATGGCCATGCACCGTGCACGACTGGTTTCTAAACGGTTCTCTAAACAGCTCGGGCCCTTGGGGTGGGCTGATGAGATTGGCTGAGCCAGAACAAGGCCCATACGAGTGCATCCAGACGGTCGGGCGACTTGCCGGAGGGCAATCCGTCCAATCCAAAATTGCACATCTCATCTTCAAGGGCCGGCAAAGCACCGATGTGGCTAACGCGACCAAGTTCATAAAGATGCGCGATTGGTTCGGCCCGCACGAACTTGCCGCGCTTCGCTTTGACCTGTCGCACTGGCACAGTGGCGCGCTCCGCACGCAAGACGCGTTCGGCCATATCACCACCCTGATTGGTTTCGATCACCACGCAATCGGCTTCAAACCGTTCAAACGCCCCTAAAACCTGGCTCGCCCAACGCTCCGGCGACAGGCCTTGGACGGTCTCATCTGCCAACACATGTAAGCGTCTTTCTTCACACGCGCCTGCCACGATAATTCCACAGGCGTCAGAAGTGGCGGTTGCTGTCACCGGCGGATCCACCGCAACAACGATGCGCTCCAGATCCGGCGCTGTGGTGCGCCGGTTCCGTTCAATCATCGGCCGCGACCAGAGGGCATCCGCCCGATCTTCGATTAATTCGCCGTCCAATTCCTGCCGCCCCAAACGGGTGCCCTGAAAGGTGGCAACGATCCGTTGCATGAAGTCTGGAGCCAAGTTATCCGCGTTTTCCTGCGTCTTCATGTGAGAGAGCACCGTGCGCTCGTCTTGCAATATCTGCTTCAGCAACGGCACGGGGCGCGGCGTTGTCGTCACCACTTGGCGGGGAAAGCTCCCCAGACGCAACCCAAACTGCAGGTTATTCCAAGTCTCATCGCCGCGCTTCCATTTCCCGAGCTCATCGCTCCAGGCCGTCGCAAATTGCGGACCACGCAAACCATCGGGGTCTTCCGCCGAAAACACTTGCCCTATCGCGCCATTGGGCCATTCCAGGCGCCGCCGGGACGGGGTCCAGTCCGGTCGCTCGTGTGTCGGATGCACGGCGAGCAGGCCGGAGTCGCCCTCCACCATCACTTCACGGGCATCCGCGTAAGTTTCCCCGACAAGCGCCACGCGTCCGGCAACACCCTCGCAAACCACACTGCGCACCCATTCCGCCCCGGCACGGGTCTTGCTTCAGCCACACC
Source organism: Pseudomonadota bacterium (assembly GCA_039815595.1). Taxonomy (GTDB): domain Bacteria; phylum Pseudomonadota; class Alphaproteobacteria; order Rhizobiales; family Rhizobiaceae; genus Pseudahrensia. The sequence goes on along the minus strand of JBCBYZ010000031.1, from coordinate 11,962 downwards.
CGCCCAGAAGCAACCATGTGGTCCATTCTCCTGGCGGTGGAAGTTGTTTTTGCGAGCCCAAAAGGCACCACTTAAAGGCCAATTGCTCCAGTGTATCCAGGTCAAGCGCCTCAAGGCTCGCCTGCAAGGTTCCGCTGGTTCCCAAACTTTGCAACCAATTGTGCAAGGCGTCTGTCAAGTTCTTGGCTTCGGGTCTCGGCAAACCCTTCATCTGTTCTCTGCTCGGCCGCCTTGGCATGTTTGTCTTGCGCAATGCGGCTCTCCGTCTCTTGCCGGAATTTTGCTTCCAAATCAGCCAGCGACTCTATGGTTTTGGCGAAAGCGGCCAGCGCGCGAGCGCTCTTCTCATCCACCTGCATCTGAGCGCTTTCAGCGTCAAAACGGTCCAGCTGACCCTCCAATGAGCGGGACAGTTTCATCAATAGAGCGCCGGTGCCCACCGCCCTTTGCCAGCTTTGCCCAACAGCGTCTTCAAACACCCGACGCCCCTTCAGACACCAAGCTTGCTGCAACAAATCCAAGGGTGCGCCCCAGATCTCATAGAGTTTTCGGATCGCGCTCATGCGCACGCTTTTTGCAGTCGGGACCGTCTTCAAGGCGTTATCCAGCGGAACACTCAAGCGATATGCATGGCGGATGGGCACCTGCTGGCCTGCGCGGGATACAAAAGCAAACACCACCCACGCAGATCATCTGCATAGAAGCGCATTGTACAAACCCGACGATGTTAAAGGAAATCGAAAAGAGCATCATGTCCGCTGCGCGACGCTGCGTCTTTGCCCATTTCTTCGATTATGCCTGCAGCATACAGATTGACCGTATCGGCGTCAAGGACTTTTTTCCTAGGATTTCAATCTTTTTTCAAAAGCAGTGAGTCCGGCTCAACGGGCAGTTCGTTCACCCAATCCACCAGATGAAATTCAAAATCCTCCGGCGACAGACCATCTTCGCTCAACGTGCGCCCGCGCACACTGGCACCGGAGGTGTGGACCGTTTGGCGGTCACCGGAGATCAGCGGATGCCAGTCAAACAAAGGCTTTCCTTCGTAGATCAAACGGTAGGCGCAGCTCGGCGGCAGCCATTTATAAGACGCGATATCATCGGGCTTGAGTTTCACACAGTCAGGCACGGTCGCAAAACGGTCTTCATAGTCGCTGCATCTGCAAGACGCATCGTCAAACAATGTGCACGCTACATTTGTGAAATAGATTTCGCCCGTATCCCAATCTTCCAGCTTGTTGAGACAACACCGCCCACATCCATCGCACAAAGATTCCCATTCCGGGGTGGTCATCTGCTGAAGCGTTTTCGTCTTCCAGAACGGGGCCGTTTCCTCGCGCGAAGGTGAAGCATCGTCGTTCATCTTAACTTGCTCCCAATCCGTGCGGCTCTTGCTCCCCAGCAGCAAATGGGAGAAAACAGTCACACGCCCCTTACAGCTTTGTTCGCTTTGAAAACAAGCCGAGACCCCACCCATGCGCAACCCATTCGCGCCCAAACGTAAATTCTCAGCCTGGACGCAGATGATGCGGATCGACTCTTGGGTCGATGACCGCGTCTACCGCACGCTGTCCGGGGGTGGTGAGTTCTGGGAGTCTTTGACCGTTTTCTTTCGGCGGTTTCGGGTTTACGGCTTCAAGAAGAGCCTTGTCGAACTGTCCTGCGAAGGCCTGACACTGGGCGTTGTTGGTGCCGTCTTAATGCTGGCGCTGGCCAAGCCAGCCTTTGAGCAGACCGAAAAAGATTGGCGCACGCAGCGTCAGTACTCCGTTCAATTTCTGGACCGGTTCGGCAATGAGATCGGTCGTCGTGGGGTACTGCACAGCGAAGCAGAACCAATTGAAAAGCTGCCAGATCATTTCGTCAAAGCGGTTCTTGCCACGGAAGACAGACGCTTTTTCGAACACATCGGTATCGATTTTCTCGGTCTCGTTCGCGCCATGATCGAAAACGCGCGAGCCAATTCGGTTGTTCAGGGTGGATCGACCATCACTCAACAATTGGCCAAGAACCTGTTTTTGACCAATGAACGAACCTTGGACCGCAAGATAAAAGAGGCGTTCCTCGCGCTTTGGCTCGAATACAATCTCTCCAAGAAAGAAATTCTGAAGCTCTATCTTGATCGCGCCTATATGGGCGGCGGAGCTTTTGGTGCGGCGGCAGCGGCCGAGTTTTATTTTAACAAGAACATTAAAGATGTGAGCCTTGCAGAGGGGGCCATGATGGCTGGCCTTTACAAGGCGCCCGCCAAATACGCGCCTCACATTAACCTGCCTTCTGCCCGCGCCCGTGCCAATGAAGTGCTGACCAACATGGTGCAGGCAGGCTTCATGACCGAGGGGCAAGTTATCAACGCGCGCCGCCAACCAGCCAGTGTGGTTGAGCGCGAAAAGAAGGCGTCTCCCGACTATTTTCTCGACCACGCATTTGAAGAAGTTAAGCGATTGGCGCTTGGGTTTCCAACCAATACGCTCATAGCGAAGACAACGCTTGATCCCAGCCTGCAGGGCGCGGCGGATGACGCGGTTATTTCGCACCTCCGACAGTATGGTGAGGATTACAATGCCGGTCAGGCGGCTATGGCCGTCATCGAGCGCGGTGGTGCGGTTCGTGCCGTGGTCGGTGGGCGCGACTACGGTGAAAGCCAGTACAACCGCGCCACACGGGCGCGTCGCCAACCTGGTTCGACGTTCAAGCCATTTGTATACGCATACGCGATGGAAAATGGCTTCACGCCCAAAACGATGGTCAATGGCGGTTCCATCACCATTCGAGGCTGGACACCGAAGAATTATGGCGGTCGCGGCTTTGGGCGGGTGAGCATGACCACCGCCCTCGTGCGGTCCATCAATACGGTGCCCGTTCGAGTTGCAGCGCAATTGGGTCGTGGCCCCATCGTCAAACTGGCCGCAGAAATGGGAGTGGAATCGCCGCTTTCAGCCGAGCCTGCCATGCCGCTTGGCACCAACGAGATGACGGTGCTCGAACAGGCGACCGGGTACGGTGTATTCATGTCCGGCGGGTTCACCACCAATCGTCATACAGTGGTTCAGATTGCCGACACGCAGGGCAATACGCTGTACGATTTCAAACAGGACGGTGAAAAACCCCGCCGTGTTTTATCGGATAAGGCTACCCGGGCCATGAACGTTATGCTGACGCAAGTGACCGAATGGGGCACCGGCAGACGCGCAAAGCTTGACGGCATTCGAACTGCCGGAAAGACCGGCACAACACAGGCTTATCGCGATGCTTGGTTTGTGGGCTATACGGGCAATTATTCGGCGGCAGTCTGGTTTGGCAATGACAATTACAGCCCTACAAACCGCCTGACCGGTGGGCGTTTGCCCGCGATGACATGGAAGAAGTTCATGACATATGCCCACCAGAACACCGAGATTTTTGAACTGCCCTTCGTAGAAGCCGAAACCAACGCCGCCCCAAAAAAGCCAAAGGCACCAACGGACGGCAATGAGGCTGAGACTCCGGTGAATGTGGTCCGCCAAAAGCCACTGCCGCTGGAAACGGCGACAATCCTACGCGATTTGGAGCGCGCGCTGCGCCGCGCTGCTCCTTTGAAGCCGCAACCAATCGTGGGTGCACAAAGGCCGGTTGATCAGCCTACGCGCGTCGCCGCTGACGCCACCCAGCCTGTTTCCGACCAGACCCAATAGATCCGTGCGGGCTTTTTTCGAAGCGCTTTATGTTATCGTTATCGGCCTCGGGCTCGGTGGTGGGCTTTCGATGATTTCCATTCAGGACAATCACGGCTTCGGCGCGCTGAGTCTGGGCAGTTGGACCGCATGGCCGCTGGCAGGAAGTGCAACTGCCGATCCGTATACGCGCGCTAAAGTGGCTGCGAATGCCGAGGTGCCTCTGGGCGCGGCCGAAGGCATTGCGTTTCATGCACGCAATGACAATCAAAACCGGCCCTTGCGACGAGAGTGCATATACAGGCTTTCCGGCACGACGCCACCCGGTCGCGTGTGGACACTCGCGGCCCATGCGGTGAGTGGCGAAGGCTTGACCAATGCCATCGCGCAACCCGCCAGTCTGGTGTCGCGCTCGTTGCTGCGGCGCGATGATGGCAAGATGGATATTGTCGTTGGACCGCAGTCGGTCTCCGGCAACTGGCTCCCCTTGTCAGGCAGCGGTCCCTTTGTGCTGATCTTGCGCCTTTATGACACGCAAATCACAACGTCCAGCAGTCTGCTCCAACCGGATATGCCGGTGGTGCAGAGAGTGAGTTGCGCGTCGTGACCCGGTTGTTTTACCTCACCTTGGTTGGTTTAGTATTGGCCGGCATCGTGCATCTGATGATCATTTTGCTGATCCCCTCTTATGCCACCAAAGACGCTTGGACACGGCTCGAAAATCGCTCAGGCATTTGGTCCTTCACGCCGGTTGCCAGTCCCGATTTGCCCCGTTCCGTGTTGCCGCTGGTTGACCCCGCCTTCCGCATGGCAGCTTGTCGCTTTGACTTGCAGGAAGCGCCATTGCGTCTGGCGTCCGACGGTCGGGCACCGTTTTGGTCTGTTGCGATTTTTGATCGGCAAGGCCGCAACATTTACAGCTTCAATGATCGCACAGCCATCGAGCGGCGTCTGTCCGCCTTGATCGTCAATCCGGTGCAGATGGCCCGCTTGCGCAAGAACCCGCCCCCCGACGCAGAAAGCGCGGTTCTGGTGGAAACGGACTCGGCAGAAGGATTTGTCGTTGTGCGCGTTTTGCAGAGCGACCCGAGTTGGTCGGAAGAGACAACGGGCTTCCTCAACAATGCCAAATGCGAACGCTACGTTTTACCCTCCGATCCTGGTGATGTGGAGGATGGTGATGAGACTTCTCTAAATGGCGAGGCATCACAGACCGATGGGCAGGACGGGTCGGGCTCCAAACCCTCCAGCTAGTCTGGGCTGCAAGTCTGGGACATCGAATCCTTCCGGGTGACACTGTCCAAGCGAATGTTGGTTATGGTTAACGAATAGAAAAGAATTGCTGGCGCATACCATAGGGACGCTTTCAGATGAAAGGTTTCCCATGGAACTTGCACACAACATGGCCGCGTCCAAGGTGGGCGTTTCGAACTTAGCCGCCTCCACTTCTGTTGCGAAAAAAACGCGCCAGCAAAACCGTGAAACTGATGATCTGCTGCTTTTGGCGACAGACCGGTTTTGTGTGCAGGGCAACTACAACCGACTGACGCAGGAACAGTATTGCGAGGCATTTGGTCTGCTCTACGATCAAGCAAGCATTGGCTCCAAACAGATCATCGCCCGGTCGCTGGCGTTTCAGCCTTTTGCTCCCCGATCCATCATCTACCGCTTGGCGCTGGAACCCCTTGGGATCAGCCGTGCCGTGCTTCAGGAATCCACCGTTCTGGGACAGTTGGACCTGCTCCGTCTTCTGGAAACACGGGGACCGGAGATTGGTTCCATAATCGCGTCTCGCACCGGATTGGGGCCGACCCTGGTTCGCCGATTGCGCGAATTTCGTGACCAACACATCGACGCGGCATTGGCTCAAAACGCCAGTCTTGCAAAGGGCGATGCATTGGGTGCTGAGCCGATTTTCAACCTTGTTGGTGGCGAGGAAACCGGGCCGGTCACGAAGGTCGAACAGGCGCCAACTCTGGTTGATCCGAGTTTGGAAGAAGAGAAAGGCCCTGTAGATAACGCAGTGCACACTTGGCTCTCCGATCTTCAAAGCGAGATCGCTCAGGCTCCAACTGACGTCGTTGAACCGCAAGCCGTTGTAACGGAAACGCACGAAGACCTTGAAAAAGAGCGCCCATTGCCCGTTTTGTCAGATGCACAAAGAGACTTGATGCAAGCGGCTGCCCGCGGCGGCAGGCTCGAACCTGCACAGGTGCTGGCATCGCGTGGAGCTGAAACGGCTCAGAATGACGTTCAGGCACCAGAACCAAAATTCCAACCCGGAGAGATTGTGCCGGAGACTGTGCCGGAGCCGGTTGCCTCAACGGAGATCGATGCGGACAGTTTCGCAATCGCCCTGCAAAAAGCGGCCAGCCGTGGCAACCGTCAAGCCATGGTGCACCTCATTCAAAACCACTTTGGGTTGTCTCTGGAAACCTGCCATCAGATTTTCGAAGACGGCGATGGAGACACGTTCTCAGTGCTTCTTAAAAGCGTGGACGTAGATGCTGCAGCGGCCAACCGTATTTTGTTATTGGTATTTCCAGCGATCGGCCTTTCGGTCCACAACGCGTCTCGGTCCATCCGCTACTACAGCCAATTGGAACAAAACGCCTGCCAAGAGGCCGTCGGTCAGTGGCCCAAAGCTGTTCGCCGCCTCGAAGCATCGACCAGAAACAAAACAGCGCAACACGCGCCCTATCTGGCGGATACGGACCAGGACGCGCGCAGCGATCAACGCTCACGCGCACAGCCTGCTGAACACCAAGCGGCAGCCCTGCAACAGACCGGTTAGATCGACCCGGAACTCTTCTCCTAGTCCTCAGCCAGCCGCAGGAAATCTGAGGCAGGCACTCCTTCCAGTTCGACCACCCAATGGTCCGGGTCAAAGCGCGTTTCGCGTTCCAGACGGTGCGCCAGTGTTTCTGGATCGATATCACAAGCGACCTGTTCGTAGATGCGGTGATCGTTATCCGTGAGGGGATCATCCAACACCTCTGCGGTGGGTGCGGGCATGAACAGGTTTTCGACCGGTTGGCCATCGTCTCGCAAGCCAGGCCGTCGTTCGATCACCAAAACCGACCCCGCATGCGACTCGCCTTTGCGCAACACCATGGCAAAGCCCCCAGCTGCGCTTACCCGACGCAACAGGAGGCCAACCCAAACATGGGTCGCCAATCGCATGATCAGTCTCGCAAGCGGGTCCGCCTAATGGCCTAGCCCTGACGGTAAGCGCCGATGGCTTCGAGCTTTTTTAAGACGCTCTCAGACGGTTCACCGGTGATTTTCATACCGTAATCCAACTGGAACCGCTGGATGGCTGTCGCTGTTTGCTGGCCCATTTTCCCGTCTACCGCGAGGTTCTCATATCCATAAGCGCGCAGACCGGACTGGATGCGGGCAATTAAACCGTTTGCTGCCTCTTCCTTCGGCTTTGTCGTGAGAGAAACGGTTTTTACCTTGTTGACCGGCACGCTGACGATTTCCGACTGTTTGGGCACAGGAACCTCTTGCGGGTTCGCGGAAGCTGACATCAAAATCTGCGTCAACAAACGCACGCTTGGCTTGCCGGTCTGCGCCATGCTGTGATCGCGCTGGAAACCGGTGATGGCTCGCCTTGTGCGGTTGCCGAAAATACCGTCCACCTTGCCTTTGTAGTACCCTCGCGCAGCCAATGCGCCCTGCACTTCGCGCAGCAGTTCGGCGGACGTGTCAGCGGCCAACGCAGCCACTTGCGTGCTGTTTTGTTTGTTCTTTGCCAAAACAGGATCCGGTTCAGACGCGATTGGACGCACGCCATCAACAGTGCGCGTTGCAAACAGCGGAGCTGGATGTGCGCCCTCTTGATACCAAACCGCATTGGCGATCACGACCGCCATCAAAACGGTGGACAACAGTGCGCCGAGAGCCAGAAAACGGTGCTCAACAATGCTGTGCATGACGGGCCCGAAAGCCGAGCCTTCCTGCTGATGTTGGTTAAAACGCTCAGGCTGATACGCGTGCATGGCGTCGTCCTTCCGTGGTTACTGAAGACTGGTTAGGCGATTGAACTTGAGTTTCGGCTTCGGGGCGTTGCGCCTCTGCCGCTTTGGCTTTTGCAGCCTTTGACCGGCGAGACAGGTGCACCAACGAACGCTCTGCGTCGTCGGGTACCGGCCTTGCTTTGGTGACCGTCAACGGCAGCCGAACTGTTACGGTGGTGCCGATGCCGGGCTTGCTATCGAAATCGATCTGGCCGCCGTGCAACTCCACCAAGCCGCGCACCACAGAAAGTCCCAAGCCACTGCCCTGATGAGTGCGAGCAGAGCCGGTTTCCGCCTGCCAGAAAGGCTCGCCCAGCCGCTCGATGCAGTCAGCAGCGATTCCTATCCCCTGGTCCGTCACGCGAATTTGGAGGGTGCGGCCCATGGATTTGACGTCGATGGTCACTCGACCTTCCGGGCGGCTAAACTTAATGGCGTTGGAAAGCAGATTGATCAAAACCTGCTGAATGGCACCACGATCTGCGGTCAATGCGGGCAAATCGGAGGGAAGGCGGAGCTTAAGGTCCACCTGCGCATCACGCGCTTGCACGCCCAACATTCGCAGGCTGGCTTGCGCGATGTCGGCTAGATCAAACGGCTCCGGGCTCAATTCGTATTTGCCGGCTTCAATGCGGGACAGATCCAGCAGACCGTTGACCACCTGCAGCAGATGCAAACCTGACTGCTGGATGATCTCGACATACTCTTTCTGTTTTTCTGGTTTTGGTGCGGCTACACCCTGCATCGCCAACATGTCGGAGAAACCGATTATGGCATTGAGCGGCGTGCGCAGTTCATGGCTCATCGTCATAAGGAACCGGCGCTGCGCCGCATTGGCCTCAAGTGCTTCCGCTTCGGCCGCCCTCGTCTGCTGAGCGGCTTTAACTTCGGCCGTGATATCCCGGCTGGAAACGACGGCCCCGTCCCGTTTGCCGTCATGCGTTGCGAATGGGCGGCAGCGCATCTCAACATGCACCCAGTCCGATGCACCGGACACGCGGGCCCGCACGCGCAACTTGATGCGCGACGCTTGCCCATCATTGGCGGCACAAGACACCGCCCGCAAAAACTGGACCCGGTCCTGCAGATGAATTTTTTCAAGCAGGCCGGTGTCGAGCAGGTTTTTGGGTGCAAGACCCAGCATTTCCAGAGACGCTGCGGAAGCAAACAACGTTCGCCCTTGCCCGTTGTGGCGCGTAATCAGGTCGGTAGCGTTGTCGGCCATCAAATGGAACCGGTCCCGCTCACGTCGCAGATTTTCGTCTGCGGTGGAGAAGCGGCTCGTCAGACGGTTGGCGCTCCAAACTGAAAAGCCTGCTCCCAGCGCAACTAATACCCAAGGTGCCGCAGTTAGCATCACGCCGGATTGAGAAACCGTTGGGGCAAGGGCAAGGGCAAGGGCGAGGATGCTAGCGCAGGCGGATAGGGCAAAACCGCAAAGCACACCCCGCATGCCCGCACGCAAACCGCCTTCGAACCCTAAAATGCAAGAGCAAATCGCTGCGCCTACAATCAGCGCACTGTGGGAGATCGCAAACACCATGACGGCAGTCGCGGCAGCCAGACCCCACAGAAGCACGGGCAAGGCGAGCGATTGAAGATGCGTAATGGAGACAATACCCACCAATGCGAGGCAGAGCGCAGTCGCCACCAATGCCGCAGTGATGCCTTGCGCACCAAGGGTTAGCAGGATGATGGGCAGCGCGGTCAGACACGCCACGGCCACCAGCAATTGCCCGTCTAAAAACTGACGGTGCGCCGCATACCCTTCCGCATGCTCACCAAGCGATGGCCGCAAAACGGTTTGAAAGGGCTGCAAGAGCCCGAAGAATTTTGCCGAGAGACGCAATACTGATCCTCAACGCGATGATACGCGAAACTGAACCGGAACAGTGACACAGGGCGTTTAACGGAAAACTAAACATGGCCGCTAACCATGGCGGAAAGTCCCGATTGGCGAGCAGAAACCCCTTAGGTTTACGGCCATGGTTAACCAGGGCTTAACGTCCACTCTGCGCTCAACGCCGCATCCGCCCATTTTGGCCTTGCAGGCGCCGAGTGAGTGCGCGATGACCGCATCACAATATCTGAAAAGACTTTGGACCCAACGCAGTGCAGACCGCTCTGAAATCGAACACGAGTATCGAAGAGATTATCGAGAACTTCTCTTTCCTTGAGGAATGGGAAGATCGATACGGCTATCTCATCGAACTTGGTCGCGACCTGAGTGAGTTGCCAAAGGATGCCCGCACGGACACCAACAAAGTTCAGGGTTGTGTCAGCCAAGTGTGGTTGTTGCCGTCGGTGGAAACAGAGGCGTCCGAAACCCAAAAGCGCATTCATTTTCTGGGCGCGTCAGACGCTCACATCGTCAGCGGTCTGGTGGCCATCGCGCTTGCACTGTTTTCCAACCGGACCCCTGCCGAGATTTTGAATATCGACGAGCACGAGACGTTTTCCGCCATCGGTCTGCAGGAGCATCTAACGCCTCAGCGTTCCAACGGTTTGCGCTCAATGGTCCAGCGCATCAAAGACTTGGCCCAAGCCGCGCAATAGGACGGTAGGGCGGCTTCTCTAAGCTGCTCCCACTGTACGGCGTCTGCCAACACCAGCCCGCGTACCGTAGTGCTCTGCCAGCAGGTTAAGCCCGGTGCGCAGCATCAGTTTGGCAGACCTTGGCGGCCACCGTCGCTCACGTTCCACGCTTTCCAGACCTTTCAAAAAACAACACACGTCCATCAACACACCGGCTAAATCCGGCCCGACGCGGCCCAATGCTTTTTCCAGCCGCGCACGGGCGTCCAGGGCTTGCTCTGTGATATTGATGCGCGGTTGGCCGGAAGTGGTGTTGATACCCGTTTCAAAATTCCAAGACGATGTCGTGCGTTGCATCAAGCGGCCGTGGGTAAAGTCTGCCCGCAGGCGCTCTCCAGCGGCAAAGGCCGCATCATCCAGCCATGTGCCGCCGCCCGGTGCTTTCAGTTTGTGCAGCCGTGTCAGAGGCGATTCCGCATCATTGGTGAGTACCGTCTGGCGGTTTCCGTCGATGTTCACCTCGCGCTGGCCGAGGTCCAAATGTTGAGCCCGGAACGGGTCTACGACAGACTGATTTGAGGCCATTTTTCGGTTCCGATCACCTGACGCTATGCGCTTGTACCGCAGGCGACCTGTCGGCGTGAGGGCATAGCCAAGGTCAGACTTTTCAATGACATCCGCCGCTTGTAGGGATTGCAAAGTGTCGGGTGCGCACAAAAGCGTCGCACCGTTGGCTGCCCGCAACAGGATGCGACTTTTTTTTGTGTCTGTAATGGCCATGGCCTGGCAGGTTCCGCGCTCGCCCAAAAAGGTGAGAAGCTTAAGTGCCCGTCTTGCATCAACCTTGGAAGACATCGCGCACCCCCTCGACCTGCTGACACCGGGCTTCTATGGCGTTGACCGCCTCACCCAACAGCGCCTCAAGCTGAGTGATTGTCAGATCGAAGGTCTCTTCGTCACGCTTGTCCTCGACCAGGCTACAAGCGTGGGAAACAGTGGTTCTGTCGCGGCCAAAGGCCAGGCCCACTTCCGTCATGGCCATCGAAAACTGCGTGTGCGCCAAATACATCGCGATCTGACGCGCCAAGGCGATGTCCGCCTTGCAGCGGTTCGCGGCCTCCAGTTGTTTGAGCGGCACACACAGTGCCAGCGATACCGTGCGCAAACACAATTGCGTGGCAGCGGTCCGAAAGTCCGTTTCATGAGTGCGACAGCTTGCATCTTCTGTTCGGCTTCCAAGACCCGGTCCATCGGTCAAACCACCAGAGCCGCCGCAGACGACGGCGTCCTTGGCGTTTCGCTTTTTCGAAACCGCAGAAATCTTGGTGAAAGGGACTGCGCTGGAACACAAGCTTGTGCCCAAACTTGACCCATCCGTCCGACGCACCGGTCTCTGCAATTCACTTGCAACAGAACGGCACCCTTCGCCGAGCTCACGGTCCATCCCCACAGTGAACGACAATTCCATGATAATCTCCCTTCCAAATAACGTAAAAGGAAATTATTCCTATATCCAGTGGCGGGGATAAGTTTGCGGGTTGAAAATCCGAGTTGGTTAATCTGTTGGGGAAAACAAAAAGCCTTCGCCGCGCAAAGGCTCGACGAAGGCTTTATAGAGTGTCCATCCAAGTATCTGGAGTTCCCCCGGTTTCGTGGACGGTTATGGGCTAGTGATTTCTAGTGTTTCAGCGGCATTCCTTTCGTAGGTTGCGGGTGACTGGTATCCGAGCGCCGAATGACGGCGGGACGGGT
>JBCBYZ010000005.1:0-49248 GCA_039815595.1 Pseudomonadota bacterium | reverse complement strand
TTCAATCAATGATGTGCCTCAGGTCGATTTGGATGCCGACACGGGCGGCACGTCCTATGTGACCGCCTACACGGAAGGTGCTGTTGGCACGTCGGTGGCCGATGCGACGGTTGTGCTGTTCGATGTGGAAAGCGGAACGCTGGATGGCGCGACTCTGGTTTTGAACAACGGTCAACCGGGGGATGTGCTTGAAGTTGGGGTTCTCCCACTTGGCATCACCCACACGATCACTCCGTCCGCAGCACTGGTGGTTTCAGGCCCTGTGACCGTGCAGTTGGCGGGCACAGCGAGCTTGGCTGACTATGAGTTGGCGCTGCAGGCGGTGATCTACCGTTCTACCTCTGACAATCCCAGCACCGACCCTCGTACGGTGTCCGTCACTGTCAACGATGGCGAAGATGATTCCGCTGTTGCCACGACCACGATTTTGGTGAGCGGCGTGAACGATGCGCCAACAGCCAACGATGATGGGCCGTTCTCAATTACGGAAGATCAGTCTTTCACCTTGTCTGCCACTGGTCTCTTGTTCAACGATAGCGACCCGGAAAATGATCCCCGCACCATTGTAAGCGTGCAGGATGCGGTGAACGGAACTGTTGTACTCAACGGCGACAACACAGTGACGTTCACACCCGATGCTGACTATTTTGGTCCAGCCTCCTTCACTTACACCGTGGAGGATACCTCTAATGCTCAGGATACGGCGACCGTCAATTTGATCGTTGACCCGGTCAACGATGCGCCGGAAGTTGATTTGAACACGGCGCTTGCCGGAACAGGGTTCAGCACCGTCTATAACGAGGGCGATCCTGCCGTCGTGGTGACGGATACAACGGTTGCACTGTCGGATGTGGATGGATCGACCATCTCGTCTGCCACAGTGACATTGACCAATGGTCAGATAGGCGATCGCTTGACTGTCGGTTCTCTGCCGATCGGTATCACTGCAACGGTGACGCCTGCCGGGCCGCTTGTGGTTCCCGGTACAACCACCGTTACCTTGAGCGGCGGCGCGACGGTTGCAGATTATGAATTGGCCCTTCAGGCGGTCTCATTTGATTCCGTGAGCACCAACCCGTCCGCCACAACGCGCATGGTGAGTGTGGTGGTCAGCGATGGCGGCGCAAGCTCCACACCGGCCATGACTGACATCACGTTTAACACCGTCAACGATGCGCCGGTTGCCGTCGCCGACGGTCCGTTCACGCTGGACGAAGACACGCCATTTGTACGCGGCCAAGCGACCTTTGTGTTCAACGATACGGACGGCGAGGGTGACCCGCTGACTGTCACATCGGTTCAAGACGCCACAAACGGCACAGTCGATCTGACAGCAGGTGTTGTGACGTTTACGCCCGATGCGGATTACTCGGGGCCAGCCTCATTCTCCTATACGGTTGATGATGGCAATGGTGGGAGCAACACGGGCACCGTGACACTGATTGTCGCCGCCGTGAATGATGCACCGGCGCTGGACCTCGACGCCGTATCAGGCGGTAGCGGGTATGCCGACACTTACACCGAAAACGGTGTGGGCGTTGCCGTAGTGGATGCCAGCGTGGCGATCTCAGACGTGGACAACACAACTCTGTTTGGTGCCAGTGTGACGCTGACCAATGGCGCGGTTGGCGACGTGCTAGCAGCGACGGCTTTGCCATCTGGGATTACGGTTTCTGTGAGCCCAGCCATGCCATTGGTGGTGCCCGGTACGGCCACTCTGACGCTGTCCGGCGCGGGTAGTCTCGCGGACTATCAACTGGCTTTGCAGGCCGTCACGTATGCCTCCAGTTCTGACAATCCTGATACGGCTGACCGTTTGATCTCGATTGCTGTCAATGATGGCAGCGTCAACTCCGCAGCGGCCATGACCGTGATATCCGTGACGGCCACCAATGATGCGCCAACGTCTACGGATGATGGTCCGTTTACAGTGGCAGAAGACACGCCGCTTGTGATGCCTGCCGGATCGTTGACGTTTAACGATAGCGACGCCGAAGGTGAGGTTCTCACCGTGACCTCAGTCCAAGACCCGGTAAATGGGACCGTGGACCTGACAGCCGGAACAATTACCTTCACACCGGTCGCAGACTATTTCGGCCCTGCGTCTTTCACTTACACGGTTGAAGACACCAACGGCGCTGCCAGCACGTCCACTGTTTCGATTGACGTGACGCCCGTGAATGATGCCACCGAATTGGACCTCGACAGCTTGACTGCTGGAACGGGAAGCTCGGTCCCCTACATCGAAAACGATGCTGCTACACCGCTTGTTGGTGCTGATGTAACTCTTTCCGACGTGGACGACACTCTGATTGAAAGCGCGACCGTCACACTCACAAACGGCCAGATTGGCGACATGTTGGAAGTGGGATTGTTGCCAGCTGGACTGTCTTTTGCAGTATCGCCTGCCGGTGCACTTGCTGTGCCTGGACCGGTTACAGTTACGTTGACGGGCGCTCTGCCACCCACAGACTATGAGACAGCCTTGCAGGCGATTACCTATCGTTCCACGTCCGACAATATCGACAGCACCAGCCGTGTTGTATCCTTCACTGTCAATGATGGCGATCAGGATTCCAATGCTGCAACTGTGACGGTGTCGATCACGGCTGTGAATGATGCGCCGTCTGCGGGCGATGACGGCGTATTCGATACGGATGAGGACACACCGCTGTCTCTTCCTGCGGCTTCCCTGTTGTTCAACGATACCGACCCTGAAAATGAGACGCTGACATTGGTCTCCGTCCAAGATGCAGTGAACGGCAGCGTGGTTTTGACCGGCGCCAACGATGCGTTGTTTACACCGGATGCCAACTATTCCGGTCCTGCGAGCTTCACCTACACCGTGGAGGACGCAACCGGCGCGCAAACGGTGGCGACCGTGTCCATCAATGTCGTGTCCGTGAACGACTTGCCCGTAGCGGATCTGAACACGGCCACCGGTGGCACGGGCCACAGCTTAACTTATGTGGAAAATGACGGTCCGATGGCTGTGGTTGATGCCTCGGTCGCCCTAAGTGACGCCGACGATACTGACTTGGAAGGCGCAACGGTTGTGCTGTCCAACGGGTTTGTGGGCGATGAGTTGGCCGTGGGTGCTTTGCCAGCCGGTCTATCGGCAACGGTCTCGCCCAGCGGACCACTGGCGGTTGATGGTTCCATCACTGTGACCCTTACCGGTACAGGCACGTTGGCAGATTATCAGACTGCGCTTCAGGCGGTCACGTTCCAGTCGGTTTCCGATGACCCTGATCCGAATGTGCGTTCTTTGACGGTTACGGTGTTTGACGGCGAAGACGCGTCCATTGCGGCTGCTGCGGCGATCGCGATCAATGTGGTCAACGATGCGCCAACCGGCGTCGCCGACGGACCGTTCAGCATTGATGAGGATACAGACTTCACCGTTCAAGCATCGACCTTGCTGTTTAACGATAGCGACCCGGAAGGTGATGTGCTGGCGGTCATTTCGGTGCAGGCGCCTGTCAACGGTACGGTGTCCATGGATGGTTCTGGCCTGATCACTTTTGTACCCGACATCAACTACAATGGCGCGGCGTCCTTCGACTACACAGTTCGTGACGCCAATGGCGCGACCAGCGATGTGACCGTCGATCTCGATATTGTCTCCATCAACGATCTTCCGACGATTGATCTAAATGGCGGTTTGGGTGGCACGAGCCACGATTTGACCTTTGTTGAAAATGGATCGGCCATTGCGCTGGTGCCGGTCGATGTCGCCCTGGCGGATGATGATGACACCGACCTTGTGTCTGCGCAGATCGTTTTGACCAATGGCAATAATGGCGACATTCTTGAGATCGGAGCGCTTCCGCCAAGTGTGACGGCGCTGGTGTCTCCCGCCGCTGGCCTTTCCGGGCCGGGCACGATCACAGTCACTATGACGGGTGGCGCAAGCTTGGCTGACTACGAGCTGGCTCTGCAGGCCATTACCTATCGATCAACCTCCGATGATCCTGACACCACTCAGCGCGTTGTGGAGATCAGCGTCAACGATGGCGAGGACACGTCTCTCGTTGCTTTGAGCCGAGTTATGATCATGGCCGTCAACGATGCGCCGCAAGCGCAGGATGATGGCGTGCCTGTTGCCCTGTCCCTGCTGGAAGATACGACTTTCACCTTTGATCCCGTTGCTTCCAATGACTTTGATCTGGAAGGCGATACGCTCACCATCACGCAGATCGACGGGAATGCAATTGCTCCCGGTGGTTTTGTCACGCTGGCCTCCGGTCGGGTTGACCTTGATGCCGATGGAACAACACTGACCTTTGATCCGTCACCCAACAGTTTCGGACCGGTCAGCTTCAACTACACGGTGTCAGACGGTGCATTGGACGACACGGCCATGATTAATCTGAACGTTGTGTCGGTCAATGATGCACCCATTGCGGTAGATGATGGTCCGGTGGTCTTGGTTGAAGACGATATCGCCTATTTTGACCCGGTCTTGGCGAACGACAGCGACGTGGAAGGCCAAGCGCTTTCCATCACACAGATCGATGGCCAAGCTATTGCACCTGGTGTGTCCGTGTTTGTTCCCAACGGTCAGATCACTTTGGGTGTGGACAATCGCACGCTGGAGTTCGTGCCCAATCCTGACTATTTCGGTCAAACCGTGATCACCTATACGGTGAGCGACGGCATCGACCAGAGTGATGCAACGGTTACGTTTGACGTAACGCCTGTCGATGATGCGGTAACGGTGGTCGGCACACCGCTGGACCAGACCCTTGAAGATGGTGAAACTGTTTCCATCGGCATGGCCGCTTTTTTCAATGATCCCGACGGTGATCCGGTGACATATTCCGCCACGGGCCTGCCAGGTGGGCTGGCGATTGACCCAATCAGTGGTGTCATCGGCGGACAATTGGACGCGGACGCATCCCAGTTCGGTCCTTACACGGTGGTGGTGGAAGCCTTTGACGGTGCAAGTTCCACGGTCTCGACTTCGTTTGATATCGCGGTCAACAACACGGTTCCGGTCGCCGGGGCAGATGTGAACACAACTGTCACCGATGGCGATGTTGTGGTGATCGACATGTCGGCGCTGATTGTGGATGCGGATGGCGATACTCTCAATTTTACTTCAACTGCACTGCCAGCATGGCTGATGTTGGATGCTGGAACAGGTATTTTGTCCGGCGTAGCACCGTCTGATGCCTCCACCTCTGGGCCCGTCTTCGTCACTGTGACTGCTGATGACGGGGAGGGTGGCAGCGACCAGCTGAATGTGACGATTACTCCGCAAAACGCTGTGCCCGTGGTGTTGGGATCCGCGCCCGACCTGCAACTGCGGAATGGTGATTTGGTTTCCTACGATGTAGCCGCGCACTTTGCGGATGCCGCGCCGGACAGCGATGTGCTGACACTGAGCGTGACCGGGCTGCCGGCCGGCGTGAGTTTCGATCCGATCACGGGTTTGATTTCCGGCTCCGTTGCCAGCCAAGCGGGTGCCTCCGGTTTGTTTGCCGTGACCATGACGGCGGATGACGGCCAAGGTGGTGTCGTGTCTGACGGCTTTACCATCACCGTTGGCGGGGATGATCTCATCGAGACGCCGGATTTGTTTGCTGCGTTTAGCGATCTGGTTGACGAAGAGGATGGAAGCGATCCGGATGCGGACCTTCAGTCCGATCTGACGGTGTCTGGTGTCTTGGGCGTCACAGGTGGCACAGCCAGCCTTAACCCGTCCGATGATGTGGTTCGGGTTGCCGTGCATGCGATTGATCCGCTGCGCAGCGGAACGGATCCAGTTGACGATCCTGTCGATGTTAGCGGTTTGTCTTCCAAGCAGTTTGCGCCTCAATTTGTCTTCGCTGACGGATCAAGCCTTTTGGACTTCAACAACGGTTCGTTTTTGGACGTGGATCCGCAAAGCCCGCTTTATGATGCGGTGATGGTGTCTGCGACGGCCCGCCCGGGTTTGGTTCTGATCGAACTCAATGATCGCTCCGGAAAAGACATGGCCATCAGCCAAGTGCGTCTTGCTGTTGCAGGCATGGAGCAATGGCCGTCTTGGATGACGATGGTTCGGGATAAGTTGGTTTCAGTACGCCCGCCGCAGGACATGCAGGTTCTGGACCTGAAGCTGGCCGTGGTTTTTGAAAACGGCCAATCCGTTCTTAAAGCCGTGCGCGTGGACGTGGAGAGCGGAGCTGTGAAAACGGTTGTAAACGGTTCTTACACGGCCTTAGACACTGGTTCTGAACCAATTGGTTCCGATAATGGTTTGGTGGAGAATCCAGATCAGAAAAAGGTTCTGCAAGATGACACGGCCTTGGGCGATCTGAGGGGTGCCTTGAACCAGTAAGAAGCGATGAAGCTTCTTTAACATACTAAAATCATGAATTATTTTTGAAAGGGGCGCTTCCAGGCGCCCCTTTTTTGTTGCGCTGCTTTGGCTTCTGAAAAAGGCCACTCAGCAGGTCAATCCGGGCGGCATGGTAAATTATCTGTCTCATTTTCTCCTGCCGTTAAGCGTTCATTAGTCATGAACTGACAAAGTGCGGGGAAGTTCGGGTTCTGCGTTGCTCATGGCGGTGTTTGTTTCCCGGGGGCATATTTAAGTACGAGGAATAGACCAGTGAAGCGTATCCTTGTCTCGTCGTTTTTGGCCTTAAGCCTAAGCGCCTGCACAATCACACCAAAGCCGTTGACCACCGGGGCGGTTAAATCTTTTGCCAGCGACACACTTGGACGGGTAACGCTGGGCCAAGAGCCAGTGACCAACGCGATCACGCTTTACGAAGCGATGGCGCGGGCGCTGAAATACAATCTCGATTTCAAGGTCGAGATGTATAACGAAGCGCTGGCCAGCAAACAGTTGGCCTCAGCGCGGCTTGAGGCCTTGCCGAATCTTGTCGCGAACGCAGGCTATGTGGGCCGCAACAATAATTCCGGTAACACGGGTTCTTTGACGTTCCCCGATAAGGACAAGTTCCAAAACGATATCACCTTGTCATGGAATATTTTGGATTTCGGCCTCTCCAAGGTTCGTGCCGAGCAGGCCGCTGACGAGGTCTTGGTTGCCACCGAGCGCCGCCGCAAAATCATCAACCGCGTGATCGAAGATGTGCGCACAGCCTATTGGCGCACGATTTCTGCAGACCGGTTGGTTGAAGGTTTGCGCCGTTTGGAAGGCCGCACGAAAAAAGCTTTACGCAACTCGCAAGCTCTGCAGCGGGACGGTATGTCTTCGCCTTTGACCGCGCTGACCTATCAGCGTGAGTTGGTGGAAATTCAGCAGCGTATTCAGCGCCTGCAAAAAGACCTGTCTCTGGCTAAAATGCAGTTGGCGGCCCTGATGAACATTCGTCCGGGGGAGCATTTCTCTTTGGCCATGCCGAAGCGTCATGCGGCCACAGCATCGCTGGACATGAGTGCCGAGGACATGGTGTTTGCCGCCCTCGAAAACCGCCCTGAAATTCGTGACGTGCAGTACAAGCTGCGCATTAACAAGAAAGAGACCAAGGCGCTGCTGCTCGAGTTGTTGCCCGGTATCAATCTGTTCGGCGGTGCCAATATTGATTCTGACAGCTATCTGTTGAATAGCAATTGGGTGGGTTGGGGCGCGAAAGCCACCTTCAACCTGTTCAACGTCTTCAAGTATCCTGCCAAAAAGCGCACCGTTCAGGCGAAAGACGAAGTGCTGGACGCCCGCGCACTCGCGGTCACCATGGCCATCATGACGCAAGTGCATGTGAGCCGCATTCGCTACGGTCATGCTCAAAAATTGTACCGGACCGCCTCCCGGCATCTGAAGGTACAAAAAGGCATTTTGGGTCAGATCAAAGCAAGCCACCGTGAGGGGCAGGCCAGTGAACAGACGCTGATCCGCGAAGAGATGAACACATTGGCCAGCCGCGTGTCTGCCGACATCGCCTATGCCGACTTGCAAAACGCCTACGCCAACATCTTCGCCAGCATGGGTGTAGACCCCTACGCCGGTGATCTGAAGTCCTCCAGTTCCGTTTCAGAACTTGCAGGCGAGTTGCGCGAATTGTGGATCGAACGGGGCGATCGCAGCGGTGTTGTCCGTGCGAAACACTCCGCGACATCCCATTTGGTGACGTCTTCCATCAATACCAGACCTAACGCTGGCGATGAGCCCGTGGCCATTGTGAAAGCCGATGACGCTTGGGCCGGGCTGGAGAAACCATCCTCCGTCAACGCCATCCCAGCGCGTAAGAAACGATCTTTCTTCGCCGCTTTGGTCTCCGGTGGTGACAATGGTCGTCGCGCCAACCGTAACCAAGAGCCGGGCAATTGAATTTCGCGAAGCGAGCCGGACGGGTTCGTTTTTCGCATCAGTTTTTACTCGCGGGCGGACCGCACGTATTAGGGGAATAAGACCATCATGAAACGGATTGTGACGCACACTACGGCCGTCCTTCTTGCGACAGCCATCAGCGCGGCCTTGCCACACATGGCCAATGCCGAAAGCGCATCTTCTGCGGTTAAAACCATGACGGACGATGCTCACAAGGCTGCAGCACGCAAACACATTGATCCGCAAATGACAGGGTCCGTGCGTTCTGCAAACGCTTTCGACGCCCGTGGCGTGGTGGTGCCAAATGCTGAGGTGACTTTGGGTGCCGGGTTGGCAGCCAAGATTTCCGAAATGCCCTATAAAGCCGGTCAAGGCTTTCGTCGCGGGGATCTTCTGGTGGCGTTTGATTGCGCCCGTCAATTGGCAGATCTTCGCGGTGCCAAAGCGACTATGGGCAAAGCTGCCTCGTTCTACAAAAGCAAAAAGCGCTTGAAAGAACGCGGTGCTGCGGGCTCTCAAGAAGTGTTTGAAGCCGCCGCTGATGTTGCCAACGCCAAGGCTGCTGTCGATGGCCTGACCGAAGTGCTGTCGTTGTGCAAAATCGAAGCCCCGTTCAACGGTCGCGTTGTTGAGCGTCACGCTGAGACTTATGAAATCCCTGCGCCCAATGCTCCTGTTCTCACAGTTGTCGATGACAGTGCTTTGGAGCTCGATCTGATTGTGCCGTCCAAATGGTTGCGCTGGATGAAGGTTGGTTCCACGTTTGATTTTAACGTCGATGAGCTTGGCCAAAACTACCGTGCGCGTGTCGCTCGTTTGGGTGCCAAGGTCGACGCGGTCAGCCAGACCATCAAGCTCACAGGCACGTTTGTGGCACGTCCAACCAGCGTTTTGGCCGGAATGAGCGGGACGGCTAAATTTGAAGCGCCGTCCAACCTTTCAAACTGAGATTTCACCCAACGGTAATCCGCTTATGCGGAGAGCGGACAACGCTGATATGAAAAATGCCCCGTTTGCACAGGCCGGTCGTGCATCCGTCCAGGTTTCTCAGCAGGCTTCGCCACGCATGGCGGGGCTGAACCGCAAAGCGGCGCAGCCCACACCAGCCGGATCGAAGAACGATGGCACAGCCACGCCCGTTCAGCCTCTTACCGGCGGCTCGCAGGACGGCGCACTTTATCAAGGGCTGTTAAACCTTGAGCGTGAAACGCGGCAGGCGGGCAGCGAAGCGGAACTTGGCTATCTGATGGTCAATGGATCGCGGGTGGCCGTACAATACCGTCAGGCCATTTTGCTCAAGCGCGCGGGCGCGTCCAAACACATCGTTTCCGCCGTCTCGTCCCTGTCAGCGGTGGATCGGAATTCTACTTTTGTGCGCTGGATGGAGCAGCTGTGTTCGCAAAAGTTGAAGGGTGAAAACCTTTCCAAGGTACTCGCTTTCGATGCGCGAACAGACTCGCGCGATGGCGACTTGGATGCGTCAACCTATCCATTTTCGCAGATTGCGATTTTGCCCCTGCAATTGCGGGATGGCACCGTCTTTTCCCATTTGGTGTTTACGCGCGAAAAGGAGTGGGACGAAAAGAGTCTCGTTGCTGCCGCGCGGCTTTGCGAGACTTATTCCCATGCCTATGAGGCTCTAACCGGGCCAACGCGCGTCAAGCGTCGCTTGCGCTCCCGGTCTCTACTCTACGGTATCGCCGCCTGCACAATTGTGGTGGCTGGGTTCATTCCGGTTCCTTTAAGTGTTCTGTCTCCCGCGCAGGTGACAGCTGCGGACGCGTATGTGGTTGCTGCTCCAATTGACGGCACGATTGAGACTGTTGAAGTCAGCCCGAACACGCGTGTGGAAAAAGGTACTCCGCTTTTCACTTATACGGACACAGACTTGCGCAACCGTGTGAAACTGGCGGGGCAGGCTGTCAGCGTCGCAGAGGCCCGGTATCAGCAGAACTTGCGCACATCGTTTTCTGATCCGAAAGCCAAACGGGAACTCTCGATTGCGCAAAGCGAACTGCAATTGAAAGCGGGCGAGTATGATTATGCCCGCGACCTGCTGGCCAACACGCGGGTGACGGCTGGTGCATCCGGCATTGTCTTGTTCACCGACAAAGACACGTGGACTGGTCGTCCCGTGGCGACGGGAGAGCGCATCATGCGGATCGCCGACCCGGCCAAAGTGGAGGTGACGGTCAATCTGCCGGTTTCCGATGCCATCGTTATTGAAAAAGACGCGCGGGTTCAGCTCTATCTGGACAGCAATCCGCTTCAAGCCGTTGACGCTACGCTGACGGCCGCCAGCTTCCACGCCAAGCCGGACGGAGAGGGCGTGCTGAGCTATACTGTGCGGGCGAAATTTGTGGGCGATGATGTGCCCCGCATTGGCTTGCGCGGCACCGCTAAAGTGTACGGCGAAGAGGTAAGCCTGGCTTACTATCTCTTCCGCAAACCCCTGTCAGCGATCCGGCAATGGACGGGGTTCTAAACACGCTGGGCAGCATTGCCCCCACCGCAGGTGGAGCCGCCGCCGCGGAACCAAAAGAGCCAACACCGCTTCCCGCACTCCGCGATGATTTGGAAATCGTGCCCACCGCGCCGCAACGCAATGGTGCGCCGGCTTGGGTTATCTTTGATCCGGTCGCGGGCCGATACTTCGAGATCGGGCGCGAACTGCTCGACATGCTCATGCTGTGGCGCATGGGAACGATTGAAGACCTTGTGAAGGGTGTGCGCGCAGAATACGGACGCACCATAACGCAGGAGGATGTGGAAACGGCGATCCACTTTCTCATTTCCAATGCTCTCGTGCGGGATATCCCAGGCAACGATTTCAAAATGATGGCGGCGAAAGAAGCGTCAGCCAAAAAGTCTGTCTGGTCGAACGCCATGCACTCTTATTTGTTTTTCCGCATACCGCTGTTCCGGCCCGATCGGTTTTTGCAGGCCACCTACCCTTTTATTGCGCCACTTTTTTCGCGGTTCGCGGTGCTGTTGTACGTGTTGATGGGGCTGGCGGGGCTGTATCTCGTCTCTCGCCAGTGGGAGCATTTTTCCACCACGTTCCAGTTCATGCTCAGCTGGCAGGGGGCCATTCTCTACGGGTTGAGCCTTGTAGTGGTGAAATCCATCCACGAACTGGGCCATGCCTATATGTCCGTACGATACGGGTTGCGGGTGCCTACCATTGGCATCGCGTTTATGGTGCTGATGCCGGTTCTCTATACCGACACGAGCGGAGCGTGGCGGCTGCAATCGCGCGGCAAGCGTTTGATGATCGATGGGGCCGGTATCTTCACCGAATTGACGCTTGCGGCGGTGGCGACACTGCTTTGGGCGTTCTTGCCAGATGGCGGTTTGCGGCTGTGTGTGTTTGCGGTTGCCACCACGTCTTGGATCACATCGTTGGCAGTGAACCTCAACCCGCTGATGCGGTTTGATGGCTACTATATTTTGTCGGATTCGCTTGGGTTTCAAAACCTGCAGAACCGTGGCTTTGACATGGCCAAATGGCGGTTGCGGGAACTGCTGTTTGGCCTCGGTGAGCCCGCGCCCGAAGCGCTGACGCCAAGACTGCGTCGGCTCATCATCGTCCACGCTTGGGCGACGTGGATTTACCGGTTTTTTCTGTTTTTGGGCATCGCCCTTCTCGTCTACGCCTTTTTTATCAAGGTCGTCGGCATCCTTCTTTTCATCGTTGAGATCATCTGGTTCATCGCCCGCCCCGTGTGGAAAGAGATGTGCCATTGGTGGGAAATCAGGAGCAAGATCATGTCTGCAAAACGCATAGTGGTGACGGGTGGAGTGCTTGCCTGTTTGATCGCGCTTGCTGTTATTCCGTGGTCTACGCGGGTGTCTGTTCCGGGCCTGGTGACGGCGGAGCATGAGCAGGCCCTATTTGCACCTTTCGCTGCAAAGATCAGCGAACTTTCCTTGGAAAATGGACAGGTGGTCCAAGCCGGAGATGTGCTCGCACGTTTGGACGCGCCGAAGCTTGACCAAGAGGTGGAATTGGCGCGCGAGCGGGCAAGATTGCTTGAAAGCCGTATTGACCGGACCGGCTCAGATTCCATCGACCGGGCGTCGTTGCTGGTTTTGGAAAATGAACTCAACGAAGTGCGTGAACAGTTGGATGGACTGCGTAGAGTACGTCGTCAACTGGTGGTGCGAGCACCCTTGAGCGGGGTGGTCACTGATGTGGACCCGGAGCTGCATGCCGGCCTTTGGGTCAACCCAAAGACGCCCATGGCCATCGTGCAGGCGCAAGGTCAGGTGATGATCAAAGGCGATGTTGCCGAGGGTCAGGTTTTCCGGTTTGAACCGGGAGCGAAGGCAACCTTTGTGCCGGATAACCCTGAATTGCCTATCATGAAAGCCACCGTGCGATCCGTCGCGCAAGCGGCCTCTGACACATTGGACGAACCTTATCTGGCGCTGAAATTCGGCGGCAGCGTTGCGACCGAAGAAGCCAAACGTCAGGATGGCGATCCTAATGATCTGCGTCCACTCAAGGCGGCCTTTGCCGTGGTGCTGGATCCGGTCGTGACGGGCTCGAAACATGCCGAACCAGCAAACGTCATGCCGCCCATGGCCCTGCGCGGCGTGACGCTTATAGAAGGTCGCCCTGAAAGTTTCTATTCAAGGGTGAAACGCCAGGTGCTGAAAGTGCTGGTGCGGGAAGTGGGTGTTTAACCGCCCATCACTCTGCCGCCATTGGGACGGGTTCTAAACTCGTCGACCGCCAGTTTTCGTTGCCACCTTTATCGTCTTGAGGTTCCGTGATCTTCTGGTTTTTGCGTTTGCGGGCATAGAGCAGCGCAAACATGGGTGGCGTGAAGTAGAACGAGACCACCGTCGACAGAAGAACGCCCCCGCCAATCGCCATCGCAAAGGGTGGCCAAAAACCGCCACCAGCCAGAATTAAGGGCAGGAAACCGCCAAACGTGGTTATGGTTGTGCTGACAATGTGGCGGCTGGATCGCATGATCACACCCACCATGGCTTCGTGGTCTCCATGCTTCGCTTCGTCATCCGCCTGCAAGCCGGTCAAAATGATGATGGCAGCGTTGATCGAAACGCCAATCGAGCCAATGACGCCGATAATCGCGTTGATGCCAAACGGATACTGAAAGATCGCCAAGGCCAAAATGCTCAGGCCAGCTGACAGAAGGCAAACGACAGCTGCTATCATGGACAGTCTGAAGGAGTTGAAGGTCAGCACGATGGTGGCGATCGTCAGGGTGACGATCAGTCCGATGGAGGCGAGGAGATTGTTGAGCGTATTCGAACGGGCATCACTGTCACCCCCAAGCTCTAACCGGTAGCCTGTCGGCAGTTGAAAGCCGCTTTTTTCCAGTTCGGCCTGCGCCGCTTTCAAGGCTTCTTCAGGCAGCACACCGCGCAGCAGGAACGCTTGAACCGTGTTGACGCGCTCAGCATTGCGCCGAGTGATTGACCCGTCGCTGGGGGCCAGTTTGATGTCAGCAATGGCTGAAAGCGGCACTCCATTGAAACCGCCTTGAGCCGTGGCGGAGGCTGCAGTCGGAGGCACGATGGTGAGGTCAGAAATTGCCGCCAGGTTGCCCCGCACGTCGTTCCCAAGTCGGACCCGGATATCCAGTTCTTCCGTGCCCTCCACCATCGACCCGCCAACAACACCCTCCAGACCTGCCTGCAACTGACGGCTGACCGATGCCAAATCCAAACCAAGAAGGCGGGCCTTAGCCTCATCAACATCCACCGCAACTTTGGGCGCGCCCGCATTTGCTGTGCTTCGTGTGATTGTGACGGGATCCAGCCGAGAGAGAATTTCACGGACCTGATCGCCATAGGTCTTCAAGGTTTCGAGGTCGGGGCCAACAAGGCGTATCTCAACCGGTGCAGAAACCGGTGGCCCTTGCACAAGTCCACGCACCAATACCTGAACTTCCGGTGTTACCGTTCCCAGTGTGCGTTGTAGGCGCGGTAGAAGGGCTTCTGTTGCGGCTGGAGACTGAGTTGTGATGAGCGCTTGCGCATAGCCTGGTGCATTATCGCGGCCGCCGACGATGTTATAGTAGAAGCCGGGGGCAGACTTTCCCACCACCCAAGTTACGTTGGTTATGGCATCTTCTTTTGCCAGTTCTGCGTCCAACCGCTCCACGATTTGCGCGGTCTTGGTCAGTGGCATCCCGGGCATGCCATCAAGTTCGATATAAAATTGATCGCGATCCACGCCGGGAAAAAACTGTGCCGTAAGCGTCGGCATGGACAAGAACCCCGCAACCGGGAGGACCAGCGCCAGCGCGATGGAACGGATCGGATTGGCTACAGACCACGCCAGGCTCTTGGAAAACAGCCAAGCAATTGGTCCGCCTCGTATGCCGGATTGCAGCGCCGAAGCATTGGCTTTTGCAGGCATGATCCAGCCTGCAATGGCGGGTGTCACCGTGATGGCAACGATAAATGACCAGATGAGCATAATCACCACGGCCATGGCGATGGAACCGACAAAATCTCCGGCCGGACCGGGCAATAAAATCATCGGTGTGAAAGATAAGGCCGTCGTAACAGTTGAGGCGAACAAGGGGCCGAATAGACGGCGTACCGACTGGCCTACAGCCTCCACCCGAGCTACGCCATTTCTGATGCGTTGACCCACATCATCGGTCATCACTATGCCCGCATCGACCAGCAGGCCCAGTGCCACGATGAGACCAGTGACAGACATTTGGTGGATGGGCAGGTTGATGATGTTCATAGTTGCAAGTGTGGCCAAGGACACCACAGGTAGGATGAGTGCAACTATGATCGCTGCGCGGATACCCAACGTGATCAGCAATACGCCCACCACCAGCGCGACGCCGATGAGCATGTTTTGACCCACCTCCAGCAAACGGTCAGCTGTGTAGGCACTTTGGTCAAATACCAGCGCCAGTTCCAAACCACCAGGCACGGATGGTTGATAGGCTTCAATGGTGGCTCGAACGTCTGCACTCCACACGTCGACCTGCAATCCATCTTCGAGTTTGGCTGCCACGAGTATGGCGGGCCTGCCGTTTTGCTTTGCAATTTCTTCGTTGGGCCAGCGGGGGCCGCGCGTCACCTGCGCGATGTCGGCGAGCCGCGTGACTTGCCCTGCCATGTCCCGTGCGACAATCACATCGCGCAAGCGATCCAATGCTTTTACTTCGCCCTGGACCTCTATGACGAAATCGCCCGTAGAACTGCGCAGGCGTCCGGCTTGAGTTTTACTGTCAGCGGCGGAAACAGCGCTCGACACCATGTCTGGCGTTAGCCCAAGAGCAGCGGTGCGCTCGGGATTGAGGGTGATCAGAACCTCGTCATTGGGCGCGCCATACACTTCTACCAGTTTCGTGCCGGAGACATTGCGCAACTCATCCGCCAGATCGTCGGCGTAGCGTTTGATCACCGTCATGGGCACTTGCGGATGGCGGGCGCTGAAACTTGCAATCGCGGCAAAAGCGCCTGCACCGTCCGACGAGAACTCCGGCTCTTGCGCGCCCGGCGGAAACTCCTGGCGCGCATCGTCCAAAGCGTCTCGGATTTGCGACCAGACCTGCTCGATCATGTCATCTGGAACGGTGTCCGCCAGTTCGATCTGCACGATTGAAATGCCAGTGGAAGAGACGGACTCAATCGTGTCGATTTCAGGAATTTCCCGCAACTCGTCTTCGATTTTGGCGGTGACCAGCGTTTCTACTCGGCCTGGCTCTGCCCCCGGATAAGGTGCCGTAACCGTTGCAAACAGATTGGTGATGGTCGGATCTTCTTGTCGACCAATGGCCAGCAGGGCGGAGATGCCCGCCGAAATGAGGACAAACAAAATAAGGGCAACAACACGCGGTTGGCGGAAGGGAAGGGTTTCCATCAGTTTGACGCCTCGGCACCGTTTCCGGTTTCGGCTCCCAGGATGTTGATCCTTTGGCCGACAGTTACCCGGTGCGGGCCGTCGTTGATAAAGCGTGCGCCTTCTTTAAATGTGCCACGCACAAAGGCTGTGTCTTCTGTGGCGTGTACGATCTCGACTGCCTCTTTGCCGACGATCGTCTTTTTGTCGGCATCCTGCACCACGGTCTTGATACTCCACAACCCGCGCACGCCTTCTTCCAAGGCGCTGATCGGGATCATGGCTCCAGACTGTTTGATGCGTTGCGAGAGGGTGAGGGTGCCGGTCTGCCCGAAGAGGGAATGGCCTCCGTCTTCCAATGCGAAGCGAACAATCTGCGTTCGGGTGGTGGCGGTAACATCGGGTGAGATGGAGACGAGTTTCGCTTTGACGTGTTCGTTTCCGAAGGTGACTTGGAATGTCTGATCTTCACTCAGGGATGCGACGAGAGATGGCGTGATACCAACGCGAAATTCGGCCTTGCCATTTTGCAATACCGACACAACTGGCGCACCGGCGGCTGCGGTTGCACCGGCGTCCAATAAGCGTTGCGCCACGCGACCCCTAAAAGGAGCGCGGATGACGGCCTTTTCAAGCTGAATCGCGTTCGCGATCAAACCGGCGTCGAGCTCCGCCAAGCGGGCATTAACTTCTGCCAATCCAAACACAGCTTGGTCGAGCGCCTGATTGCTGGCGAAGCCGCGATCTTGCAATTTTGTTTGCCGGTCTGCGGTGCGTTTCAACAGATCGGCCTGCGCTTGAAGCGCGCGTTTAGAGGCGTTGAGACGGCTCTTTTCAGCCTCTAGCAGTCTTGTGTCGAGCGTGGCCACAATAGCGCTCTTCTCGACGGTGTCGCCTTCGTCCACGTTAACCGAGACAATTGTACCGCCCTGCTCAAAGGCGACCAATGTGCGCTGTAAGGGCTCAACTTGGCCCACAAAGCGTCGTTGAACGGTGTAGTTGTCTTGATAGGTAATCATGGACACGGCCACATCGACAACAGGTGCCGGTGTGACGCCGGGGACCGCAGCAGCCCTATCCGCAATTGTGGTGGTTCCGAAGATGATCGCGCCAACGGCGATGGCCAAGAACACCAATGTTGTGACGATGATCGACAGTCGGCGAAAAGCCCGTTTGAAGATTGAGGGGGACGAGGTCGTGGAAGCCATGCGCGTGTCCTGCAAACCTGATGTGAGTGATCGTCTTGCATAAGTTAGTATCTATCACATATGTAATCATCACTTACATTGTCAAATGACAAAGCACCTGAATCGCAGGCTTGTTGTTGCGACATATTGGAAGGCAGCATGGCCGCTCAGGGTTAGCGCTGTCCTGCGGACGCCGAAGAGTTCGTAGTTTGCGAGCTTTCGTGCAAAGTCGTGTACAGGTGCGTGCGATCGGTTGCAGGGGTGGCGCAAAATGGTGTCGCCCATCCGGATGCGACTGTGGATGGCAACCGGGTCCAAGAGGGAGAATGAGGGTCTTGATCGAAGCGAAATCTCGATATCACCACGGCGATCTGCGCGCTCAATTGCTGTCGGCCGTTCAGCAACTCATAGAAACCAAAGGTCATGCCAATTTCTCGATTTCAGAGGCCAGTCGTTTGGCTGGGGTTTCCAGCGCTGCACCTTATAAGCACTTTGCGGACAAGCCTGCGATCCTGAAGGCGTTGGTATTGGAGTGTATGGAACGCATGTCCGCGAAAATGTTGGCTGCCATTGCCGATCTGCCAGTAGGCTCCAAGGAGCGCATTGATGCGCTGGGGCAGACCTATGTTGATTTCGCTAGGGAGGAGCCAGGCATGTTTCGTCTGGTCTTTGGTCTCACCGAGGCTCACCAAGGGGACGACGAGCTTTCTCAGGCGGGACAACAGGTCTTTGGCATTGTCATTCAAGCCACCGCAGACTGTTTGGGGGTCGAAGCGTCCGCTCCCGAGGCTCAAGAACGGGCCTACATGTTGTGGAGCTTCGTGCACGGCCATTCGTTTTTGGTTATCGACGGTAAGGTTGAAGCCCAAAAGATGAGTGTTGATGAAACCAAACTGTTAAACGGTATTTCGACTGCGGTTTTGCAAATCTGACATTCATTGACGGTTGGCAATCCTGCATCCCCACTCAATCCTCAGTTCGCGTGCAATGCCGGTGTCATTCCTCACAAGGCGGTTGAGCAAGGCGGGGTCTTTGCTGGCAATCCATCGCGCACGCCCTATAGTTAGGAACAGATCATTTAAGCTTGGCCCCTCTAATCGTGGTGGCCGCATGGAGAGATGTTATGGCCAGCATGGCGAAATTTGAGTCCGAGATTGAAAAGACCCGCTCCACCATCGAAGAGATGCGCGGCAAGATGAAACAATCCGGCGTTGTGCTGGAGAAATTGTCCAAGTCCGGCACGATTGGCGATGCGGATTTCGATATTGAAAATGCGCGCATTCAAGACGTGCTGAACCAGCAAAAGCTCATGGAAGGCAATATTGCCGATCTCATCATCGGTCTCGAAGACGCGACTAACGTCTTCGGCGAAGAGTTCGAAAGCATGAAGAGCATGACGACGTGGGAATCCCTTGTCGGCATCTTTTCGAAACAGCGCGCACAACGCATGCGCACGGACCGTGTTCGCAACATGTCGCTGGCGGGCAACCTGCAAGAACTGCTGACCAAGTCGGACACGATTACCGGTATTCTAAAAGAGCAAGAGACCGTTTTGAAAGAGCGATACGAGACCTCAGAAAACAGCCTGCGCACTGTAATCGAGCGCCGCAAAGGCACGATTGAGCAACTGGAGGCGACCCAAGCGCGTATCGAAGAGTTGAACCCTCTTTTGATCGACATGGAAAATCAGATCTCGGTTGCTACCGATCAGTCCAAGCGGGCTGAGCTGGAAGGGCAGCGCTCTGAAATGGCGACCGAGTACAACGCTGCTCAGGCCAAGGAGCAGGAATTGCTGGCGGAAAGCCAGACATTGGAGCGCTACACGTCGATGTTCCAAACCTTTGTCGATTCGCTCAACAACCAGCTGGCGGCGCAGGCGACCCTAATCAACAAACTGACCATCGACACTGAACAGCGCATCGTCTTGTACAAGGCATTGGAAGATTCGTTGAAAACGGCGGCTCAACAGGAAGTGGCGCACCGCATCAACACGCTGGGCACTAAAGTGGACACAGCTGCTGAAACCACCATGGCCGGTATCGGCGCAGCGGCTCAGAGCCACATTGGTGATCTGTTGGAGATGCATGAGCAGAACATGGTCTCGACCAAAGACATTCAGCGCCGCAAGCAATTGGCGGACGAGGCGTTTGCCCGCCGCTTTCAGGATGTTTTGGATAAGCACAACAAGGCTGACTACGTGGCGCAGGGCTAAGACTGCTTGGCGTCCGCAGAAGAAAGACCGCACGTGGCGACGAAAACAAAAAGCGGCGAACGTTCCAAGGGGCCAGCGGCAGTTAGCGCCATTGCGGGTTATTTCCGCAGCACGGAATCGGCGCTGGATGGGCTGGACGCCTATCTGCGCGATGATGATTCCCCGCTGTATCGCCATGAATTGGTGGGGGCGATCCTGACGCTCTACATTGAGATGTTGCGCCAGTCATTCCGCGCGTGGCGCAACCGAACTGCATTTTCTGAAAAGTTCCGCATCAACCGTGCCGAGTCCGGCTATCCTGTTTTTCAGCATGTCCTGGATTTGGCAAAGGATGCCACAGTGGCGGACTCGCGGTTGAAGGAAATGCCCTCTGCCGATGATCTGCGCGAGGAGATGATCGACTTCATACTGCTCAAGAAGAAGTTCCCAACGCCGATGAAACAGGCCATGGCGGAGCGGCTTTATCTGGAAGAGCTGAAAAACGAGACGGTGTTTAAGCCGTTCGTTTTGCCAACCACCGTCAAGGTGTCGGTCAATCCGAAGACCGGTCGACCCTTCTACATCGTCCATTGGGGCGCTTTCGATGGTTCCGCCCATTTGCCGATCTGCTATGTGGCGGTGATTGAAGATTCCTCTGACAAAATGATTGCCCAACTGGTTGGGCGCGATGGCAATCTTCAAAAAGGCTTGGACATTCCGCTACCGATTGAGGGGCTTTTGAACCCCGATCTGGCGCACCAGTTTGATGATTTTTGTGAGAAGAACTCGTCCTACAGCCTGACTCTGGCAACCATCGCATCGAACATGGATGCAGATTTCGACACATTGCATCCCACCCAGCTGCGACGGGTGGTGATGGGACCATTCTATTCCAGTGGGGTTACCGCAAATGGCGGTTTGGTCGGCGATATTTTGGGCAAGGTCAGCCGCCCCGAAAACGCTTGGATGCTGACATGGACTTTGCAGGAACTATTCGCGGTTTCTGAAACGCCTGCGAAATGGGGCCTGTGGGGCTCAACCCCCGCTAAACAGACCTACCATATTGACACGACCGATCTTGACGCGACCCGAATGGGCGTGAGCGCTTACGAGAAACACGCCTTAATTCCGCATGAGGCCTACCAAGCAATCTACGCCAGCGGCGAGCGCGACCGCGTGTTTGACGGTTACAAAACGCATGTTGTCAGTGGCGGACAGGTGCTTCGTGATTTTTAGGGCCACGTTCTTTGTTAGGGTCGTGTGAAGGTGCTATGTCCAGCGCAGGAGGTGATATAAATGTCGGTTGATAAAAAACGAGCCGATGATTGGGAAGATTACTATGCCCGTCAAAAGCGCATTTCCGAACGCAACATGATCGCTTTTGAAGCAAAGCGTCCTTGGCATGATTGGGCCGCGGCACTTATTGCTGGCTTTGCCGCTGCATTCCTGATGATTGCGCTGGATTGGCTCTTAAACTGAATGCCCGATCAAAATGAGGAATTGGAACGTCAGCGCATTGCTGAAAGTCGCGCCTTGACAGAAAAATACCGTGCAGAGACCGAGTATGTTCGCACGCAGGAGCGCTTCTATCCAATCGTGATTTCAACAGGTTTGGCGGCGGCTGTTGTCGCTTTCGTTAAATTGGTTTTGTGACAAACCTCAATCGTTCTTATTGCCACTTAGGGGCGTGCGATTGGCGATCAGATTGTAGCTAGAGCGAAGTGGGCACTTCCGCTTTCAACACCAACATGTGAGCACCTCATGGACATCGGTCTGACCACGCTTTCTGAAGGCGACATTTCGAAACATCTTTCCATCGCGCAATCGATGGTGACACAGTTCGTGCAAGTGGTGACGGGGAAGGCCGAAAGCGCGACCGAACTGGCGGGCACGCGACGGCGTTTCGTGTCTACGGTCTCATCGGCGGGGGCTAAAAGCACCAACAAGGTTGAGTTTACGCAGTCCGTCGCAGCCATTTCTCCCGAAGATGGCATGCTGTCGCTGGCGCAACATGGGCTGGTTTATAAGACGCGGCGCGCTGTGGCTGTTGCCTTGGCGATTGCTGACAAGTTTAGCGAACAAACCGGGCTGGACGCACTGACTAAGAAGAACATTTCCGGTGATCTATCCGGGGCTGATCTGGAGCGGTTCCGGCCTTTGGTGGAAAGTTCTGCTTATGTGGCAGCGTTTTCCGCGAGCGCCTACCTCCTGCAAATGCTGCCTGAGGATGGAGAGGCCGCCAGCGATGCCGCTGAGCCCGACTTCCTGTTCGATACGCCCCAGGATGCGCTTAAGGGTTTGGTCGCCTGCTTGGATGCGGCGGTTGATGGCGCGAGCGATGACAAAGTGATGGCGGCGCGGGCGCGGGCTGCCGCTCGTTTGGCCCTTGATGAATTGCTTCTGCGCAAAGGGCGGTTCTCCGCTCTGGGATCGTTTGAGCAGACCCATTTGCGGCTGGAAAGTGACGGATTTGAGCTCAATGGCTTTGATGTCGCGCCGGGCGCCAAGCGCTCCAAATTGGTCATGCAGTTCAAAAAGCCGAACGAGATTATCGGCAACCACATTGCCAAATATCAGTCCATCAAACTCGCCAAGATGTTGATGGCCTATGACTTCGAACGTCAATTAAACCCGTTTGTGGATTTGGGTGGGTTTCTTTTCACGTTCATCGGTGATGGCTCACCAGGAACGGGTAAGACCATTTTGATCCAGATGATCGCGGGTATGGTGAACGACTATTGCGAGGTCGCTGGTTACGGCTTCACTTATCAAAACTTTGGTGTCGATGAGATATCGTCTTACCAGGGCAAGAGTGGTCAGAACTGTAAGCAGTTTATCAACAATGTGCTTAACTCCAAGACTATCGGTTTTGGAACGGTGGATGACATCGACCAGATTGCGGCTAAACGATCGGATGATCGGGCAAGCGCGGGCCAACAGGAAATCACGGCCGTACTGATGGAGAGCTTTGCCGGTGCCAACACTGTGGTGCGGGGCAACTGCTCGTTTGGGATGTTCTCTAACTATCCTGAAAACGTGGACGACGCGTTGCGCCAGAGGGCCGGTGCGCGCTGGTTGGTGGACGGGCCGCAGACGCGAGATGACTATATCGATATTTTTGCGCTGTTGGCTGGCAAGAACCACGCGATACCCTTGGGCGATCATGAGTTGTTTGAGGCGCAGGTGATCCAAAAGGCTGTTGGGGAAGCGTATTCCCAACTTTCCAAGCCGCAAGAGGATGGCCTGCTTGAGGTCTATAACCGCTTCATGGACGAGGTGGGCGAGCCAAAGACGATGGCGGATGTTGGCACCTACCTGCACCGCATCAAATTGGCTGAACCACGCTTTACGGGTCGTGCGATCAAGAACATTACCGACGCGATCAAAATGCGGGCCATGGACATCGAGTTGCCGGACGAATGGTTCGAAGATCCGGCGATCTTTATGCATAAAGACTATGACGCCAAGCGCGACATGATCGCGGAACTGCGCTCT
The DNA here is from genome assembly GCA_039815595.1 of Pseudomonadota bacterium. Taxonomy (GTDB): domain Bacteria; phylum Pseudomonadota; class Alphaproteobacteria; order Rhizobiales; family Rhizobiaceae; genus Pseudahrensia. Next base: position 26,242 of record JBCBYZ010000005.1, on the reverse strand, counting down.
CCTTTCACGATGGATATGGTTATGCAGGAGATCAACCGGTATGCCGATTCCGAGTTCCGCTACACGGACAAGAGCGACAACGCTGCTGTGGAAGAGATTATTCGTCGTGAGCGCCAACGCGAGAAAGCGATTGGCGAGATCGAGGCGATGAAAGCCGAGGGACGCTGGTAGGGCGTGTTCTTGAAGCGTTTTGGGTCTTCGGCTATGTTGGCTAAGTTAGCCAGAATGACGATTTCAGATTGGATTAGATGTGGAAACCGTTGGCACATATGAAGCCCGCAATCAGTTGAGTTCCCTTCTGGACAAGGTGGAAGCGGGCGAAGAAGTGACGATCACCCGTAACGGCAAACCGGTCGCCAAGCTGGTGAAAGCTGAGGATGACGAAGCAGCGGTAGTGGCCCGCCGTAAAGAGGCTGTGAAGCGCATCCGCGAGTTGCGCAAAGGAATAACACTGGGTGACGGACCAAGCATCAAAGAGATGATCAATGAGGGTCGCCGTTGACGCTCGTCGTGGACTGTTCGGTAAGCTTGGCTTGGCATTTCGAAGACGAGGTCTCGCCGACTGCCGAGTTGGTTTTGGAGTGGATACTTAATCGGGGAGCGGTTGTGCCTTCTCATTGGAAGGCAGAGGTCGCCAACGGCCTGCTTTTCGGTGTGCGCCGTGGACGTATGAGTTTGAACAGGCGCGCATCTGTGCTTCTGCAATTGGAAGCCCTCGGTATGAGCGTAGATAGTGAAAGTGAAACACATGTCTGGTCAGAGACTTTGGCTTTAGCGGACGCACACAATTTAACGATTTATGATGCGATCTATCTCGAACTCGCCAAACGGAAATCGCTTCCGCTGGCCACGCTGGACAAAAATTTGAGCCGGGCCGCGCATGAGGCTGGCGTTCAGGTCTTCAAGGCTGTGGCATGAAATTGCTTGAAGAATCCGAGCTGATTTATGGCCGCATGATGCGGGTTCACGAACCGCATCTGATCGAGCGCTATAATCAGGCGCTGGTGGGCTTTAATCTCAAGCCGACCGAGTTGAACTCTTTTCGCATCGATATGACCGGATTTTCTCCCGAGGTAGCGGAGGAGCAGGGCGATCGGCAATATCTTGATCCCGGCGGCATCAACCGTCGGTTTATCATCTTGTCCCCAGAGCAGCAGTTTTTGCCTGTTGTGCACACCGCGTTTTCAAACACCGGGCAGTTGATGCACGAGTTTTTTGCTGCCAACGCCAAGGTGATCAACGCGCTGACCATTCGCGATGTGGTTTATGGCGAGATTGATGACCCCGTCTTGGAAGCGCGCGACATAGAAGACCTTCTGGCCATTGAGCAGATCGAATTTAAGGTCTTTACGGGTACAAATTTGTCCCGCCAGGCGCTCAAGCTGCGTCGCTCGATAGATCGTTTGCGCAAGGAGCCGGATGCTTGGCGCGACGACGCGATGCTTCAAGAGATGGTTGATCTGGCAGTGGTGTGCGGTGACATTCGCAACAATGATCTGGTGCCAAGTGAGTTGGTGTTTCGTCACAACACGTTTTGGACGAGTCATTTTGACGGTGTTTACGTTTTTATTGATCCTGATCAGACCACAGTTATCGGCAATCCGGACGCACCCGGTTTCCGCCGGTCGCGCCCTTGGCAGGTCAGCTACATCGATGCGCGGGATGGGGATCTGGTCTATCGTTTTTTGGTGGAGACGGGCCGGGTGCAAATGCCCCGTGGGCGTTGGATCGAAGAGTCCGGACTGTTGGATCATCGCATTCGCATGTTGGTGACAGCGCTGGCGTTTCACGAGGATGAAGACGCCAATCCTAAACCTTGGAACCATCGATGGCTTAATGGTTGGGTGAAAGACAATGCCCGTCTGGTGGACAGGGAAGGGACCTTGCCCTTCCTTCAATGGGCGCAGCGGCAGTTGGAAAGCTGGTCGAACATAGACATGGAAGAAGTTGACCCGCGTGGCCGATTTATCCTGTCCCGAGCGAGGCCGGACCATGAGGATGCGTGGTTGGTTAACCGCTTGATCGGTGACTATGTACCGTTCGACTATCTGACGCGCTATGTTTTCAACAAGCCGTCCTTCTATGAGGACTATGAAGAATGGGGAACGGAACGGCGTGCGCACGTTGTGAAAAGCGTTTCCAAGGCCTATCTCGAAAACAAGACAGCGTTGCGCCGTGACATGTTTGGCCTTTTGGACTGAAACACCGTTCGAACCAAGATGTTTTCAGATATGATGCCAGCCAAGGCGCTTAAGAGGATTGTATGATGCTTGACCCGGTGGTGAATTTTTTCACGATGGTGTTTCAGCGGATGGGACAGGGCATCGGCTGGCTCATCGCATTAGTGTTGTGGCCTTTTGTTGCTTTCACGGCCTGGGTTCGCAAGCGTGGGTGGATTATCAAGGGGTCTGTCGCAGCGCTTCTGCTCGTGATCTTGGCGGGTTATGGCTATTTCATCTATGCCACGCAGGTGTGGCACGGCTATGACCCTGATTATGCCAAGAAATATGCAGTTGGTTCGCAAGTGGCATTATCCGCCGGTGCAGTGTCACCCGTGATTGCAGATACGAGTGCTACGGGAGCAGACGGCGCCACTGTTGGTAATCCTGATGAACCCGACACGCAGGCCCAATCTGACACACAGCCCGGCGCGCCTGCTCCGGCGATTGGCGGAACACAATGTGTCCCATCGCGCATGGTGCAGGCTTCGGTTGATCTGTTGGACTTTAACGTCAACCAAAACAACTGGGTGCCCTCCATGTTTCTGTCGAAGCTAGGCTTCTTCGGTGTGGAGTGGAAGAACACGCCCTTTATGGACAACAAGGCGGCGTTCCAGTTGGGGGTGAACCAAGCATTGCGCCGCGTCTCGGTGGAACTAGTGGACCGTCTGGGCCGGGTGCGTGGAACGTCCAGTATTGACCAGAATTTGCAGGATGCTCGTCAAAGCCTCGCCTATGATGAGGACAGTTGGTACTTCTCATTCGATCCGTTTGGGCCCCGCTCCACCACTCAGGCAAACTACCGCCGCGCCGCCCGCAGCTTGGATCTGTTTAATGAGGCCCTGTCCAAGTGTTCGTCGAACTTCGATGCGCGCCCCGACAATCTGCTGCAATTCTTGGACCGTGTGACCAGCGATATTGGGTCCACCTCGGATATTTTGCGCAGTCGCATGGAGGCCAGCAATTTGGGTTGGTTTGATCCCCGCGCCGATGACCGATTCTGGTTCGCCTATGGCCAGCTCTATGCCTATTACGGGATCATGACCGCCGTCCGTGCGGACTTTTCCGAAGTGTTTGCCAATCGCAATCTCGAGCAGATTTGGGTGCGTACAGAGGAGCAATTCCGGTCCGCCTTGAACATGACGCCGGCAATCATCTCCAACGGTGGTGAAGCCAGTTGGATCATGCCGACACATCTGGCCACGATGGGCTTTTACGTCTTGCGCGTGCGTTCGAACTTGATTGAGTTGCGAGACGTCCTCGACCGCTAAGGGTCTCTTTCGCCCTTGAGCGTCTGCAGACCCTGACGCTCGCTGGCGTGGCCCGACAGTGCGGTTACTCTTATCGGTTCTCGGCTTTGTCAGGGTTGGTCCCTTTGGTGTGCGGCGCGTTCCATTGCGTGCAAAGAATCAAATTTGCAATCTATAGTAGTATTTTGTTTACAAGTTGCAGGCACAACAATACACAACTTACACGCGATCAAATATGATTCGCACCTATCATGTCGAACTGACCCCCCTGCTTTTCCTCAGTTCGATGTGTCGCCCGTGCCAAGCGGGTAACTACGGAGGCCCGGACCATCCGCCCGGTTCGGGTCTCCACTTTCTTTTGCCTCGCGAAAAACTGTGTAAGGCGACTTGGTCGCGCTTAAGCGATCAACGCGCTTGTTTTTGTCGAGTGACGGCAGTAGGACACGCAGATGACCGACACACGCATAATCCATGCCGCATGGTGGTGCCGCTAACAGCGGCCCGGGAATGCGCTTGTAAAGCGTTTGTTGTAAGACACCCTAGCCGCCCCTCATCCGGGCGGTTTTTTTGTGCCGTGACGATGGATGGACGGGCGCAAGACAAGGACGACACCGATGCCAAATTCCAAGGCAGCCAACACCAAGTCTCATGATCAGCTTCAGTTCGTCACGGAAGGTGGCATTACCATCACCCGCAGTCGCGTTGCGACAGCTTACGGCGATGCGGTTGACAGTTATGTGCGCCAACTCGACAGCAGGCGTGGCGCTGTTTTTTCGTCCAACTACGAATATCCGGGTCGCTACACCCGTTGGGACACCGCAATTGTGGACCCGCCTTTGGGCATCGTTTCAAACGGACGTTCCATGCGCGTGGAGACCTATAACAAGCGCGGTGAGGTGCTTTTGGGTTTTTTGGAGGCGGCCCTCAAAGACGAGCCGCACATCGCGTCGATGACACGCGCGGCAGATCACTTGTCCATCACAGTCAAAGAGCCGGACGGGGTGTTGAGCGAAGAACAGCGGTCCCGCGCGCCGACCGTGTTTTCGGTGTTGCGAGCCGTTGTTGCCCTGTTTCGCAGCAACGAAGACGCCAACCTCGCACTTTACGGTGCGTTTGGTTACGATATCGCCTTTCAGTTCGATGCGATCGAAACACGGTTGAAGCGACCGGATGATCAGCGCGACATGGTGATGTATCTGCCGGACGAAATCTTGGTGGTGGACCATCACGCTGCGCAGGCTTGGAAGCAGCGCTATGAGTTTGCGTTTGAAGGCCAAAGCACTGAAAAGTTTGAGCGTGGGGGAACAGACGAACCCTTTCAACCCGCTGGCCACGATCCAGGTCGGGGCGATCATGAACCGGGGGAATATGCCCGGCTGGTGGAAAAGGCCAAAGAAAAGTTCCGCAGGGGCGATTTGTTTGAAGTGGTGCCCGGACAGGTCTTCACGGAGCGCTGCGTAAACCCGCCCTCCGCGATTTCGCGCAAACTGAAGGAAATCAATCCGTCTCCCTATTCGTTCTTCATCAATCTGGGTGAGCAGGAATACCTGGTGGGCGCCAGCCCGGAAATGTTTGTGCGGGTGGAAGAGCGGCGGATTGAAACTTGCCCCATCTCCGGTACGATTCGGCGGGGCCGGGATCCGATTGAGGACAGCGAACAAATCCTCACTTTGCTAAATTCCAAAAAAGATGAGTCCGAACTCACCATGTGTTCGGACGTGGATCGCAACGACAAAAGCCGCGTTTGTGAGCCCGGCTCTGTGAAAGTGATTGGTCGTCGACAGATCGAAATGTATTCGCGATTGATCCACACCGTCGACCATATTGAAGGCCGATTGCGTGAAGACATGGACGCGTTTGACGGCTTCCTGTCCCACGCGTGGGCGGTCACCGTCACGGGCGCGCCAAAACTGTGGGCCATGCGGTTCATCGAGGAACACGAGAAAAGCCCGCGCGCTTGGTATGGCGGTGCCGTCGGCATGGTGGGCTTTAACGGTAACATGAATACCGGCCTTACCCTGCGCACCGTGCGCATCAAAAACGGCATAGCCGAAGTGCGCGCCGGCGCGACCTTGCTTAATGACAGTGTGCCCGAGGAAGAAGAGGCTGAAACCGAATTGAAGGCCTCTGCCATGCTGACCGCCGTCCGGGAAGCGGGACAATCTAATGCGGATGCCTCCAGTCGCACGTCTGCAAAGGTGGGTGAGGGACGCCGCATCCTTTTGGTCGATCACGAGGACAGTTTCGTTCACACGCTGGCCAACTATTTCCGTCAAACGGGCGCGGAGGTGAGCACCGTTCGCTCACCCGTGTCCAAGGCGGTGTTTGACGCCTTTCAACCCGATCTTGTGGTGCTGTCTCCCGGTCCCGGCAATCCGAAGGACTTCGACTGTGATGCCACCATCAAATTGGCGCGCGGCCTTGATCTTCCGATTTTTGGTGTGTGTTTGGGACTGCAGGCCTTAACCGAGAGTTATGGTGGAGAATTGGCGCAGTTGGATGATCCCATGCACGGGAAACCATCCCGGATCATGACGCAAGGAAACTCACTTGTGTTTTCCGGCCTCGACCGCGAGTTGACCGTGGGACGATACCATTCGCTCTATGCAGATCGACAAAAACTGCCTGATGGTTTTTTGGTGACAGCAGAGACGTCTGACGGGGTTATCATGGGTTTCGAACACGAGAGTGAACCGGTCGCGGCTGTTCAGTTTCATCCCGAGAGCATTATGAGCCTTGGTCAAAATGCTGGAATGCGCATGATCGAGAACGTGGTGGCGCATTTGCGGGGTTAACGCTTTTTTCTGTGCCCCGAGACGTTTTTGGAGACGCGCGCAATGAGTGCTCAACCCCCATCTCAGTCAACGGAGATTGGCTTTGCAATGTCGCCGCTTGCGGGTTTGATGTTTGGTTTTGCGGCCTTCGCACTGTTTTCCGGTCACGACGCGATCGTCAAACATTTGGGCAGCACTTATTCGGTCTTTCAGATATTGTTTGTGGCGGGGCTGTTTTCTTTCATACCGGTCACCATCATGATGGCAGCGGATCATCGACTGGACAATTTCCGCCCGCACCATCCTTGGCTGTTGGCAGCCCGGGCCCTCACCAATGTGGTAACCATGTCCGCCGCATTTTACGCATTTTCTGTCCTGCCTTTGGCCGAAGTTTACGCGCTGATCTTTGCGACGCCGCTGCTCATCACGGTGCTGGCAGTTCCCCTGCTGGGAGAGACGATCCGGCTGCGGCGTGGATTGGCGGTGTTGGTGGGTTTGGTGGGTGTATTGATTGTCATCCGTCCTGGCAGCGCAGAGTTTTCCATGGGCCACGGTGCCGCTTTGCTGGCAGCGTGTGGTGGAGCCTTTGCAGCCATCGTGGTGCGCAAATTGGGCCGCACAGAACGGGCGACGGTAATCATTTTATATCCCATGTATGCCAGCCTCCTCACGATGGCGGCGCTGCAGCCTTTTGTTTTCAAGCCCATGGCGCTAACCGATATGGCACTCATGGCAGCTATCGGACTCATGGTTGTCGCCGCACAGGTTTGTATCATCGGCGCTTATCGAAGGGCAGCAGCGTCTGTAATCGCGCCCATGCAATACAGCCAGATGCTCTGGGCGATTTTGTTCGGTGTGCTGTTTTTCAACGAGTTGCCCGATCTTTGGGTTGGGGTCGGATCAGTCGTCATTATCGCCAGCGGCCTTTACATCGTGGCGCGGGAAGCCAAGCCCGATGTGTCCGAAACCACGCCGCTGTTGCGCAATCCCAACATTCGACCGGACACCGGCCCGACGCCGGGCCCCAATGTCCATCGTGACTTAGATCAGGGATAGGCGAACAAAAGCTACAGAGCCTTTGTCATGCAGACGCTCTCGTCGCTATCGAAATAGTCGGCAAAGGGCTGACAGTCTGAAAAGCCGTTGCGTTGATAGAGCTTCCGGGCGGCCTCAAACTCTTTCATCGTGCCCGTTTCCAAACTCAGTCTTTTGTAACCTCGCCCCCGCGCAGTCGTCATCAAATGGTCGAGCAGCATTTGTCCCACACCCCGGCCACGCGCTGCCCGCAGTGTGTGCATGCTTTTGATCTCGCCGTGTTCCGCGTCCAACTGCTTCAAAGCCACGCAGCCCAGCAGGGTTTCGTCCTCCATGGCACGCCAGAATGTGATTTCGGGAACGCGCAGGCCATCCAAATCGAGGGCGTGGACGTTTTCCGGTTGGGAGGCCGCGCGGCAAAAGTCCAGATGGGTTTGCAAAAGGCGGGCGATGTCGCCACGGGACAGGTCGTCGGTTTCAATGGTCAGCATGGCACTCTAGACGGTACTTCGGGGGCGATGTAGGTGCGTTTAATCCCACTACATTCAACGCTAGCACAACCGTGCGCATCTGATCCATGATCCGACATGTGTGAGGTTTGAACTTGGTTTCGGAGAGGTTTCGTCATGCCGCATCTCGTCGCGGATTATTCGGCCAACTTGGCCGACAGGTGCGATATTCAGCAGTTACAAAACGTCCTCTACGAAGCTGCCGTTGCCAGCGGTATTTTCCCGTTGGGGGGCATCCGTGTGCGGTTCCACCGTGCCGAAGTCTACGCCATCGCGGATCGCCATGAAGACAATGCGTATCTGTCGGTCGTGCTGCGCATCGGCGTTGGACGTTCGCTGGAGACGAAAAAAGCCGCAGGGGCGTCGATCTTCCGAGCTCTAGAGGCGTTTTTTGCTGATGAACTGGCGGGGGGCCATTTCATGCTGTCGGTGGACATGGTGGAAAATGATCCCGAAGTGTCCTTCAAGGCCAATGGAGTTCATAACCGGCTTTAAGCTCGTGTTCCTAGTGTGGCGCGGGCCTCCACGTGGGGTCGGCTCGTATTTCTTCACCGCTGCCCCATTCGGTGTTGGATATTGGTCGTATTGTTTGCGACAAACTGCCGTTTGGCGGTGGGTTTGACTGGACAAGAGATATAGTTCCAGCCAAACACCCGTTAGAGCCACGGTTGGGGTGCGCGCGTGCGATCACGTGCGCGGTCAGGCATCAGCGGAATGGGGCATGCCCGCGTCGCAGACCCGACCACAAAACCTTGGCACTGTGTATGTTGAAGACCTGAAAGGATTGGTCGATGAGCGATCATCAAACAAGCGATCACGATGCTGGCAAACGCGATTTTCTCTTTATAGCAACAGGTGCTGCCGGCGTTGTTGCTGTCGGTGGCATTGTGTGGCCGTTGATAGCCTCGCTTGGCCCGAACGCCAGCGAACAAGCCGCCGGTGCGCCAACCGAAATCGACGTGTCCGCAATCGAAGAAGGCCAACAGGTCGTCGTTATCTGGCGCGGTGCTCCGTATTTCATCCGCAAATTGACGGAAGAAGAAGTCACCGCTGCGACGGAAGCATCGCAGGATGTGTTTCGCGATTACGCTCCAGTTGAGGGCCGCATCGCTTCGGTTGAAGGTTCCGACGCCAAGTGGACGATCATTGCCGCCAACTGCACACATCTTGGTTGCGTCCCCACCAAAGTGGATGTTGGTTTGGACGGCTGGGTATGCCCCTGCCACGGTTCAATCTTTGATGTGACGGGCCGTGTGACCAAAGGTCCTGCGCCTGTGAACCTGCCACTTCCGCCCTATGTGTTTGCCAGCGAGGACACCCTCGTCATTGGCACTGATCAAGCCTAGCAAAAGGAGACTGAACGATGAGTGGCCCCTCAAGCTATCAGCCGTCCAACGGCTTTATGAAATGGATGGATGCCCGTCTGCCTCTGCCAAGGCTTATGTATGACAGCTTCGTTTCCTACCCTGTTCCCCGCAATCTGAACAATTTCTACACGTTCGGCGGCATTCTCATGGTGGTGTTGGTTTCTCAGATCATCACCGGCGTGTGGATTGCGATGCATTACACATCCGATGCGCAGTACGCCTTTGAAAGCGTACAATTGCTGCGCCGCGATGTGGCGTTCGGCTGGACCATGCAGAGCTGGCATGCCGTTGGTGCATCGTTCTTCTTTGTGGCGGTCTATATCCATATTTTCCGCGGACTTTACTACGGCTCCTATAAAGAGCCGCGAGAAGTGCTGTGGATTCTGGGCGTGATCATCTACCTCTTGATGATGGCGACTGCGTTCATGGGCTACGTGCTGCCATGGGGCCAGATGTCCTATTGGGGAGCGCAGGTGATCACCAGCTTCTTCTCCGCCATTCCGTTGGTGGGTGAGAGCGTTCGCGAATATCTGCTCGGTGGTTACAATGTTGGTAACGCCACACTGACCCGCTTCTTCTCACTGCACTACCTGCTGCCGTTCATGATCTTTGGGATCGTCATCCTGCACGTCTGGGCGCTGCACGTGACCGGCCAGACCAACCCGACGGGTGTGGAAGTGAAACAGAAGACTGATGTCGTGCCGTTCACGCCCTATGCGACCATCAAGGACGCCCTGGCACTGGTCGTGTTCTTCATCGTCTTCGTCTACTTTGTGTTCTTCCTGCCGGATTACCTTGGCCACGCCGATAACTACATCCAAGCCGATCCGTTGAAGACGCCTGCGCACATCGTTCCGGAATGGTACTTCCTGCCATTCTACGCCGTGCTGCGTGCTGTGGACTTCAACATCACGATCCCGTTCACCGAAATCATCCTGATGGATTCCAAACTCGGTGGTGTGTTGGCGATGTTTGGTGCGATTGCGGTTCTGTTCTTCGTGCCGTGGTTGGATACATCCGACGTCCGCTCCACAAACTATCGCCCGATGTACAAAATCTTCTTCTGGCTGTTCGTGGCAAACGCGATCTTCCTCGGCTACTTGGGTTCGCGCCCTGCTGAGGGTATCTGGATCCCGCTGACCAAGGCGTCCACCTTCTGGTACTTCCTGCATTTCTTGGTGATCATGCCCGCGCTTGGCAGGTTTGAGAAACCGCTGCCGCGTCCAGCCAGCATCACTGATGCGGTGTTGGGCAAAGCGTCCGGTGCGGGTACGGCCCAACTGGAAGGTGCAGCCGCTGCGCCGGAAACAAAAGCCTAAACAACGTATTTGGCTCCGCGTTCTCTTGAGGGTGCGGAGCCAATTCTCTTTTGACTGACGATGTGTCCGCAAGATTGTAAGCGGGCTTCTGGAGTGAACGATCTCATGATGACTGTTTTTGGAAAGCTGGGATTTGGCGCTGCGGCCATGACCGCCATCAACAAGTGCCTTGCCAATGGCATTGTGGCCACGCTTGTGGTAACCGGTGTGTCCCTCGGCGCAATTGCCGTGCAGGATGGTGCGGAAGCCGCCGCCTACCCAAAGAAAAAACCACGCGAGGTGGAATGGAGCTTCGCTGGGCCGTTTGGCAAATGGGACAAGGCGCAGCTGCAACGTGGCCTTAAGGTCTACACAGAAAACTGTGCGTCCTGCCATTCGATGAACCTGTTGTCCTACCGCAATCTCGCAGACCTTGGTTACACCGAAGACCAAATCAAAGCATATGCTGCTGAGTTTGAAGTGTCCGATGGGCCGAACGAAGACGGAGAAATGTTTGAGCGCCCCGCGCGCCCGACAGATCGCTTTGTTGGACCCTATGCGAACGTAAAAGAAGCGGCCGCATTGAATGGAGGTGCGGTGCCACCGGACTTTTCATTGATTGCGAAAGCGCGGGCAGTCGAGCGCGGCTTCCCGACCTTCATCTTCGATATTTTCACCATGTATGCCGAGAGCGGTCCTGACTACATCTATTCGCTGCTGACCGGTTACCCCGAAGAAGAGCCTGAGGGCGTCGATGTGCTCGACGGTTTGCACTATAACCCGTATTTTGCGTCCGGCACGGCTTTGGCCATGGCTGCTCCCCTGTCCGATGACATTGTGGACTATGACGATGGCACGCCGCAAACGCTCGATCAGTATGCACAGGACGTGTCAGCGTTCCTGATGTGGGCTGCCGAGCCCGGCTTGCCGGACCGCAAACAGCGCGGGTTCATTATCATCATGTTCCTTCTGCTGTTTGCTGGCCTGCTTTACTTTACCAAGAAACGGGTTTGGGCCAACGTGCCTCACTAAATCTGTCATTTGGTCCAGTCTATGAAAGCCCCGAATGGAAGCATTCGGGGCTTTTTTTGTGATGCGTCGGCATCCTGACTGGGCCAATATGCGGTTGGAAAAACCCTGTTGACGTTTGACTGAAGGAGCGTGTGTGGGATGGAAAAATCACTGACCGAGGAACTGCGGGATAGTATCCGCGCGATCCCCGATTACCCGAAACCGGGCATTATTTTTCGCGATGTCACCACCCTGCTGCAAGATGCGCGGGCCTTCCGTCGCGCGTGCGATGCACTGGTTCACCCCTATATCGGCATCGGCCTTGATCATGTGGCTGGCATTGAGGCGCGGGGCTTTATCTTGGGCGGGGCGATTGCGCATCAGTTGACGTCCGGTTTTGTCCCCGTCCGCAAGAAGGGTAAATTGCCGGGCAACACGGTCAGCATTGCCTATTCATTGGAATACGGAGTGGACGAGATGGAGATGCACCGTGACGCCGTCAGGCCTGGGCAAAAGGTGCTCCTGGTGGATGATCTCATCGCCACCGGTGGCACCGCGGAAGCGGCGGTGAAACTGCTCAAGGAAATCGGTGCGGAAGTGGTGGCTGCGTGTTTTGTGATCGACCTGCCGGATCTGGGCGGCCGCAAACGCATCGAAGAGCTCGGTGTCCCGGTGCGCACGCTGGTTGAGTTTGAAGGGGATTGAGCGAGGGCTCAGTTTTGCGGACGATGTCGGTCATTGCGTGCGTATCGTCACCGCGCCATCCATTGCGCACACCACAATACCGTTTTGATTGATGCCCTGCGAGTGGCTCATCATCATGCCCCAGCCGGGCCGTTTGGGGTTTTTGCGCTTTCCGGTGAGTGTCGATGTGTAGGTGATGGTGTCACCCACATAGACCGGACTGCTCCATTTCAGGTTGCGCACACCGGGAGATGGGCCGAACGTATCAGCCGGGATAGGTTGGCCGCACAGGCGTTCGAGTTCCTTGCGGCCGTTGTCGATGTTCAGACGCATCCAGACGCTGAGCGTGTGCCAACCTGAGGCGCAGAGAGCGCCGAAATGGCTTTTTTTTGCGCCTTCATCTGATAGGTGAAACGGCTGGGGATCGAACTTGCGGGCAAATTCGATGATCTCTTCGCGGCCAAATGTGTGGCTGCCGAGGTTTTGCACCAGTCCGGGTTCCAAGAGTTCGAAGATAGCTTTTTCACTCATGGACGATCTCCTGCCGCTGCAGCACGTTCTTGCGCTGCCGCGGCCGTCGCGACCATGCCGCTGCCTGACACTTCCATGACCACGTCGCCGTGCTGGTTTCGCACTTCGTAGTGAAAGATGATGATCCCGCGCTTGGGGTTTGATTTTGAAAGTCGGCTTGAGACCACGGTGGACGTTCCAGAGAGCGTGTCTCCGGGGCGGACCGGCTTGAGCCAGCGCACTTCGTCCAGACCGGATGATCCGTCTGATGCGCTGCGAAGCAGATAAGAATCGCACATCATGCGCATCAGCAGGGCGCAGCTGTGCCAACCGGATGCTATAAGTCCGCCCACCTGCGCGGCCTGCTGTGAGCCGGGATCCACATGAAAGGGCTGGGGGTCGAACTCAGTGGCGAAGTCGATGATGTCTTGCGCCTCTACGGTGACCGGTCCCAAGGGGTATTCTTTTCCCGCCGGGAAATCCTCAAATGTCAAAAGGTCACCGGTCATGGCGTAACCTCATCCCAACTGCCAAATGAAATAGGTGGGTACAGCAATATAGGCCACCACGCATGTGAGAATTATCACTCGAACCAACCAGGACTTAAAGCGCGTAAACAGTAAGGCCGACAGGCTGATCCCAAGTATCGCTTCGAACAGCATGAAGCTTCGGCCATGATGGTTTGGGTCCCAATAAGACACCGGTGAGACGAACTTCCAATCTGATATGGGCCACAAATGCCGATGCGCATCCGCCACATGGACAGGTAGATCGCCTGCGATATGAATGAGAGCAGCCAAGCCTAAAAACAGCGCGAACAGGCCGATGCGAAACATGCCCGGCGCAGCCCGCAAGATGATCAAGCCCAAGACAAGTGTGATCGCGTAGAGGGGTATCGAGTTTCCGGCTGCGGTATAGGTCTGCCAAGGCTCTTTCCAATAAAGTTCGTTCCACACCGTGGCTTCCGGGATGCCGCGCAGTTTCGACCAGAGCAGCAGGCCGTATATTGCCAGGTCTGGCACGATTGCCCCAACAATCACCGCCGTGTTGCGCAGGGTGCTGCCGGGTTTTGCCAATATGGCGGATGCCATCAGGACGTGGGTTTGGCTCATCATGGCTGATGGCCCTCTACCGGGTCTATCATACTGGCGTTGCTTCCCGTCGTGCGATCACCATGGGCAAGCCGTTGTGCGGTTGAACCGTGATCTTCATGACGGGGTGGGGTGGTTGTTCGCCCGCATATTGAAAGTCCAGCGATCTGAGCAAGTGTACCAAGGCAATAACGGCCTCCTGCATGGCGAAACGCGCGCCGATGCAAATGCGATGGCCAAGACCAAACGGGAGGTAACTGTAGCGGGGAATTATTTGGCGCTGTTCTCCCAGAAACCGCTCGGGCCGGAAACTACTGGCAGCATCCCAGTGCGCGGAATGGCGATGTAGGATCCACGGGCTGACCAGGACTTGTGTGCCGGCCACAAAGTGGTGTTCTCCAAAGCTCACGTCCTTCGTCATCTGTCGGGCAATCATGGCTGCTGGTGGATAGAGACGCATCGATTCTTCAAAACAAGCTGTGATCCAGGGAACGTGTTTATCCCATTCGGCTGGTTCCGTGGCTTCGGTGTCCAACGCGTCCGCCTCGGCCTGCGCCCGCTTTTTCGCATTTGGGTCTTGGCTCAACAGGTAGAGCGTCCACGCCAAGGCCCGCGCTGTGGTCTCATGACCGGCTGCGATGAAGGTGAGGATGTTGTCTTCAATCTCTTCGATGGTCAGCGTTTTGCCGCCCGCCTTTGCGTTGTCTCCCGCATCGGCCTTGAGCAAGAGTGTGAGAAAATCCTCCGGCACCGTTTCCGAACTGTTGATGCGTTGGCGACGGCTTTCTGCTGCGGTGCGCACACCGGCGCGCAGCCGTTGGATGACTTTGGTCGACCCCAGCTTGCTCAAGCGCGGCATCCACTCAGGAGCGCCGATGAGATCCAGTGGGTCCGGTCGCGAGAATTTTTGCAGGATTTGGTCCGTGCCTTCCAAAACCTCTTCGGCCTCGTCGTCAAACTCGCCCGAAAACAAGGTGTCGGACAGGATCGCGTAGGTAAGGTGGCTCATGACAGGGGCGAGCGGCGTTGGCGACGGGCCTGTTGCCATCGTGCTCACAAATCTGCGCGTCGCGCGGTCCATGATGCGTGCGAAGCCGGTGACATGGCGTGGGGCAAACACAGGTGCGATCATGTGCCGGGACCGCGTCCAAACTTCGCCTTCGGCGGTTAACATGCCATCGCGAAGCATGGGCCGAAGTACGGCTTGGCGTACGGGTTCTGCTCGCAAGAGCTCGGGCTTCTCGACAAACAGATAGCGCATGAAATCGGGGTCGTGGACGAAAACCAGGGGTCGGTTTAGCACCCGGCTTTTGCTTATGGTCTCTTCGTATTGAAGGTCGGTAAAGACCTCCAACGGGTTGCGTAGCAAAGCCGGCAGATTGGCAATGGAGCGCAGCGTCTTCCAAGTGGACCCGTTGGGCGATGGCAGCGGATCGAAAAACGGCGGTATGATGTGGCCGTCTGGCGAGTGTGAAAGTGTCAGTGCCATATGCTGTTTTTTGCTCGCTTTTCTTGCTCAGCGTGCCGCAATCTGTGCCAAGGACCCGCGCTGCGCCAGAGGTCAATTTGACCGGAACGGCAGGCAGGGTAGTCCGCATTCCTTACAGGGGTGGCAGACGGTCCGCTTCCAAGGTCTCAAACTCGCGTTGGGTGTCGACCGTATAGTCGCGGGTGAGGGGGGCTGCATCGCGCGAGCGCGACAGCTGCATGTGGAACACCAGTTGCGACCCTGTGCGGAACATCGCCTCTGCTGAAATGAGATAGAACTCCCACATGCGCGCAAAGCGCTCGTCATACATCGCTTCAACCTCTGCCCTGTTCGACTGAAACCGCTTTTCCCAATGTGCCAAGGTTTTGGCGTAGTGGACCCGCAAGAACTCAAGGTCCAAACACCAAAGCGAATTGCGTTCAACGCTTTCGAACACTTCTGAGAGGGCAGGCGAATAGGCGCCCGGGAAGATATATTTTCGCATGAATTTGCTGGCCATGCCGGGCGGGCTCATATGGCCGATGGAGTGGATAAGGGCGAGGCCTTCATCCGGCATAAGCTTGTTCAACTGGGCGAAAAACTCGTCATAGTGCGCCACCCCCACGTGCTCAAACATGCCCACAGAGACGATGCGGTCAAACTGCTCGTCCAATTCCCGGTAGTCTTGCAGGCGAAACTCGACGCGGTCAGACAGACCCATCTCGGCAGCGCGTTCGGTGGCCAGTTTTTGCTGCTCGGTGGAAAGGGTAACGCCCACCACTTTCACATCCGCCATGGATGCCAGGTAGAGTGCCATGTCGCCCCACCCGCAGCCGATGTCCAACACTTTGAGGCCGGGTTTCAGGTTCAGCTTCGCCGCGATAAGGCGCAGTTTGTTGCGCTGTGCCTGTTCAAGCGATTGGTTGTCATTGTGAAAGTAGGCGCAGGAATAGAGCATGTTTTTGTCGAGGAACAATTTGTAAAATTCGTTCCCCAAATCATAATGATGCGCGACGTTTTGCTGGGCCTGTCCAACCCTATTGGATTGCTGCTTGCGGCGCGTCAGCATGGACAAGCTGCGCAATGCTTTTTGCAAAGGGTAGGCGGCCAGTGAGAGGCGGTTGATTGAAAAAAGATGAAGGAACTCGCGCAAGGTCGAGCCTTCCTCAAACGTCATCGTTCCGTCCATATATCCTTCAGCGGCGGCAATCTCAGACTTGAAAACAAGATCGCGATAAAGGCGCTTGTCGTGCAGTTTCATAACGACTTTTGGGCCAGGGTTCCCCGAAAAAACGTGCCGTTTGTCTTCTGCGTCAATCACCTCAAGCGTGCCGGTTTTGATGAAAGCCTTCATCATGTGAGAAAGCGGGAACATGGGCGCGTCTTTCGCGGGGAGCAACGATGTTGCCAAACTTAGCGATGTGCTTGCACAGACACAATTGGAACGCGGAGTGGAACTGAAAAAGATTGGATTTGGAGGTGGATGCCACTGGTGCACTGAAGCCGTCTTCGACGCACTCAACGGTGTCATGGCGGTGGAACAAGGGTTTGTGCGTTCCAGACCGCCCAATGACACTTGGTCCGAAGCTGTGGTCGTTCATTTTGATCCGATGATGATCAGCTTAGGCGTTCTGGTCGCAATCCACGTTGAAACCCACTCCGCCTTTTCCAACCACAGCATGCGACACAAATATCGCTCTGCGGTCTACACGGTTGAAAAGGAGCAAGCTGCCTACGCACGCAGTGCACTGGCCCGCATCACAAATGATGTCGGCCAAGCGCCGGTGACAAAAGTGCTTGAACTGGTGGCTTTCAAACCATCGGACACGCGTTTTCACGACTACTACGCGACGAACCCGGATCGTCCGTTTTGCAAGGTGTATATTTCACCGAAGCTGGCGCATTTGCGCGCCGCGCATGGAAAGCGTTTGAAGACCTGATTGCGTCCGATGGCCGGTGAACAGCGGGCGTAGCGATGCGGTTAAGTGTTGAATTTGAAGAGCAGCACGTCGCCGTCTTGAACAACGTATTCCTTGCCTTCGTCGCGGGACTTCCCGGCTTCCTTTGCGGGCACTTCCCCGCCCAGCGTGACGTAGTCTTCGTACCCTATTGTTTGTGCGCGAATGAAGCCGCGTTCAAAATCCGTGTGAATGACCCCGGCGGCGCCAGGCGCTTTGGTGCCTTTTGAGATGGTCCAAGCGCGGGTCTCTTTGGGGCCTGCTGTAAAATATGTGATGAGGTGCAAGAGGTCGTACCCGGCCTTGATCAGGCGAGTGAGGCCCGACTCTTCCAAGCCGTTCATTTCTAAAAACTCGCCTTGTTCTTCGTCGGGCATTTGGGCGATTTCTTCTTCGATGGCGGCGGAGATAATCACCGTGCCTGCCCCTTGTTCGGCGGCCATGGCGGCGACTTTTTCAGACTGTGTATTGCCTGTAGCAGCGTCTTCTTCGGCAACGTTGCACACGTACAAGACGGGCTTTGATGTGAGCAATTGCAGGCCATTTAGTATCCGCAGGTCTTCCGCGGCAATCCCGTCCAGCAGGTGACGCACGGGCTTGCCGTTTTGCAGCAGCTCCAGCGAAGCTTCCATCATGGGCAGCATAAGCTGTGCTTCTTTATCCTTGCCCGTGGCGCGTTTGCGGGTCTGGTCGACGCGTCGTTCCAGACTGTCGAGATCGGCAAGCATTAATTCTGTTTCAATGGTTTCGGCGTCTGCGATCGGATCGATCTTGCCTTCGACGTGGGTGATGTCGTCGTCCTCAAAGCAGCGCAGCACGTGGATGGTGGCGTCCACTTCGCGGATGTTGGCCAAGAATTGGTTGCCCAAGCCTTCGCCCTTGGATGCGCCGCGCACCAAGCCTGCAATATCCACAAACGCGATGCGGGTCGGGATAATTTCCTTAGATCCCGCAATGGTCGCGATCTCGTTCAAGCGCGGGTCGGGCACGGCCACTTCGCCCGTGTTGGGCTCAATCGTGCAAAACGGATAGTTTGCCGCTTGCGCTGAAGCTGTGCGGGTGAGCGCGTTGAAGAGGGTGGATTTGCCAACATTTGGCAGGCCGACGATGCCGCATTTGAAGCCCATGAGGGAGCAACTTTCGTAGTTCAGGAAAAGACGTGTTCGGGTTCCATGGCGGTTGGATTGATGATCGCCATGCCCAGCACGGACGTATTGCCAGCCATGTCCTCAGAAAGAAAGTGCGAACATCGCTGCTCGACCGCGCAGGCCAACATGATGCAATCCCACCACGCGTATAGCGTGATGTTTCGGATGGTGCGGGCGAGTTTGATGGTGTTTGTTTCTACGGTGTGGTCGCTGAGCATGAAGATGGTATCAGCAGCAGAAAAGACATCGTCTTCCGACCAGGTTTTGAATTTTCGAAACAGGACGTTGATGAACTCATTGGCTACCTGAAGGGAAGCGTAAGCTGCACTATGATCTCCTGCCGCTCGCAGCCAATCAGCGCACCTGTTTGCTTTGGATGTGTCTTGAATCGTGAGCGCATACACAAATGTGTTCGTGTCGAAAAAGACTCTAGCGTGCGTTGGCTTCATCGCGGCTTGGAGCCTTTCCGTTTTCGTCTAAAAGGCCGTCTAAACGCGGCCCACTCAGAAATTGCTCCATCAATCTGCGCTGCTCGCTTATGCCGTAAGGGGCTGGCTGGGTTGGTTTGGGCTCCAAAGCCTCGCTCACGGCGCGGGCCACGAATTTTGACACGCTGAGACCGGCCTCAGCCGCAGCGACCCGCGTGGCTTTGAGCAGATGTTCATCCATCGTAATTGTGACGTTCTTCATACAAAACCCCGTGTTTTCGTGTTTTCGTGTTACACGAAAATAGTGCGAATAGGGGTCTTTTCCAAGGGGTGTTGCGTTTGGGTGGGTTGCGGTGCTCGAGAAGGTCAACACCCTCGCTCAAAGCAAATTCTGTTACTTGTCTTTTTTGCCAAAAAGTTTTGACAGCATGTCAGCCATGGGGCCGCTGGAGGGCATTTGCTTGGGAGAAGCGCCGCTTGCTTGCCTGATATGGCTTTTGCCTTTTGGAGCGGCTTTACTCTTGGCACTTGTTTGGCCCTTTGCGCCGGACGGCTCGTTCGAACCAATTCTCAACGCAAGACGGTTCATAAAGGTCGCATCGTCGCCCTTTACGAGGATGTCCGCGTTGCGGGCCATTTCTTCCAGCAGCGGATCAAGCCAGACATGGTCAGCCTTTGCAAAATCACCGAGCACATGCCCTGTCACCCGGTCTTTGTGGCCGGGATGCCCGATGCCGATACGGACGCGTCGATAATCTTTGCCAAGATGAGCGTCGATGGACCGGATGCCGTTGTGACCACCGGCGCCACCGCCGGTTTTGATGCGCACCTTACCTGGAGCCAAATCTAACTCGTCATACAGGACGATCACATCGCTCAACGGGATTTTGTGGAAGCGGGCTGCCTCGGACACAGAGCGACCGGAATCATTCATGAACGTTTCGGGCTTGAGCAACATGACCTTCCGGCCATCCAGCGTACCTTCGCTCATGAGGCCGCGATATTTCTTTTTCCAAGCGGTAAAAGAGCCATGGCGGTGGAGTTCATCCACCGCCATGAAGCCGACATTATGCCGGTGGTTTTGATATTTCGGGCCGGGGTTGCCGAGGCCTGCAATCAGGATCACGGGATGGCCTTTCAAACCGGTCCGATCCGCACGGACAGTCCGCGCGGATCAGAGCCTCGTTGCTTAGTCTTCGGTCTCGGACTTCTGACCGGTCACTTCCGTTACGGGTGCTTCTGCGTCTTCGTCGTCAGCAGCGTCGTCAGAGCGCAAGCCTGCAGGTGTTGCGATGGTGGCGATGGTGAAGTCGCGGTCTGTGATGGTTGGCACAACGTTTTCCGGCAGATCAACTGCGGAAATGTTGATGGAATCACCAAGGCTGAACGCGTTGAGGTCGATTGCGAAGTTTTCCGGAATGGAGTTTGCCGGGCAGTTCACTTCAACGGTGTGGCGAACAACATTGAGCACACCACCGGCTTTCAAACCGGGGCAGGTCTCTTCGTTTTCAAAGTGTACCGGTACTTCAACCGTCACCTGCGTTTTGCGCGAGACGCGCAGCAGATCGACATGCATTACGCGGTCGCTGACCGGGTGCAGCTGATAGTCTTTTGGCAGCACACTGTGCGTTTCACCATCAACATCAATCGACAGGATGTTCGTCATGAACCCGCCTGCATGAATTTTGAGGGTGACTTCCTTGATGGGAAGGCCAATGGAAAGGGGGGCTTTTTTGTCGCCATAAATGACGGCGGGCACCATATCGTTGCGACGCAATTCCCGTGCGGCCCCCTTGCCTACACGGTCGCGCGCTTGGCCCTTGAGCATTTCAGTATCGCTCATCGGTTTCTCCTAAGCGTTGTCAGAGGTCACCGGACGGATGCGCCCGGCTCAGTTGCCAAGACAATTCGTATCGGCCGCGCAAAATGCGCTTGGAAAACGTATTGAAAAGACGGCTGACCCGCGTTCCCTCCAGGGGTGTCGACGCGGTGGTGGCGGTTTAGCCGAGAAGGGGCAAAGGCGCAAGAGCGCGCGGTCTCGCGACAGAAGCGCACAGGCTTCCGGTTCTGATGGCGAGGACTTACGGGCCTAATTATATGGATTTCAGAAATTACTGAAATCCATGAAAACGCGATGCTGTCCAACACAGAACAGGAATTCATCATCCATTTCGGCGAGATGGGATCCAAGTGGGGTATCAACCGCACGGTGGGTCAAATCTATGCTCTGCTATTCCTCAGCGAAGCGCCACTGAATGCCGAGCAAATTGTTGAACGACTGTCGATCTCGCGTTCCAACGTCTCCATGAGTTTGAAGGAATTGCAGGCTTGGGAGCTTGTGCGCCTTAAGCATGTCCAGGGGGATCGGCGGGACTATTTCACCACGCCTGAGGACCTCTGGACCATCGTGCGCACGCTGGTAGAGCAACGCAAAAAACGTGAGATCGATCCAACGCTGACCAAATTGCGGGAGCTGCAAATGCAAGCGCCCGCCGATGGCGAGAGTGGCTACGCGATGGACCGTATCGGTGAGTTGGGCGAACTGATCGAACTGTTGACGGGCTGGTATGACGACATGAACCGGCTGGAAACCGAGCGCTTGGTACAGTTGTTGACCCTTGGCTCAAAACTGCAAGGCCTGATCGGTAAGGCGGAAGGCGTCATACCGTTTTCCTTCGGCGGAAAAAGACGGGCCACACAAACACCTAAAAAATCGGACGGGGGAGCAGCCTGATGGAAGGCACATTGGACACCTTACTTCTATCGCGCATTCAGTTTGGCGCGAACATTTCGTTTCACATCTTGTTTCCAACCATCACCATCGCATTGGGTTGGGTGCTGCTGTTCTTCAAGCTGCGCTTTAACGCAACCGGCGATGAAGGGTGGATGAATGCCTACCGGTTCTGGGTAAAGGTATTTGCGCTTTCCTTTGCGATGGGCGTGGTCTCCGGCATTACGATGAGTTTCCAGTTCGGCACCAATTGGCCGGGCTTTATGGAGACGGTAGGGAACATCGCGGGGCCGCTTCTCGCCTACGAGATTCTGACGGCGTTTTTTCTGGAAGCGGTGTTCTTGGGCATCATGCTTTTTGGCTTCTCCCGCGTGCCCAGTTGGCTTCATACGACGGCAACCTTCCTGGTGGCCTTCGGGACCACGATGAGCGCGTTTTGGATCATCGTTTTGAACTCATGGATGCATACGCCGGTTGGTTTTGAAATGCGCGATGGGGTTGCGTTTGCCACCGACTGGGCTGCCATCGTGTTCAATCCGTCCATGCCATACCGTTTCACGCATATGCTGCTGGCAAGTGGTTTGACGGTGGCGTTCCTGATCGCTGGTTTGAGTGCCTATCGCCGCCTGCGTGGGGACACGGATCGTTCGGTGACCATCGGGTTGCGCTTTGGTGTTGGCTTGGCGGCTTTCCTCATTCCTGTGCAGATTTTGGTGGGTGATCTCCACGGTCTAAATACGCTGGAGCACCAGCCGCAAAAAGTGGCTGCGATGGAGGGCAACTGGGAGACGGGTCCCAACAAACCGCTCATTTTGTTTGCCATGCCCAATAAAGAGACGCGTTCCAACGATTTTGAAATCGGTATTCCGAACGGCGCAAGTCTTATTCTCAAGCACAGCGCCGACGGAGTCGTGCCGGGTTTGAATGACTTTGTGGCAGAAGATGGCACCGTGCTGCACCCGCCCGTGCTGCAGGTTTTCTGGTCCTTCCGGGTGATGATCGGCACAGGCTTGGCGATGCTTGCATTGTCCTGGTTGGCCGCCGTCATGTTGTGGCGCAGGCGCGCTCACGGTGACAGTGTAACGGCCTTGCCCAACCTCGTTCTGTACGGGTTGGTGGGTATGAGCTTCTCCGGCTGGCTGGCCACTTTGGCCGGTTGGTACACGACGGAGATTGGGCGTCAGCCGTGGTTGGTGCAGGACGTTATGACGACGGCTCAAGCGGTTGCCGATGTTCCAGCACCCATGGTGATGACAACGTTGATTGCGTATCTCTCAGTTTATGCCCTGCTGATTGCCGCCTATATCGGGGTGTTGTTCCATCTGGCTGCCAAGGCAAGCCGTGGTGAGAGCCTGCAACCGCTCACACCGTCCTCCGGCGCGGCGGAAGTCGCCGTTATACCAGCTGAATAAGGAGCACTGTCGTGGAACTTTTTGGTGATCCGGCAGTCTGGCTGCCTCTCGCATTTGCCGGCCTTATGGGCACGTCGATCCTGATTTATGTGGTCCTGGATGGGTTTGATCTGGGTGTTGGAATTCTCTCTCCTTTTGCGATGGAGCATCAGCGCGACCGGATGATCGCGTCCATCGGCCCGTTTTGGGATGCCAACGAGACTTGGCTCGTGTTGGCGACCGGCCTGTTGTTGGTGGCTTTCCCCATGGCCCATGGCACCATTCTCACGGCGCTCTATTTGCCGGTGGCTGTCATGTTGATCGGGCTCATCTTGCGCGGAGTGGCGTTTGAGTTTCGTGCAAAAGCGCGGGTCAAGCGCAAGGCCCTTTGGGACAATGCGTTCTTTGCGGGTTCGCTACTCTCCAGCCTGTCGCAAGGCTTCATGCTGGGTCTCTACATCATGGGTCTGGAGTGGACTCTGCCAAATGTCATCTTCGCGTCAATCACCGCGCTTTGTCTGACCGCAGGCTATGCGTTTATCGGGGCTGCGTGGCTTATCATCAAAACCGAGAACCGTTTGCAGGAGCAATCGGTTCGGTGGGCCAAGACCAGCTTGTTTGGTGTCATCGGCGGTCTATTTGCGGTCTCTGCAGCAAGTCCGCTGGTGAGCACGCGTATTTTCGATAAGTGGTTTTCGTTTCCTGAAATGTTGTTTTTGGCGCCGCTGCCCTTGATGTCGCTTGTGCTGCTCGCCGTTTTGTTTATCGCGCTGAAACACCTGCCCGATGAAGCGGACCGCTGGCGGCATGTGCCCTTTGCGGCCACCACGCTTTTGTTTGCGCTGGCCTTCGCAGGCTTGGCTTATTCGTTTTATCCATATGTCGTGCCGGAAAAACTGACGCTCTATGAGGCTGCAAGCGCGCCGGAAAGCCTGTTTATCATCCTGGTGGGGACGCTCTTCGTGCTTCCGACAATCATGGCTTACACCGTGTTGTCCTATTACGTGTTCCGGGGCAAAGCGACGGATCTTCGATACGATTGAGCGGGCGTCCAATTATAGCTTTGGCCACGGCGGAAACAGTTTTGCTTGATCTCTCTGGGACCAATCACGTTTCTCCGGCTCTTTCTCAACGGTTGCACATTCGGGGTCAAAGGGATGCTTACATCGAGTGCACGGAAAGGCGTTTGGGCACTTTGAGCGCCAGCAATGAATGGGTTTTAGCTCATTCATGATGACCCGCTCGCAGTGGATGCTCAGTGACGATTTCAAGAAAATGACTTCGCCTTCAATTGCGGTATCGTCGATCAACTGAGCCAATTCTCGAGCATCATCGACACGGATAAATTCGGTTTCCGGGCTATACTCGTAGTGTAGACGGATAGAGTTTGCTTTCTCGCGCAGCATGATGATGCGGTCTGCATGTTGGTCCGCAGCCTTGCACGCCTTTCGGTATTGGCTGGCCTGCGATCCGGCGTAGTCGGAGATTTGACCGATGAAGACGGTCTTTCTTGGCGCCTTTACGTGAGCCAACACACCAAATGCTTCAATTAATGTACCGCTTGGCGCTTTGGCCGTGTCATTGATAAAGATTGGTCGGCTCGTGTGTTGATGCAGTGAACATCGACCGAGCGCGTTGACGTAGTCGGTCGCCCACTCGGCAATCTTTGGTAAAGACAGACCCAGATGATGCATACAGGCGATACTCCCCGCATAGGACGGGATGATCTGTGTTCCAATGGCTGCGATTTCGAAGCGCTGCTCCTCCTCCCCCGCTGTTATGGAAAAAGCTATTCCGGCCAGACCACGTTCCTCAATGCTATGCACCCGGTAATCGTTGTCAGCGCTCTCGCCAAAAAACAGGGTCTTGCATGGAGAGTGGCGGCGCATAGCGCGCACATGCACATCGTCTCCATTCAGGAAACAGATCCCATTTGCGGGAAGGCACCGCACCAGTTCAGCTTTTTCTTTTGCGGTTGCTTCCAGACTCCGGAAAGCGGTGTAGTGGTCGGAGGAAATCTTCGTGACGATCGCAACATTGGGACGAATGAGTTTCACCTGCGGTGCGATGGTGCCCGGTCCGCCGGCTGCGACTTCGAAGACGGCCATATCGCTTTCTGCTGTCAGTCGCCGTGTGTTGCCCACATTGCCCTGCATCGTGTTGCCGCCCTGCGGCCTGACGACTTCGAAATTTTTTGAGAGGACATGCCCCAAAAACGCGCAGGCCGATGTCTTGCCAACGCTGCCGGTCACGCCGATCACGGGTTTGTCCCCAAAAGCCGTACGAGACCGTTTGGCCTTGATGCGTCTGATGAATAATCGCCGCTTTTCGTTAAACCTGCGCCAACGCTGTTTTAGCGATTTTTGCGGCTGTTTTTTCATGCGTTCTCACCATATTCGGCTCCCACCATGAGGCGTGAGCCTGTCGGCTGGGTTTCGGCCAAACGGGATGCGATGCACTGTGCCATACAATCGGCGGTATGGGTGTTGAAAAATCCGCCCAGTGCCACCTGGTCAATGATGTGCAGTCCGTTGGGAATATTGGCCTCTACAACCACCGGTCCATCCGGGGAAAAGCCGATGTCCCACCCGATGGCGTGGGCATTCTCAACGCTCTTGTGGAGTTCAAGCACTGTCGCGCAGGCCTCTTCCCAACCGGGAACCTTTTGACCGGTGAGAACTTCGCCGGTCGCTGGCGAACGGCTCGTGAAGTTGGCTGGCCCAAAACATAAACCCATATAGCCTGGACCCATGATCCCCGATTGCGAGTTTAGGCTGAACCCGGTTCCGCCGCTTGAGATATTGTCCACCGAAGAGTTTTGATCTGCGGGAATGCGCATGATACCGCGCCCTACAGTGACCGACCCGTCCGGAGTTCTGTGGGTGTCTATGCGTGCGGTTGCAAACGCCTTACCTGCCCACTTTTGGATGGCTTCATTGTTTTCAATCAACTCCTGCAACAGCAGCGGTTTACCAATTTCGCGGCAGCGCTGTTGCATGTGGTCGATGATTTTGTCTTTGGGGACCCTCAAGTCTTGCCGCGCCAAATAGAAGGTGTCGCCGTCTTTGACCCAACGTTCGGCGTGTTGGCCTTTGCTGCCTCGGTCCGGTTTTGCAAAAAAACTGGTCTGCGGCGCGGGGATCGATTTTGCACCTTCGGTATCATCAGGTTTCAGGAGAGCCAGCATCTTTGGAGCACGATGGCCGGTGGCCAACACGTGTCTTGCAAGTTTGTGCTTGGAGCAAATTTGTTCAATGGATTCGTGCGTTTTGTCGACGCTCAGACAAAACATGTTTGCGTCGCGGAATATCCAATATGGCACCATCTGGTCTTGCTCAGAGCGATTGAGACCGGCCAGACCGCCGAGGTA